>JABMMM010000138.1 GCA_013205565.1 Alcaligenaceae bacterium | reverse complement strand
GTCGATCTCTCGGAAGATCCACGGACGGCCTTGCGCGGCGCGACCGATCATGACGGCATCGGCACCGGTGTAGTCCAGTACGGCGCGCGCTTTTTGTGGACTGTCGATATCGCCATTTGCCACAACCGGAATTGAGATGCTGGCCTTCACCTCGCGAATGGTGTCGTATTCGGCCTGACCTAAATACAGGTCGGCGCGGGTGCGTCCGTGTAGTGTGAGCGCGGCGATGCCGGTGTCTTGCGCCAGGCGGGCAATGCGCAGGGCATTGCGGTGCTCGCGATCCCAGCCGGTCCGTGTTTTTAGCGTGACGGGTATACCAAAAGGCGCGCACGCCTTGACGACGGTATCGAGAATCCGGGCGACTAAGTCCTCGTGGCGCAGCAGCGCTGAACCCGAGGCGACGTTGCACACCTTTTTAACGGGACACCCCATATTAATGTCGATGACTCGGGCGCCTTTGTTGATATTGAACACGGCCGCTTGCGCCATCATTTCGGGATCAGCGCCGGCAATTTGTACCGAGACGGGTTCGTTTTCGCCCTCGTGATTCAGACGTCGCGACGATTTAACGGTTTGCCATAACTGTGGGTTACTGGCTGCCATTTCAGAGACGGCATAGCCTGCCCCGAGGCGCTTGCACAATTGACGAAATGGCCGATCGGTCACCCCAGCCATCGGAGCGACAAAAACGTTATTACTTAAGAGCCAAGGACCGATCTTCATGCCAAATTGTAAACGCTTCGCGCCCGGGTGAGCTAGCGCTTATAGCCGCAGGCCTTGCAGCAAGTGGCGTGCAAGCGGGGCACGCAGGGCAGGTACAAGATCCATGCCTAGCAAAGCCAGGCCGGCAGCATGTTCAATCAAAGGCAATTTTGTGGTGAACACACGTGAGAGCAGATCGGTTAAACGAACCGTTAGCTGGCGATCGGGCGCGCGCAGTCGTTCGAAGCGCTGCAAAGCGGCCATGGGTGCCTGCTCTGGCGTGATTAGCCAGTCGCGACAAGCAAGCGCAAGCGTTGCGGCATCACGCAGCCCGAGGTTCAGGCCTTGGCCGGCGACAGGGTGTAAGGTTTGTGCGGCGTTACCAATTGCCACGCAGCGTCCGTCAAGGGTGTGTGGGCGCAAAGTCATGCCTAGTGGGACGCTTGCCACCGGGCCCTGTACCGTGAGTGTGCCTAGCCTTGAGCCAAACATCTCAGTCAGCGCCCGAGAAAAATCTTCGCGCGTGAGGGCTTGCAGGGCTTTGGCGCGCTCGGGCGTACAGCACCAAACGATCGACTGTTCGCCCAAGGCGTCGGGGTGAGGCAAAACGGCTAAGGGGCCTTCGTTTGTAAAGCGTTCAAACGCCCAGCCTGCCCGCGGCAGACTCGCGCGGGCGCGGGTCAGTAAGGCAATTTGCGAATATTGACGGTTTGCTTGAGCGCCAGGCATGCCATCGGCGTGAATCGCGAGTTTTGCGCGGAGTTGCAAGGATCCCTGCGCGAGACTGACGCCCGAGAGGTCTTGCCCGAGCACGTGCGCGCTTGCGCCTTTTAAAACCAGTACGCCGCTGCGTTGCACCGCCTGTGTGAGCTGAGCGTGAAGCTGACCATAGCGCACCACGCAGCCCAGTTCAGAGACGTCAAAGTCGCTATGTCTGATCACAGTGCGCCCCAGACGGCCGCGCTGCGACACATGAATCGTCTGTATCAGGGCGGCCTGTTGTGGCCAGGCTTTTAAGCTCTCGAGTAATACCCGACTGCCGTGATTCACGGCCAAGACACGGGGGTCAAGCTCGGGTGTGTGCCCGTAATGCGAGGCGCTGTCGGCCTGTAACAGCGCAATCCTTTCAGGGTGCGCAGTCAAACGGGCAAGTAGCAGCGCCAGCGCACTGCCGGTCGGGCCACCCCCTAAGATTGCGACATCGACGTCTTGAGCTTGCATGTCTCCATTTTATGGCATCGCGAGGGTTCGAGCCGCCTTGCCCCTCTGAGCAGACTGACTCAGCCGCAAAGGGATTAAAAATGGTCTGAGTGATTGGTGCTAAAGTTTGAGCGGAAACGATCAGAGACAAATTTTGAGAGCGTTGTGTCTCTCGTTCTGACGTTCAAACCTGACGGATCTTAATGACTGCTTCAAACGTATCCACTTCAGCACCGATCGCACGGTTTCGCAATAAAACGACGGTTGGCTTGCTCGCGGCGTTGTTTGGGTGTGTGGGCGCGCATTGGTGGTACTTGGGGCGCCGTCAGGCTTGGCTGGTCAGTGCGACGGGCGTGGCGCTCATGATCGCCAGCGCTTTTGCTGACATCTGGTACGAGAATCCAGCTTTTTTCTTGTTGTTTATCCCCATTCTCGGCGGCTTCATCGAAGCGATCGTATTGTGCCTGATGAGCGATGTCCGGTTTGACGGGTTTTATAACCCAGGCTTGGTGCGTGAGCGCCCCAGCGGTTGGGGCGCCATTTTGATCGCGATTTTTACGCTCTTGATCGGTACCGTGGCCTTGATGTTTGGCATTGCGATGATCGTGATTTATGTTTGGACAGCGTTGGGGTGGCTTGAAGGGTTTGACCTAAATTCGGATTAGTCGCGCGTCTGGGTCAACCTGGTACTTATGAACGCGAACGCATCAGCGCCTCGATCTCGTCTGGCGCAACAGGGACTCCGCGCGAGATCAACTCGCAACCCGTTTCGGTCACGACCGCATCGTCTTCAATTCTGATCCCGATGTTCCAAAACTTTTCTGCGATATCTGGCGCAGGTCTGACATAAAGGCCGGGCTCGATGGTGAGCACCATCCCCGCGCGCAGTTGGCGCCAGGGCCGATCTTGATCAGACGCCGGCGGGCTGCGATAGCTTCCAACGTCGTGCACGTCCATTCCTAGCCAGTGGCCGGTGCGGTGCATATAAAAACGTCGATAAGCAGCGGTTTCGAGGGCTTGCTCAAGCGTGCCTTGCAGCAGGCCCTCGTCGAGCAAACCCTGTGTCAGAACGTTAACAGCGGCCTCATGTCCCACATTGAAGTGATATTGTGGCGAGGTTTTTTCAGAGGCCGCGAGTTGCGCCGCCAAGACGAGGTCATACAAGGCGCGTTGTGGGCCTGAAAACCGGCCATTTGCCGGAAACGTCCGTGTGATGTCAGAGGCGTAACCATCCAGTTCGCAGCCTGCATCGATCAAGACCAGCTCGCCATCTTGCAGCACCGAGTTGCCTGCGCGGTGATGCAACACGCAGGCATTGGCGCCGCTTGCCACAATGCTGTCATACGCCACCGACTGAGCGCCGTGTTTGCGAAAGTGGTAGAGCAGCTCGGCTTCGAGCTCGTATTCGTGACAGCCTGGGCGCGCGGCCTGCATCGCGAGCACGTGGCCTTGCGCAGAAATCTTGGCAGCTGCTCGCATCGTTGCGAGTTCAGAGGCATCTTTAAGCAAACGCAGCTCGGCCAAGACTTCGCTCAGATCGTGCCACTGTTGCGGCAAGGCGCGGGTATCGCGCACGCTGGCCCGGGCCGCGGTCAGCCAGTCATTGAGTTGCTTGAGAAGTTCGGGGTGCGCAGGGCGCGATAAGGTACTAAATAAGTTGCGCTGACCAATCAATAAATCCGTCACACGCGTATTGAGATCTTCGAGTGCGTGAGCTTGATTAAAACCAAAATGGTCGGCAGCAGACGCGGGGCCCCAGCGCACCCCAGTCCAGATTTCGACCTCAGGATTTTTGTCCTCGCAAAAGAGGATGCTTTGATCGGTGTCACCTGCAATCAGTACCAACCAAGCCTGCGCCTCGCTGAACCCGCTCAGGTAATAAAAATCGCTGTCATGGCGATAGCTATGATGGTTATCGCGATTGCGCGTGCGCTCTGGTGCAGTCGGTACGATCGCGATGCCTCCGCCCTGGCTGTGCATCCAGGCCAGTACTTGCTGACGACGCAGGTTAAAGCATTCGGGGTGAGGGGTTGCAGCAAGCATAGGGGTATCGTAAGAGTCTGTTGAACTACCGACATACTACAATCCCTGCATGGCTTCTGTCTGAAAAGGCCTCACTCAAAAAGGTTTTGTGATGGATTGGATTGGCTGGCTCGAACCCTGGGAGCTCTCCCCTACGCTGCTGCTGTGTTTCATCACCGGCGGGGTTCTCTTTGTGCGTGGCCAGCGGGTGCATCGCGTCAACCGCACCCGCCAGTGTTTTTTTTGGTTTGGCTTGGTACTGCTGTATCTTTCGCTTCACACGATGCTCGACTACTACGCCGAGCGTATGTTTTTTATGCACCGCATCCAACACTTGGTGTTGCATCACCTGGGCCCTTTAATCGTCATGGCGGCCTATCCGGGTCAAGTGTTGCGTGCGGGTTTGCCGCTTGCGTGGCGTCGCGGCTTGCGGCGGTTTAATCAAACCTTGCCGGGGCGCAGCGTAGTTGCCCTGTTGACCAACCCCATTATTGTGCCGGCGCTTTTTATCTTTTTGGTCGTGGTGTGGTTGATTCCTTCGGTGCAGTTTTATTCGATGCTGGATTGGCGCCTGTATCGTTTGATGAATTGGTCGGTGGTAATTACAGGGTTTATGTACTGGAATCTGATTCTCGACCGGCGCGTATGCCCGCCTTCGGCGATGTCGCCTGGTGGTCGGGTGCTTTCGCCGATTGTGACGATGGCGCCACAAATGGTGGCGGGCGCCATCATCGCCTTTACTGAGCGCGACCTGTATCCCTTGTTTGATCTGTGTGGCAGGGCCATCCCCATGGATGCGCAAACCGACCAAATGATTGGCGGTTTGACAATGTGGATACCCGCCGCAATGACCGAGGTGATTGGTTTGATGGTGGCATTACGCAACTTGATGCGTTTGTCCGCCAAAGGGCGCTGGGGCCAGTCGCCCCGCCAACAGGACGCTCAGGGTGTCAAGTTGTGATACTTGCGCCCAAGCGCGACGTTGGCTCTGAACCAGCCTTCTTTGTTGCCGCAGTCGTAACGCACACCCTCGTAACGATGTGCAAATACGGCTTTTTCTTTCATGAGTGAGGCAATGCCGTCAGTCAGTTGAATCTCGCCGCCGGCGCCAGCCTGTGTCTGTCGAAGATGCGCAAAAATTCGGGCATCGAGCACGTAGCGTCCCACAACAGCCAAGGTAGATGGCGCGACAGCGGGTTTTGGTTTTTCAACGATATGGCGCACACGTTCGGTGCGCGCGCTGACAGGATCAGTCGCCACAATGCCATACTTTTCGGTGTCGCTTAACGGAACTTCTTGTACGCCCAGAATACTGCCTTGGTAGGTCAGGGCCGCATCAATCAGTTGCCCAATGACCGGGCGATCAGCATCCAGCAAGTCGTCTGCAAGCAGCACGGCAAAAGGCTCGTCTCCGACGATGGGGGCGGCGGTGAGCACGGCGTGACCTAAGCCCAGAGGGGCAGACTGGCGGATATAGATACAACTGACATGCGAGGGCAAGATACCTTGCACAATTGCCAGAAGTTCGGCCTTGCCTTTGCGTGCCAGTTCGGCTTCCATCTCGGGCGCAGAATCAAAATGATCTTCAATGGCGCGCTTGTTTCGACCTGTCACAAAAATCAAGTCTGTGATGCCTGCCGCAACGGCTTCTTCGACCGCATATTGAATCAAAGGCTTGTCAATAACGGGTAACATTTCTTTGGGCATTGCCTTGGTGGCAGGTAAAAAGCGAGTGCCTAAGCCGGCGACGGGGAACACTGCTTTGCGAACGGGACGCATAATCAATTCCTGAAGGAAAGACCGCATGACTGCGGAACTTATTGAAACTACCGCTATCATAAACGCATGAGTCATGACAGTTTAATGAATTCGCTGCAATCACCATCCCAAAAGTGCATCGCGGCGCTCTTAGTGCTGACGTTGGGCTGGCAAAGCGCTTGGGCGCAGCCCTCCTCGGCCCCAAGTTTAGGGCCTGCTTCAAGCGCGGATCTATCTCCGGCGCTTGAGCGACGCCTGGGCGAAGCGATCATGGTTCAAGGCAGGTTCGACGCCGATTACCTCAAAGACCCCGATTTAAGCCAGTATCTGAACGCCATGGGCAAAAGGCTCGCGGCTCAGGCGCCCGGTGGTGCACCGGATATTGAAGTCTTTGGGGTACGTGACGCCGTCATCAACGCATTCGCGATGCCTGGCGGCTACATTGGCGTGCACACGGGGCTGATTGTGACCTCGGGGGCCGAGGCTGAGCTTGCGGGCGTGCTTGCCCATGAAATCGCTCATGTGACGCAGCGTCACATCGCGCGAGGCCTGACCCAGCAGCAACAAAGTGGTTATCTGGCACTTGCTGCACTAGCGGCCTCGATCTTGGCCGCACTCACGCCCGGCGGCGGACAAGCCGCGATGGGTATCGCTGCCTTCGGTCAGGCCGCGGCCATCGAGCAGCAACTTGGCTTTTCTCGCGACGCCGAGCAAGAGGCTGATCGCACTGGCTTTGAGATTTTGCGCAAAGCTGGTTACGACCCCAACGGAATGGCTGTGATGTTTGGGCGTCTGATGCAGGCCTCAAACCTGAACGAAGGGCGGGGCGGTGGAGTGTATGTTACGACCCACCCACTGAGCATTTCGCGTATGACCGACATGCAAAACCGGATTCGCCAGTTACCGGTCAAAACTTATCAAGCTTCGGATGAGTTTTGGTTTGTTCGGGCCAAGGCTCGTGTTTTACAGGCGACTGATCCACGGGCCTTAGTGCAAGCGGTTGAGCAACTGCAAGACGAGACTCGCATCGACGCCAAAAGTGACCAAAGCGCAAATTTCAGTGCCACCAGGCGCACAGCGGCTTGGTATGGCTTGTCGTTTGCCGCCTTAACCCGCAAAGACTTAAAAACGGCAGCCAGCGCCTTGCAACAAGCGCAGACCGCCATGGCAAACTCGCCTTATCTAGACTTACAGCGTGTCGAGTTAGAGCTCGCTAACCGGCAGATCGCGACCGCCTTAACAAGCGCGCAAGCCGGGCAAAAACGCTGGCCTGAACGACGCGTCTTCGCGCTCAAAGTTGCAGAATGCCTGCAGCTGCAAGGCAAAGACAAAGAGGCTATCGCTTATCTGCAAGAGCAGCTCAAGCGCTGGCCTCAAAGCGAGCCGGATTTTTATAAAATGCTTGGTAACAGCCAAGACCGTTTAAATAACCCCGTCGCTGCACGTCAGGCGATGGCAGCGTATTACGAGCAGGTGGGAGCCTTGCCCGCGGCCGTGGCCCAATTGCAGCAAGCTCGCACCCTATCGCAAGATTTTTATGTTCAGTCGCAAATCGATGTGCAAATTCGCACGCTCAGTGCAAAAATCGCCGAAGACCGTCGTCTGCTCGAACGTTTCAGGTCTTAGCCGGCACAGCAGATCGGTCTCCTTCGCCCCACAACCTCAGAACGTGGCCGGTACCACCGTTTCAAAAAAACTTGCGATCCGTTTGGGCAGCCAGTTCAGGTGGCCAGGCCAGGCGCCGCTAACAAAGCCCACGTGTCCGCCGAGCGCGGGCTGATGCAAAGTGATCGCGTCGCTGCAGTCGTTTGGGCCGGTCAATGTGTGCTCGGGCAAAAAGGGGTCGTTGCGCGCGTTCAACACGAGCGTCGGCACGGTTATTTTTTTTAGCCACGGTTTGCTGGCGGATTGTGTCCAGTAGTCTAGGGCGTCTTTAAAGCCATGCATGGGCGCGGTGTAAGCGTGATCAAATTCGCGTAAGTCGCGCGCTTGGCTCACCCTCAAGACATCGATCACGCCTGGATACCTGCGCGCCTTCTCGAGAACTTTTGGCTTCAGTGAGTGCAAAAAATAGCGCGAATAGATTTCACGATTGAAAAGGTTGTCAGACAGGTGATTGCCCGCAGCGACTAAATCCAGAGGGGCCGAAACCGCCGCCGCGGCCAACAGCCATGTTGCGTGTGCCGCATATTCGCCCAAATATTTAAGTAAGGCGTTGCCCCCGAGTGACACACCCATCGCGTGCCAGCGCGCGCCAGGGACCTGCTGGCGCACTGTCTCAAAAATAAAATGCATCTCGGCCGAGTCGCCCGAATGATAAGCGCGCGCCAGACGGTTGGCAAAGCCAGAGCAGCCACGAAAATGCGCGATTACCACGATCCAGCCTTGGGCTTTGAAATAGCTTGCAACCGCTTGTGCATAGCGACTCTGGCTGCTGCCCTCGAGACCATGAAAAACGAGCAGGGCCGGTGTGTGTGCGTGATGGGTTAGTTGCTGCTTTTGGGCTGGCGTGAGCCAGCGAGCCGCCGCCGTATGGCTTAAGGCCACGTCTTGGCCGTGCGTGGCAGGCAACGGCAAGCCTGGAACAGCCCAGTCTAAATCGATAAAATCACCGTCGGGCGTGTCGTAGCGCGCCCGCAAGAACTTAAGTTTG
This sequence comes from Alcaligenaceae bacterium, assembly GCA_013205565.1. Classification (GTDB taxonomy): domain Bacteria; phylum Pseudomonadota; class Gammaproteobacteria; order Burkholderiales; family Burkholderiaceae_B; genus Zwartia. The sequence goes on along the minus strand of JABMMM010000138.1, from coordinate 14,783 downwards.
TTGGCTGGCGCCACGCACGCGCCAAACAATGTTTGGCTGTGCTGTTCAGGCAGCCAATGCGGGGCTGGGCAAGGGGTCAGATCAAGAGAGGCCGTCACTTTGACCTAGGCTTAGTGCAAAAGTCCGGGCGAGTCGTGTTGTTCAAGTAACCCACTTTGCTCGGGAGCGGCAGAGGCGTGGTGCATCACTAAGCGCCAACCTGTTGGTCCTTTATGATAAACATTGGTGGCGTAGCAGTGGACGACCTCAGTGTGGTTTGGCCCGCGCATGGTGACTTGTTCAATCAGCGAATGCACAGTGCTCATCATGCTTTGCGTACTGATCATTTTGGCGGGCCGAATATGCAAGGGGCCATTAGACAGAATTTCTTGCCAGGATTCTTTGACCGCAGGCAAGCCCACAATGCGTAAGCCACCCGGGTGAACACAGACGATGTCTTCATCTTCGGACCAAACTTGCATCAGCCGGTTGAGATCAGCGCGTTCAAGCACCTCATAAAAAGCCAGTTCGGCTTCTTCGGGCGTGGCGAACATCACAGGCATCAGTGTGACCTTTAGTGTCCGTGACCGACGGTACCGGCTGCCAGTTGGTAATGGGTACCGCAATACGGGCAGTTCACCGAGCCCGTTTTGGTCACATCCAGAAACACGCGCGGGTGCATGCTCCAGAGCGGCGCACGCGGACCGGGGCAATGCAGAGGGAGGTCGGCGGCACCGACTTGCGTCGGCGTTTGATCTTTGCCAGAGGCAGAAGCTTGCGTCATCGTGAATCTCAAAAAATAATCAATCGTTCAAAGTGTAGCAAGCCCACAGTCTACAATAACTGCGATTTTTTCTGGGGTTGCGTGTGCTTGCGCTTGGGTGGGTGGTATGGCTAGAACAACTCTTGTCCCAGCGGTTAGGACTGCTTTTCTGGCCGCCTGAAGGGCGATCCCGAGTTGAGGGGCTAACTAGAGTACAATAATGGGTGTTTCTTTAATTAATTCAATGACTTCAAACTTTCAAACGACTTGACTTCCACTACACAACCAACTGATACGCCCGCCGTGGCAGCGCCAACTTTTGCCGAAATCGGGTTGCACCCGTCTTTGCTGCAAGCCGTGATCGACACGGGCTACACGATCCCTACCCCCATTCAGGCTCAGGCCGTTCCGCTGGCGATGGCGGGACAAGATGTCATGGGTGCGGCGCAAACGGGCACGGGTAAAACCGCGGCGTTCACTTTGCCAATTTTGCATCGCTTGATGCCTTCAGCCAACAGTAGTGCCTCACCCGCGCGCCACCCCGTCAGAGCACTGATTTTGACGCCGACCCGCGAGCTGGCGGATCAGGTCGCCGACAGCGTGAGGCGCTACGGCAAATTGACGCCTTTGCGTTCAACGGTGGTCTTTGGCGGTGTAGATATCAACCCACAAAAAGAGGCCTTGCGTAACGGTTGTGAAGTGCTGATCGCAACGCCAGGGCGCCTGCTTGATCACGTCGAGCAACGCAATGTCAACTTAGGTCAGGTCGGTATTCTTGTGTTAGACGAGGCCGACCGAATGCTTGATATGGGCTTTTTGCCCGATCTCGAGCGCATTCTTCGCTTGTTGCCAACGCCGCGGCAAACGCTGTTGTTTTCGGCGACGTTTAGTAACGATATCCGCAAACTCGGCCGTACCTATCTCAATAATCCGATTGAAATCGAAGTGGCAGGGCGTAACGCGGCCGCTGATACGGTCACGCAAATTGCCTACGCGATGCCAGGCGATGCTAAACGCGCCGCAGTGGTTCATTTGGTAAAGTCGCGCGGTCTGAAGCAAGTGATCGTGTTTTCAAATACCAAAATTGGGACGGGTCGGTTAGCGCGACAGCTTGAACTTGACGGCGTGCGCGCCGAATCGATTCATGGCGACAAAACGCAAGCCGATCGCATGAAGGCACTAGAGGCCTTCAAGGCAGGCGAACTTGAGGTCTTGGTTGCGACCGATGTCGCTGCGCGCGGCCTGGACGTTGCGGGCGTGCCTTGCGTCATTAATTACGATTTGCCACACAGCGCCGAAGACTACGTGCACCGTATCGGCCGCACGGGTCGGGCGGGTGCGTCGGGTGAGGCTATTTCGCTGTTCGCGCCTGCCGAAGAAAAGTATTTGCTTGATATTGAAAAGCTGATCAAAACGGCGATTGTGCGTGGCACCCTCGAAATCCCGGGTGGTTTACTGGCGCAGCGTTCTTCGTCAGACGAGTCGCGTCCAGGGCGCTCGAGCCACGGCGCTGAGCGCGCTGCGGGTGGTTCTGCCGCGGGGCGCAGCCACAGTTCTCGGGCCAGCCATGGCACTCATGCTACCGAGCGCTCTGACAGAAGCGCGAGGCCCGCCCGCTACGGTGCGCCAGCCAAGCCGCTTGATGATTTTTTTACCAAGCCTTACCAGCCTTCGGCGGCCTCTGTCGAGGCAGCCGCGGCCGCTGCACAAGCGCCCACGCGACTCGCCCAAAAGTCCGCTTTGCTCGCCAAACGCCCAGTGGGGCTGTTATTGGGCGCGGCACAAAAAAAGTCTGACTAAAATGTGGCGGTTTGCCTCAAGCGACGTCAAAGACTTTGCGCTTGGCTGTGCGGGTTAAGACTGCAGGCTTAGATTTTGCAGTTGTGCCAGTAAATCTTCTGGCAAACCTGATTTTTGCGACGGCCCTACGACCTGCATGGTCTGGATCAAGCGGTTTAAGTGTTCGATGTGTGGCAGCAGCGTTCCCATAAAACGGATCTCGCCATTTAGCATAATGCCAAGCGTCGGAAAATTCTCAACATCTTCATCGCCCAGTAGTTCGGGATAGTCTTCGATGTCGACCCAAATCAGGCAAGCCTGCGGGTGTTGTTGAGCCAGCGACTCAAACTTTGTTTGATAGGCTTTACAGGCATCACACCACGCTGCGCAGAAACATAGCACGACCAAAAGGTCGGGCGTCTCGAGGGCCTTGGCCAGAGTTGGCGAGTTTGGAAAATAAACGCTCATTTCGACATAAAATATCAGGGCTAGCAAAGGTCTGTTCACCTATGATAGCCTCGTTTACGCGATTTCAAGAAAAGACTCATTTCAAACGCTTTTCGGTCGTGTCTTCGCTCACCAGGAAACCCTTGCCTTGACGTCACTTTCGCCTGCAGAGCACTCGGTCGGTTTGTCTGGCGTCGGCGAGGCCTTTGGTCGGGCCATCGTGTCGCAATTTCATCCGCGAATGCTCTTCGCTTTGTTGATGCCGTTTTTAATTGTGTTGGGTGCCGCAGTGGTGCTGCTTTTTGTTGCGCTTGGCCCACTCACCGACTGGCTCAGTCGGCACATCACCGACTCAAACTGGCTACTCGCAGCCAACGAATGGCTGGTCTCGCTGGGCTTATTCTCTTTGCTTTCTGCCAAAACTTGGTTACTGACGATGGCGGCAGTGCTGGTGTTATTGCCGGCCTCGGGCATCCTTGGTTTGGCCGTGGCTGCGGTGTTTGTCATGCCTATCGTTGTCTCGCATTTGTCGCGTCACCGCTTCCCTGATATTGCACTCAAAGGCGAACACGCGTTTGTGGTCAGTGTCTGGAATGCGCTCTGGGTCAGTGTGGTCTTTTTGCTGGGCTGGATCTTGACCTTGCCTTTCTGGCTGTTTCCGCCTCTTGGCTTGTTGGTTTCGCTTTTGTGGTGGACCTTCGCCTTTTCGCGCATGATGCGCATTGACTCAATTGTCGAGCATGCCAATGCGGTCGAACGAAAAATCTTGTTAGAACGCAACGGTAAGGGCTTTTGGCTGATTGGTTTTTTCTGTGCGCTTTTGAATCTGTTGCCCCCTGCGTGGGTATTTTTGCCTGTGTTCTCGGGTTTGGTTTACACCAACTACGGACTAGAGGCCTTGCGACGGTTGCGCAGCGAAAAAACCCTTGAAATGTGAGATTTTGCTCTAAATGGTCCTGATATTTACGAAGCTGCTTACGTCTGAATCGGGTAACGCCTGCGCTACTGTTCAGAGCCCTCGCATTTGTGCTGAAATATCTAACATCCTTATTTTTGATTGACCCCATTTTTCTGGAAACAACATGTCTGCCTCTCAAGACAACGCGCGGTTTGGCCTCATTATTGTCGGCGATGAAATCCTGTCGGGCCGCAGGCAAGACAAGCACATGACTAAAGTGATTGAACTACTCAGTGCGCGCGGTTTGCAACTGTCTTGGGTTGAAATCCTGTCCGACGACCGTGCGTTGCTCATTGCAGCGCTTGAGCGCAGCTTTGCTTCGGGTGACATCGTGTTCAGTTGTGGTGGCATTGGTGCAACCCCTGATGACCATACCCGTCAGGCTGCCGCCGCGGCGTTAAAACTGCCGTTGGCTTTGCACCCGTTTGCCGCCGAACAAATTGGATTGCGGGTGGCCGAAACGGCAGCCAAAGGACAGGGTAATCCTGATCTCAATGCACCCGAAAATCAACAGCGTCTGCAGATGGGTTATTTTCCGCAGGGTTGCGAAGCCGTGGTCAATCCGTTTAATCGGATTCCCGGTTTTTACATTTCAAAGCACACTTTCGTGCCTGGTTTTCCGGTGATGGCCTGGCCGATGCTCGAGGCGACGCTCGATAGTCGCTACGCGCACTTGCATCATAAAAATCAACAGATCGAGCACTCGTTTTTAGTCTACGGAATGCCCGAGTCGCGCATCACCCCCGCGCTTGAAGCGCTCGAGCAAAAATGGCCTGGTGTGCGGGCGTTTAGTTTGCCCTCGGTCGGCGAGGGGGGCGGGGTGCCACATATCGAGTTAGGGGTAAAGGGCGACCCTGAGCCAGCTGCTTGTGCGCTAGAGTTTTTGCGGGCTGAGGCACTGCGCCTGGGCGCACGTTACGAACCGGGTCCAGCTAAGTAGTTAGCGCTCGCTAAGCTTGTCTGCCGCAAGATCTCGTAGTTTGACGCGCTGAAACTTTTGCCCGTTGGCGCTGGCGGTGGTCGGAAACTCGTCGACAAACCAAAGATGGGCCGGAATTTTGAAAGCAGCCAGTGTTTTTGCGAGGCTCTTTAAAATGTCGGCGGCTTCGGGAGGCTTGCGTTTATTTTTTGCGATCGCAAAGGCGACCGCGCGCGGCTGTCCGTTGATTTCGATCCCCACGACTTGAGCGCCTTCGATTTCGGGCTGAGCAGCTAATACGTGTTCGATCTCGGTGGGATCCACCAAAAAGCCACCTAAGCGCATGGTGTCGCCCATTCGCGCTTGATATACAAAACTTCCATCGCTCCGCAGGTAACCCAGATCGCCTGTTTTAAAGTAGCCGTCTGTTGTGAAGGCGTGGGTGGTGGCCTCGGGGTTGTTGTAATAGCCTTTGAACAGTGTGGGCGAGTGAATCTCGATTTCGCCCGAAACGCCTGGTGCGCAAAGTGCCAGACTGTCGGGGTCGCGTACTCGTACCGACGCCAGCGTGCCCGCTGCAGGAGTGCCCCCGCCAAGCACTCGTTCTTCAAGCGCAAGGTCAGAGCGTTGCGCCGAAAATAAGGAATGCACCTCACTTGAGCCATAGAGCCCGTGCATCGGAAAGCCGCGAGGAATCAATTCTTGCGCGAGTTCGATAAAACGTGCACTGAACGCGGCAAAACCAAAGAGCTTGAGTGACTGAAAGGAGACAGCCTCAGAGTTGTGTTCGGCAAAGCGTCGAAGCATTTCGTCGCTGCCAAAAATATGTGTAATTTGATGTTGCCTGATTAATTGACTAGCCAGGTCGACATCAAAAAAATCCATCAGTACTACGGGCATTTTGGCCGCGATGGCGGCTAAGGCACTGTCTAGGCCATACACGCCGCACAAAGGCAGGGCGGTCAGGAGTGCGTCACCAGTCTCGCCAAAGCGATAGCCCTGTGCAATGTGTCGCACGTGTTCGCTCAGTGTTTTTTGTGTGTGCACCACGAGCTTAGGGCCTTTAGTGGTGCCTGAGGTCGTAAAAAAAATAACAGGCAGATCTTCAAGCTCAGGCGATTGCGTGTGGTGTTGGGCCAGCTTTTTAGCTTCAGACGGCGCACGTGGGCTCTGAATGTTTTTCGTGTTCGCGTGGTTTGGTTGGCTGCTTGCAGCGCGGGTCCCTGGCGCAAGCCTCGGAACAAAATGGAGTACAGGCCGTTCGAGTAGTCGAGCCGGCGTTAGGTCATCGGAGTCGACGACTATGATTTTTTTAAGTTTTACCAGCGTGCTAGCGTCAACACCTTGAATCACTTCAGCAAAATCAATTTTTCTAAAATTGAGTTGCAGAATTAAAAAACTTGCGTGCGAGTTCGTCAAAATATAGTGAACTTCGTGACTACGATATTTTGTATTGACCGCAACAAGTGTAGCGCCCAGGCGCGCGAGCGCGAAAAAAATCGCCAGCCATTCGACGCGATTGATCAACCATACGGCAACGTGCGTACCAGTCTTGACACCTTGCGCTGCGAGCCAAGCCTGTGTGTCTTGTACAAGCTGGTCAAATTGAAGATAAGAGATATGCTGATCCTCTTGGATCAGCATTGTCGCGTCTGGTGTTTGGCTTAAAGGCTGTTCATAGACAGAGTGCAAGGTGCACAACTGCGACATGTCAATAGAGTTCCATGAGGTCGGCGTTATTGCTAAAGGCTTCGGGGGTGCCTTCTCGAATCAGCTGGCCAGACTTCATGACGATCACGCGATCTGAAATTTTTAAGGCCTCGCGAATATTTTGTTCAACGATCAAAATCGACATCTTGCGCTCTTGCTGTAAGGCCCGTAAAGGCCCGGCTAAGTCTTGAAAGAGCTTTGGCGCTAAGCCGATTGAGGGTTCGTCAAGCAGCAGACAGCGCGGTTGACTTAACAGCGCACGACCTAGCGACACCATTTGTTGCTGGCCGCCCGAAAGCGTGCCAGCACGCTGTGTATAAAACTTTTTGATCATGGGTAGTACGCTCATCACCCAGTCGAGCCGCGCCGCCTGTTCGCCCACGGCGATACCATTGGCCCAAAAGCCTAGTCGCATGATCTCGGCGACGGTCAAGCCTGGGAACACGCCGCGACCTTCTGGCACAAGGGCAATGCTCGCAGCATTCATCCCACGCGGATCGGGTTTGTTTACGACCTTGCCCTCGAGTGTGATGGTACCTTCGGCCAACGGCACAAGTCCAAACAGCGCTTTTAAAAGTGTCGATTTTCCCGCACCGTTGTGCCCGATCAGGCACAGCACCTCGTTGTAGCCCAAACTGACATTGAAGTTTTCAAGGACAGGTCTGCCGCCATAACCGACACGCAGATTTTTGGCCTCGATAAAATTAGCCGCGGTCATGCGCGCTCTCCAAAATAGATGGCTGCAAGGTGTGGGTCTTTTAAGATATCTTCAGAGCTACCTTGAGCAAGCAACTTGCCTTGATCCAAAAACGCGACGCGATCTGAGAGTTGAATAACAATATCTAGGTTATGTTCAATGATACAAATGGTGATACCGCGCTTGGCGTAAGTGCGCAACAGGGTGACAAAGCGTTCGAACGAACGCGGATCAAGACCTGAGGCAGGCTCGTCGAGCAGCCAAAGTTTTGCCTCACTGGCCATAATCCGAGCAAGACTTAAAAATTTTCGTTCAGCGTAGGCAAGATCAACCGCGCGGTCGTGACGTTTATCGAGTAGTTTTGTCTCGTTCAGAATTTCAGTGACGCGTTGCTCGGCGGCTTCGCGACCACTTTGCCAGAGCCAGCTACTGCGTTCCATGACCGTCATGATATTTTCTTCGACAGTCATTTGACTGTACAGGCGCAAATCCTGAAAGGTACGTGCGATCCCTAAGCGGGCGACTTGCCAGGGCTCAACGCCCTTGAGCGATTTACCCAGCCAGTGTATTGTGCCACTCGTTGGCATTAGATGACCGGTAATTAAATTAAATAAGGTTGTCTTACCCGCACCGTTTGGCCCGACTAGCGTCGTGATGACCCCGGCGGGTAAATCAAGCGTCACATCATCAATAGCTTGCAGACCGCCAAAGTTTTTATTGACGTTTTTAATTTCTAGCAAGATCTCTTGCGAGGCAGTTGTTGTTGTCATGCTGATTTCTCTTTGCTGCGACCGCCAACTAGGCCGCCTGGGCGAAACATCATCAAGAGCACCATGGCTAAGCCATAAATGATTTGCTGAATCGCGCCAAGTTCGGTCGGAGGCAAAAAGGGCAAGTAAGTCAGCGCTGCGGGCAAAGACATCAGTAGCGCGGCGCCCACAATCGGCCCGAATAAGGTGCCTGTGCCGCCAATGATGACCATTGCCATTAAAAGAATCGAGGTCTCGAGCACGAAGCTTTCGACGTTGATAAAGCTGATGTAAAACGCATAAAGTGAGCCGGCTATGCCCGCTAGCCCAGCGGCAACTGCCACTGACAGGGTCTTGACCGCGTTGACATGCTTGCCATAAGTTTGTGCGGCTGATTCGCTATCACGAATCGCCATCAGGCTTCGGCCAAAGCTGCCGCGCACCAACAGGGCAGTGATCCCGACTACGATGCCGAGCACGACCAAAGCAAGAATTAAAAACGCCGTGTCGTCGTTAAAGGTATATCCCCAAAGCTTTGGGCGCGGGATGCCAATCATGCCGCCCAAGCCACCTGTGATGGATTTCCATTCAGAGAAAATGGTGACACCAATCACTTGTAAGCCCAGCGAGGCCGCTACAAAATACTCACCTCGCACGCGTAAGGCGGGAAGCGCAAGCGCCATTGAGAGCACAGCCGAGATCGCAGCTGAAGCTGCCATGCAAAGCAAGAGCGAGTCAGACGCGTGCATTGCGATGTAGGCCGTGGCATAAGCGCCCACGCCAAAGAAGATGGCGTGTGCCAGCGAAAAAATACCGGCATAGCCCATAATAAAATTTAAGGTCAAGGCCAAAATCGCATTGATGCAAAACAGTACGGCAATATTTTGAAGATAGGCAATCATATGATGTTCTCCTTTAGGACATAACCGCGCGGCCGTACACACCACCGGGGCGGAACAGGATGAACAAGAACAGAATCACAAAGGTGACGGCTTCGCTCCATTGCGGATCAATCACGGCTAAACATAGGTTTTCGGCCATCCCTAAGATGAGGCCGGCCAGCGCCGCACCACGTAAGCTGCCCACGCCCCCGACAATGGTCGCGGCGATACTGATGAGCATCACGTGGTTGCCCATCGCTGGGTTCAGGCCTGACGTGGCGGCCGTCAGAATGGCAGCGGGTACAACCAGAATCGAACCAATTAAAAAGACGTATTGCGATAGTAGACGCGGCGTGAGCCCATAGACTTCAATCAGATTTGGGTTTTCACCCAACGCGCGCAGAGCAATACCGAGACTCGTTTTCGTTAACAACCATTGCAGCGCGATAAAAAATATTAAGGCGCAGGCAATGACCACGGCAGCAATCGGCGCGATATACAGCCCGGAAATCACCTCAAGACTTTTGCTCAAGGGGGTTGACACCGTGACTGCACCACGGCCAAAGATCATGCCGATCAGGTTTTGTATGATGATGGCCATGCCAAACGAGGCGACAAACACGGTAAAAAATGAGCCTTCGTGGCGCTGAATAATTGCGTAGACATAGCGGTCAAGCAGTACGCCGAACAAGCTGGCTGCAAAGGTGGCCGCAAGCGCCGCCACCGGCCAGCTTAGGTGCAGTACTGAATAACATTCATAAAAAATATAACCGGCAATCGTAAAGGTTGCCCCATGCGCCGCGTGAAAAATTCGGGTCATGCCAAAAATCAGCGAAAACCCGGCTGCAATCAGCGCGTAGAGCGCGCCGGTTTGCAGACCGTTAATAAAAAGTTGCGTAAACAGCATGAGGCAATATCCTAAAGCAAGCTAAACCGAGGAAAACTTATTTGCCTGCTGAGACCACTTTGGTGTTGCCGTCGCCAACGATTTCATTAATTTGGATCGGGGCTTTGACTGTGCCATCTTCAGAGAATGAAACGGTTGCGCCAACAAATTCAAAGGTCTTGGTGGCTTTGCGTTGAGCAAGCAAGTTTTCGCCGGTGACGGGTTTACCTGCTTTCTCGAGAGCGGAGGCCAGCTCAGCAAACGTTAAAACGGCGTTGTAATAGTTCACCACGTAGGCGCCTGGCTCTTTGTTGTACTTAGCTTTGTAGTCAGTAACCACGCGTTTAGTCAGAGGGTCATCACGCGTCAGGTTCAGCTGTTGAGCTGAAAAATAAGCACCCTTTGCTTCGGGTAAAGATAGGACAGAGGGTGTTGAGAACGCTGAATAGCTTGCAAGCGGCTGGCTGATGCCGTTGTCGCGCAATTGCTTAATCAACTGAACTTGTTGGTTGCCATAAGAGGCGATATAGACGACATCAGGCTTGGTGTCGCGCACGCGAGCCGCGATTCCTGAAAATTGTTGCGCTGAGGGCGGAATCGAAAAGTTACCCACCATTTCGCCACCCGCGGCTTTGACCTCGTTGGTGAGTTCTGTCAGAAGCGACTGGCCGATCGGGTCGTCGACATACACCATCACAACACGCTTAAAGCCTTTGTCTTTGACCAAGAAAGGGGCCATGGCGCGCACTTCAAAGTTGGCTAAAGGAATGGTGTTCCAGAAGTATTCGCCCAGCATTGCGAGGTCGGGGCCGACGCCACCGCCATTGACCAGCACGGTTTTCGTACGCGCGCCGACCGGCGCGACGGCCTTAGAGACCCCAGTGAAGGCCGTCAGGGCGTACGGAACTTTTGACACGTTAACCAGTTTGGTGGCCGCAGTCACGCCTTGCGCGGGCAGCGCCTGGCTATCTTCGTAAATCACCGACAAGGTGCCAGATAACTTTTTGTCGGCGTTGATGTGCTCAATCGCTAAGTTGACGCCCGTGCCAAAGACCTGGCCGTATTCGGCATTTGCACCACTCATCGGAAAAATTGCACCGATTTTGTAGTCTGCGGCCGCGGCGGGTAGGGCCCAGACAGCCTGAATAAGGGTAAGCCCTAAGATGAGATTTTTCATGAGATTGCTCCGAAAGTGCTGTGAGCAAAGCGTGCAAGAGGCAAGCCTGATCACAACGGTTTTTTATTTTACGTTTTTGCTACGAACGATTCACTCGCCGCATTCTTTCAGGATTTTGCCTCCCTGTCCAATGACATGAATAGGCGTTAGTCTGTATTGCTTATTTAGCTGTTCAATGCTGCGCGGCAGCATGAAGCACGCGCGTACGTAAATTTTTCTTGTCGACTTTATTTGTACTCGCGATACGGGGCAGAGCCTCGATAAAAATAATGGACTTAGGTTTTTTATAACTGGCGATTTGCTGTCGACAGTGCTCGATCAACTCTTGCGAGTCGGGCTGTTGTCCGCGGCAGACGATAAAAGCCACGACGGCTTCGCCCCAGGTTTTGTCTGGCGCACCCACGACGGCGACTTCAAACACCAAGGGGTGCGTCAGGAGCGCCTCTTCAACCTCGCGCGAATAAATGTTTTCGCCACCCGAAATGATCATGTCTTTTTTTCGGTCGACTAGAAATAGAAAATGCTGAGCGTCAAAGTAGCCTAGATCGCCGGTGTAGCACCAACCGTCTCTAAGAGCCTGGTGTGTGGCGACAGAGTTGTTCCAGTAGCCTTGCATGGTGGCGTCTGACAAGATCGTAATCTCGCCGACTTCATTGGTGCTGCAGGGTGAGCCATCGTCTTTGCGCAGTACGATCTGACAACCAAAGTAGGGCTGACCAGCTGAGGCCAGACGTTTGATGTCGTGTGGCTTACCCTCTGGCATGTGTTGATGCTTATAGAGGCAAGTGCCCAGCATGCTTTCAGTCATGCCGTAGACCTGCATAAAGATCGGCCCAAATTGCTGGATTGCCCGCTTGAGCAACGGCACCGGCATGGGTGCGGATGAGTAAATAACGGTGTGTAACCTATTCGGTTGGTTGAGCTGCTCGCTTGGTGCGTCAAGCAGCGTTTGAATCATAATTGGGGCCAAGAGCGCCGCCGTGATCGGTTGCTGAGAAAGTGCCAATAAGACTTTACTGGCGTCAAAGGCGCGGTGCACCGCAACGGCGCCACCGGCCCAGGCATATGACAAGTAAATACTGAGCGCGCCCAGGTGATAGAAAGGCATCACAAGCAAGGCGCAATCTTGCGGGCTCGCAGCAAAGATATTGGAACAATTCTTGGTTTGCTCAAGCTGCCCGCGTTGGCTGTGCATCACCCCTTTTGGTTGGCCGGTTGTGCCGCTGGTGTAGACCAAAAAGATGGTGTCCTGCTCGCGTGCGATTAAGGCGGGTCGGGTCGAGGCAGCTTGGCTGAGCAGCTGTTCATAGTCTTTGTAAGCGTTGGTCAGAGTGTGGGTTGGCGTCCCGATGCAGAGAAGAGCTGGAAGCGTCGTTAGGCTCGCGCAGATCTCTTGTACTCGCTCGGCGTATTGTGCTTCAAAGAGCCATACGCTTGGGACGCTATCCTGAAGAATATGCACTTGCTCAGGCGCACTGAGTCGGTAGTTGAGCCCCACGCAGGTAAGGCCAGTCAGCCCGGCGGCCGCGATCAATTCAAGCGTCTCGATACAATTTTGTGCCAAGATCGCGATGCGGTCTTGCCGGCGCAAGCCTAATAACAGCAGCGCATTACCCACTTGATAGGCGCGCGCTAATAGCGTCGCATGCGTGACTGCATGATCGTTGAAGTAGATTGCAGTCTGATCGCCAAAGAGCGCAGCATTTCTTTCAAAGATTTCGCCTAAGATCACAAGAGGCCTTTGTTATTGTGTGGAAGTGAACATTTGCGTTGAACCGAGAAACTCTAAGCTTATGATACCGTTTGCCGGTTGGCTACACAAAGATGTAAGTGCCTCGGTTCCATGATAAAAAATAAAGACCAGCCAGAGCTCCTCCTCGCATTGATGCGCAAGGTTTTTGTGAGAAAAAAATGAATTTCGAAATCGGTGGCGAAAACAAGCTTGTTGCAGATACGGTGCGACGCTTTATTAAAGAGCGACTCGCCCCGCTTGAGGCCGGCATTGACGCAGCCGATGAGATCGATCCCGTGGTGATTCGTGCTTTAAAGCAAGAGGTAATCGCCTTGGGCCTGTTTGGCTACAACATGCCTGCCGCGCTGGGCGGACCCGATTTAAGTGTCGAGGCACAATGCCTCATTGATGAAGCACTTGGGCATACCACCATGCCTCTGGCTGAGGCCTTTGGGCACTTGCCGGGATCGTTACGGGCGGCCAGCGCTGAACAGCGTGAATGGCTGGTGAAGCCCTTAATGCATGCCCAGACCACCATTGCCTATGCTTTGACCGAGCCAGCCGCAGGCTCTGATCTATCAGCAGTTGCCACGCGCGCTGAGAAAGCGCCCGGTGGCTGGCGCCTCAATGGTACGAAGCATTTTATTTCAGCAGCCGAGCATGCCGATCATTTAATTGTGCTGGCTGTCACCGACAAGCTGGCACCGCTTAAGTCTCGGTTCACAACGTTTATTATCGAGCGCAACAATCCCGGTTGGAAGACCCTCAGGCGTTTTCGCAAAATGGGCTGGCATGGCCACCCATTATCAGAGCTGGCACTTGATGAATGTTTTGTTGCTGATACCCATGTGCTGGGGCAACCGGGCGAAGGTTTTTTAACCATGATGGCGACTATTAATAATGATCGCTTGATGGTGGCATGCAAGTGCGTTGGCATCGCCCAAGCGCTCACTGACCTGGTCTTGCCCCATGTGCGCCAACGCAAAACGTTTGGCTCTGCCTTGTCAGAACACCAAGCGATTCAGTTTATGTTGGCCGACAACGATGTTGAGTTGGATGCGGCACGATTATTGACGCAAAAGGCCGCCTATTTGGCCGATCAGGGTAGCGTTGAGTTTCGCATTGCAGCCTCGCGCGCGAAGTTGTACGCAAGCGAAATGGCAGGGCGCGTCGCTGATAAGGTGATGCAGATTTTTGGTGGGGCGGGGTATATGGCAGACTTACCTGTTGAAAGGTTCTATCGCGATGTACGGGCGTTTCGAATTGGTGAAGGTACGTCTGAGATGCAGCGGTTACAGATCGCGCGTCATGTGATTTTGAACGGTTAGCACTGCGCAAGCGTTGCGATGGCGCTAAGGGTATTTGGCGCGAATCCTAATTTTCAAAGAAATCTAACATTGCTCGATTGGTGTCTTCAGCATTTTCATACTGGGCCCAGTGCCCAGCACGTGCGATCTTCGCTAGGTGTGCGGTAGGCAAAGTTTGTTGTGTCAGTTGCATGCGCGCATCAAGCGCCGGGTGTGCATACTGATCGTGTTCGCCCCAAAGGATTTGAACTGGACAACTCACCTGTTTAAGGTTGGTAAGCAGCAGGGGGCTTAAGCTTAAGGGGCGACTATCGAAGCGAGTCTCATTGATGTGTACCCGGTGCATGGCGAGCATCTCGTCGGTGATCGATTCTGGGTAGTACAACATGATGGCTTTTAGATTGTGACGCATGACCTCGTTTTGCGCCTCAAGCGAGCTACCGGCGCTACGCATACTGCGCGTGTCGATTGGCACGGCGCGCTTGATGCCGTAGCCTGCAGGTCCGACGATGCTCATCTTCTTTAGCCGCTCGCCAAACTTAATCGCCAGGCCGCTCGAGACCACAGAGCCAAAGGAAAACGCACCAATTAAAAAAGGCTCGCGCGTGAAGGCAAGCGCTTGAAGCTGCTCGTAGACATAGTCAATGTATTGCTCTGAGTCCAAGCCCGCCGGCAGCTCGAGGGACTCACCAAAACCTGGCAGATCAATTGCCCAAACACGGTAGTGTTTAGCAAGCGCCGCTGTATTACGTATCCAGTGCTTGCGTGAACCGGTACCGCCGTGCACGAGCAGAAGATT
>JABMMM010000015.1 GCA_013205565.1 Alcaligenaceae bacterium | reverse complement strand
TTTTCAATCCTCTGCTCTACCGACTGAGCTACCAGGCCATCTGAAGGGCGAAATGATACACCAAAAAGGGTTTTTGCGCCCTTAACCCCTATGGGCGGTAGATCCGGCTTTATAATGAAAAAATGTGATCTTAAGTTTTTACCATCGTCCATGTCAGTCAACGTACTCGCTTTAGGGTTAAACCACGTCTCTGCACCCGTTGCGGTGCGCGAGCGCGTTTCGTTGCCTGAAGACTTGGTGCGTCCGGCACTAACCGCGTTGCGCGAGGCCTTTGGCGGCGCAGTCAAAGAAGCCGCAATCCTCTCAACCTGTAATCGCACCGAGCTGTATTGTGCCGCTGAGCCTCAGGTGGCAGAACGCTTGCCCGACTGGCTGGCCGACTACAACAAACTCGACGCGGGCGCTTTAAGGCCTCACGTTTATTTGCATGATCGCGGCGATGCGGTGCGGCATGCGTTTCGTGTGGCCAGCGGGTTGGATTCGATGGTTTTGGGTGAACCCCAGATTTTGGGGCAGATGAAAGACGCGGTGCGTGCCGCCGATGAGGCGGGTGCCTTAGGCACTTTACTGCATCAATTATTTCAACGTACGTTCTCAGTCGCCAAAGAGGTTCGTTCAACAACGGCTATTGGTGCGCAATCTGTATCGCTTGCGGCGGCCGCGGTTCGACTGACCGAACGCGTGTTTGGTGATTTGCGTAGTTCGAAAGTGCTGTTTATTGGGGCTGGCGAGATGATCGAGTTGTGTGCGACCCATTTCGCAGCGCGCGAGCCAACTTCTATCGTGGTGGCGAATCGCACGATCGAGCGTGCTGAATCTTTGGCCAAACAGTTTTCTGGCACCACCATGCGTTTGGCTGATCTGCCAGAGCGTCTGGCCGAGTTTGATGTGGTGGTGTCCTGTACGGCCAGTACCTTGCCTATTTTGGGGCTAGGAATGGTTGAACGGGCGACGCGCCAGCGCAAGCGCAAACCTATCGTGATGGTTGATTTGGCGGTGCCGCGCGATATCGAACCCGAGGTCGCGCAGCTTGATGATGTGTACTTGTATTCGGTTGATGATTTGGGCGCAGTAGTTCAAAGCGGTACCGAAGCGCGCCTGGCCGCTGTGGTTCAGGCCGAATCTATTATTGCTGAGCGCGTGTTGAATTTTATGCATTGGATGCAAGTCAGGGCAAATGTACCTATTATTCGCGACCTGCAGCAAACGGCTCAAGCCGTACAAGCTCAAGAGCTTGAGCGTGCGCGCAAGATGCTGGCAAAAGGTGATTCGCCTGAAGCAGTGCTTGAACAATTGGCGCACGGTTTGACGCAAAAGTTCTTGCATGGCACGTTAGCATCGCTCAATCAAAGTGAAGAGGCCGAGCGTCAGCAACTGCTGGCTTGGTTGCCACGCATTTTCCCAAAGGGTTCTGATCGGCGTTAGCTGCGCTGTCAGCCTTCTTGTGTGAGCCTTAGCCTCTGGGCTTCGTTGTTTATTCCCCCATAAAGACCTTCATGAAATCTTCAATGCGCTCTCGCTTAGAGCATCTCTCTCGTCGTTTAGTTGACCTTGATGCGATTTTGTCTGAGCCAGATGCCGCCAACGATATGAATCAGTATCGCAAGCTATCGCGCGAACGCGCAGAGCTTGAGCCGGTTGTTAACGCCTTTTCGGCCTTCGAAGCAGCTGAGACGGATTTAGAGGGTGCGCGCGCGATGCTCGACGACCCTGAGATGAAGGCGATGGCACTAGAAGAAATCGACGAATGCAAGGGGCGGATCGAAAAGCTCGAAGCCGATTTGCAATTGCAACTCTTGCCTCGCGATCCGGACGACGGCCGCAGCGTGTTTCTTGAAATTCGTGCGGGTACGGGGGGCGATGAAAGCGCCTTGTTCTCTGGCGATCTGTTGAGAATGTATAGCCGTTATGCCGAGCAACAAGGCTGGAAAGTTGAACTGATGTCTGAAAGCCCCTCAGAATTGGGTGGCTACCGCGAGGTCATTGTGCGCCTAGATGGCGATGGTGTGTATGGCCGTCTGAAATTTGAGTCGGGTGCGCATCGTGTGCAACGTGTGCCGGCCACAGAGACGCAGGGCCGCATTCATACCTCTGCCTGCACCGTTGCAGTGATGCCAGAAGCCGACGCCGCCACTGACATCGTGATTAACCCAAGCGAGTTACGCATCGATACGTTTCGGGCGAGTGGGGCAGGTGGCCAGCATATTAATAAAACTGACTCTGCCGTGCGTATTACCCATTTGCCGACGGGGTTGGTGGTTGAGTGTCAAGACGACCGTTCGCAACATCGCAACAAAGACAAAGCCATGCAAGTATTGGCAGCCCGGCTTAAAGACAAAGTTCAGCGCGAACGCCACGATAAAGAGGCCGCGCAACGTAAAAGTTTGGTCGGCTCGGGTGATCGGTCCGAACGGATCCGTACGTATAACTTCCCGCAGGGTCGCTTGACTGATCATCGAATTAATCTGACCTTGTATAAGCTTGGTTCAATTATGGAAGGCGATTTGAACGACGTGACAGGCGCACTCATTGCCGAGCACCAGGCAGAGTTGTTGGCGGCTTTGGGTGACGAGCACTGATGCAAACGGCGCAATCGTTGATCGCAATCAGTGGTTTGTCACGCCTAGAGGGTCGGATGTTGCTTGAGATGGTGCTGTCCAAGCCCCGCGAATGGTTGCTGGCACACGATACTGACCCGATCGCGCCTGAAGCGGCTGCGCAGTTTTTGACCTTGGCAGCGCAACGCCGCCAAGGCACGCCGATGGCGCACTTGGTTGGGCACCGAGAGTTTATGGGACACCGCTTGAGTGTATCGGCCGACGTTTTGATTCCAAGACCAGAGACCGAGTTGTTGGTGGACATGGCTCTGCAAAGCTTGGAAGACTGTGCTAAGCGTTCTTTGCCTAGCCCTGTCACGGGTAACGGTGCAGGCTGCTCTTTACTTGATTTGGGTACGGGCAGCGGCGCGGTGGCGATTAGCGTTGCACTCGCGTGCCCAACCGCTCGAGTCGTTGCAACAGATCTAAGCGAAAACGCACTGGCGATCGCACAAAAGAATGCCCATCAACTGAGCGCATCCGTTCAGTTTTGGCAGGGAAATTGGTACGAAGCCCTACCGCCAGAGGGGCGATTCGATGTGATCGTTTCAAACCCGCCGTATATTGCTCTTAACGACCCGCACTTGGCGCAAGGCGATCTTCGGTTTGAGCCAGTTGGGGCCTTGACGGATGGTGCCGACGGTTTGACGGCTTTACGGCAAATTATCGCTGGCGCGCCGCAGCATTTAATCAACGGCGGTTGGTTGTGGCTTGAGCATGGTTACGAGCAGGGCGAAGTGGTTGCACAGTTACTACTAAAGGCTGGTTTTAACGCAGTCGAAACAAAACAAGATTTAGCGAGTTTGCCCCGAATAACGGGCGGATCTTTGTATGATCCTTATAATTAACCATTATATTTTTATTGACGAGAGACAGCATGAGCGACGTTCAAACTTTTATCCGCGACACGGTCACTAATAATCCAGTGGTGCTTTTCATGAAGGGCACGGCCCAAGCCCCGCAGTGCGGCTTTTCAGGCAAGGCGATTCAAATCTTAAAAAGCAACGGCGTCACCACCCTGGTCACAGTCAACGTGCTTGAAGACGAAGCTGTTCGCAGCGGTGTCAAAGAATTTTCACAATGGCCCACAGTTCCCCAGCTGTACGTAGGGGGTGAGTTCATTGGTGGCTCAGACATCATGACTGAGATGGATCAAAGTGGCGAGCTCAAGCAGGTGTTGACTGCTGCTGGCGCTGCCGCGTAAATTTTTGCGCTAGCGTCGCGAGTGCTCGATCGCGTGCAGCGTCGCGCTAACCCCTGAGGGTTGCTCCACTGCGTGCGTTAGAGCACTGACTGCTTAACAAAACGCATCACTTGAGCGTTTACTCCCAGTTTTGCGGGGTTTGCTTCGCGAAGTTCTTCAGTACTCGCTTCGTGCAACTCGGCCGCAGCTTCGAAACTCGGCGGATCAAACGCCATATCCCCTTCGGGATCTGTGAGCCCATTCGGTTTGAGCCCAACAAAATCGAATAGATTACGATCCATTAAATGCGATGGCGCAACGTTTGCAAGCGCGTTGAAAATACTCCACGCGCGCGATGGGTGTTTCTGATCCCACTCGGCGAGCATGCGGCCCACCTCTTTGCGTTTGAGATTTTCTTGCGAACCGCACAACGTGCAAGGAATGATTGGAAATTGTTTCCAGTCTGCATAAGCGATTAAATCTGTTTCTTGGATGTAGGCTAAGGGCCGAATCACTGTGTGCTTGCCGTCATCTGAGACGAGTTTGGGCGGCATCGCCTTCAGTTTGCCGCCATAAAACAAGTTTAAAAAGAAGGTTCCTAAGATGTCATCGCGATGATGACCTAGGGCAATTTTCGTGGCGCCCAATTCGCCGGCGACGCGATACAAAATCCCGCGACGTAAACGCGAGCACAGTGAGCAAGTTGTTTTGCCCTCTGGGATTAGTCGCTTAACGATCGAGTAAGTGTCTTGATTTTCGATATGAAAGGGGATGTCGCGGGTACGCAGATAGTTGGGTAAAACCTCTTCTGGAAACCCTGGTTGCTTCTGATCAAGATTCACTGCGATGATATCAAAGTCGATCGGTGCGCGGGTGCGCAATGTGAGCAAAACATCGAGCATGGCGTACGAATCTTTTCCGCCTGACAAACACACCATCACGCGATCGCCGGCCCCGATCATGTTGTAGTCACCGATGGCTCGGCCAGTCTCTCTCATCAGGCGTTTCGATAATTTATTATGCTCGATACGTTGTTTTTCACTGACGTCAATCATCTTAAAATCCTTTATCAAGCAAATACTCAGTGACTGCAGCGCGATCGCCCGAAAAAATCACGCGCCCAAGTTTGCCTTCGCGCTGGTGTTCATACATGGGATCGTAATACTCGCTAAGCAGCGGTCGAATCCACTCGCGATGCAAGTCAAGGCTACCCTTTGACTTTTGTTCGTCTAGGGCGGCTTGCATGGCGATAGCCAAGCGGGTGTGACGCTCGCCGCCTAATCGTTTCACCAAGTTTTGCAGGCTCTCGAGCAAACGCGTAGAGAAGGCGTTGAAGCCAGCCTCGGCGCCAAGCTTAGCGGAAAATTGCGCGCCAAGATCTTCGACGTAGTCGTGCAAAATGCGCTCGATCCGAACCGGCATCGGTTCCTCAAGCCAAACGACCGAACTCGTTTGCATTTTGTCGCGCAAGCGAATGGGCAGGGCGCAACGGCCGATCATACGAGACTCATCTTCAAGCGCAAAGCGTGTTTTACCTTGCGCATGCAAACGTAACAGAGCAATCGCCAAGCTGTTGTCGAAGTTGATTTGTACAGGTTGATCGGTGGCGTGCTTGCCAAAGCTTGAGCCGCGGTGATGTGCAAGTTTTTCAAGGTCAACGGTCGCACTGAGCGCTTGTATCACCTCAGTTTTGCCAGAGCCAGTCATCCCAGACACCAAGACAAAGTCAGAGTCTTCGATGTGCTTAGGCAGTGACTCGAGTAAAAAAGTACGCATCGCTTTATAGCCGCCCACGATACGCGGGTATTCGATACCTGCTTCAGCGAGCCAGGTTTGCGAAATGCGAGAGCGCAGCCCTCCTCGAAAGCAATAGAGATAGCCCTCAGGGTGTGCCTGCGCAAAAGCTTTCCATTGCGCCACCCGTGCAGCTTTGATTTCACCAGACACCAGTTCATGCCCGAGCTTGATAGCAGCGTCTTGGTTGACTTCTTTATAACGTAGGCCAACTTGATGCCGCTCGTCGTCATTCATGAGCGGAAGGTTGCTTGCGCTCGGAAATGCACCTTGTTCAAACTCGATCGGAGCACGTACGTCTAAGAGCGCAACGTCTCGTGTAAAAAGTGAAGCGAAGTCAGCGCAGTCGGGGCGCGTCATAAATGTGATGTCATCGGTTTGAGCTGGCATAGCGTTTGAGCAGGGGCTGCGAGCTTAACCGAAAACTCGCGCAGCTCGTCGCGCCGAAACACGTGCACGTTGACGCGTTCGCCTGAATGATGGCGTGCCAACACGCTGTCTAATGAATTGTTTACCGAGTCGATACGCACGCCATCCAGTGCGACGAGTATGTCGTGTGCCGAGAGCCCGCCTTGGTGGGCAGCGCCGTGTTCAAAGACGGTCGCAAGCACAACCTGATCCCCCTGTTTACGCGTACGCACATCGAGCGTTGGCAGATTGCTCGTGGTCTGCCAGCGCATCTCGATGCCGTGTTGGGCAAACAGCGCACGCAAGGGGACATCTTCGCGGCCATAAACCCATCTGGCGATTGGCTCTGAGACGTCGACCCCCGTGCAGTCTGATACTAAGCGCACAAAGGCCTTTTCTTTTAAGCCGCGCGCGGCGCCTTGATAAAAATCGCGTCCATATTGCATCCATAACTCACGCATCACATGATCCAAGCTAAACGCCTCGTTCGTAGCGCTTCGGATTGTCAGATCCAAGCCCAAGGCAATGAGCGAGCCTTTGGTGTAGTAACTGACCAGCGCATTAGGAGAATTCTCGTCTTGCTTGTAGTAGCGCGACCACGCATCAAACGAACTCTCGGAGGCTGATTGTTTGTGCCGACCGGGCGCGGCATGGACGCCGCTAATTTGTTTGCCAAGTGTTTGCAAATAGTCAGAGGGATTGATGACGCCACTGCGCACGAGCATCAGGTCGTCGTAGTAAGACGTGAACCCTTCAAAAATCCACAACAGACGTGTGTGCGTTTCTTTTGTCAGGTCGTAGGGTGCAAAGACCGCTGGTTTGATGCGCTTGACGTGCCAGGTATGAAAATATTCGTGGCTCACCAAGCCCAAAAAGGTTTGATAGCCCTCTGGGGCCTTTTTGTTTCCAAGGGTGGGTAGATCTTTGCGTGCAGCCATCAAGGCGGTTGAGGCGCGGTGCTCAAGACCGCCATAGCTGTCGCCTGTAACCATTGTCATAAAGACGTACTTCAGCGCTGTATCTAAAAACGGCACCTGCGTCGTGTGGGGCTCAAAAAGACGAATCTGTGTTTCGCAAATCGCTTTGACATCGCGCGCGATACGCTTGAGATCCAAGTTGGGGATCACGCCGGTAAACACCATTTCATGGGGCGCGCCACAAGCGTCAAATCGCACCACCTGAGGCCTACCCATTTCGACGGGGTGATCGATGAGGTCATCGTAATTGCGTGCTTGGTAGACGCCAAAGCCGTTGGCGTAGTCTCTGATGACCTTGGGGCTACCGTTGGGTTGTGCGGCCTGCGGCAGACTGGTGAAGACACGCCAGTTGACTAAAGCTGGCGCAAGCAGTGTGACTTGACAGGGGTGTTCTTCAAACCCGTGCGGTCGCAGGTAGACGCTGGTGCCGTTGAAAAAGCCATGGGTCTCATCGAGGTGCGCCCCCCGCACTGAAAGATCCCAGGCGTAAACAGTGGTTGTCAGGTGAAGCGGCCCGGCGCAAGGTTCAATGCGCCAGCGATGGTTGTCAAGTTTGCTAAGGGTCAGGCGGCGCCTACCTGAGCGAGCAGAGATCGTTTCGACTTGGCGTGAAAAATCTCGAATGAGATAACTGCCAGGAATCCAGGCCGGCAGCGACACGATCTGGCCTTGTGGATCTGGCTTGTGAATCGTGAGCGTGACACGATAGCGGTGCCCCGCTAAATCAAAAGGCTCTAAACTATAAAGTATGGGTTTGCTTTTCATACCGCTATCTTATTTCACATTTCAGAGGATCCTCTCATGAGCGAAGCTTTAGTCTTAATTGAAACGCGTGGCCGCGTGGGCCTGTTAACGCTGAATCGCCCGAAGGCGCTCAATGCCTTGAACGATGCACTCATGAACGAGCTGGGTGCGGCGCTGCTTGCCTTTGACGCGGACGACGAGGTCGGCTGTATCGTCCTGACAGGCAGTGAAAAGGCGTTTGCAGCGGGTGCTGACATCGCCGCCATGAAAGACTGGACATATATGGATGTCTATCGTACCGATTACATTACCCGTAACTGGGAGACCATTCGGCGGGTGCGTAAGCCAGTCATTGCAGCGGTCGCAGGATACGCCTTGGGCGGAGGATGCGAACTGGCGATGATGTGCGATTTCATCATCGCGGCGGATACGGCCAAATTTGGTCAACCCGAGATCAAAATCGGTGCCATTCCCGGTTCGGGCGGTACGCAGCGCTTGCCTCGTGCGGTGGGTAAGTCAAAGGCAATGGATATGGTGCTAACGGCTCGCATGATGGATGCTGTTGAGGCCGAGCGTTCTGGTCTGGTGTCGCGTGTGGTTGGTGCCGATCGCTTACTTGATGAGGCTCTTGAAGCTGCGACGACGATTTGTGGTATGTCTTTGCCGATGGTCATTATGCCTAAAGAGTCGGTGAATCGAGCCTTTGAGTCTTCGCTGCATGAGGGCGTTTTGTTTGAGCGCCGTCAGTTTCATGCTTGCTTTGCGACTGAAGATCAAAAAGAGGGCATGGCTGCTTTTGTCGAGAAGCGCAAGCCTAATTTTAAGCATCGCTAGGGCTAGCCCGCCGTTTTTACATGACGGCTGCTTTGATCGGTTGGTTCGGCTGGGGCGGGAACTAAGGGTTTGCACGAGGGCGTAAAAGCCGATACAATGCCGTGGCTTCGCTGTGAGAAAAAAGTGTACGAATCTGAATCCACAGACAAGACTATTGTCCTGACTGAAGCCGACCGTCAGCAAATCAACAACCGCGCAAGGCGCGACTTGCTTGAGACCGTTGTCGCTCAGGTGTCTTTAGGGTCGGTGGTGGCTTTACTTTGTTTGGTATTTGGCGGGATTTCTGCAGCAGCGTCATCTTTGGCAGGGTCAGCAGCTTACGTGTTACCGAACGCAGCGTTTGCCTTACGCTTGTGGCTGTCAACTTATCGTCCGGGCGGGGCTAACCCTGCACTGTTTTTTATAGGCGAGTTTCTAAAAGTTGGCGCTTCAGTCGGGTTGTTGTGGCTCATTTCGCAACTCGGTGGCGAGCAGGTGCGGTGGCTAGCGGTTTTGGCAGGTTTGGTGGCAGTGCTTAAAGCTTACGTTGTGTTGTTGCTGTTTAAGGGCTCACGAGCCAAATGAATTGCACGGGCTGGCTTTTGTGTCGCGGGCCTCTTTTAAATTAGCATTGCAGCGCTCAAGCGCTGCGTTTGATCAAGAGTCAAAGTAGAGATCAATATGGCTGCTGCATCTGGCGTATCGCCCCAAGCTGAGTACATTCAGCACCATCTGGTGCATTACAACAATCTTGGTGTAAAGCAAGGCCTGATTGCTGACTTCGGCGTCATCAATTACGACACGATTTTTTGGTCAGGCTTGATGGGATTTGTGGCTCTGTTCGTGATGTGGCTCGCCGCGCGGCGAGCAAGTTCAGGCGTGCCAGGCCGCCTACAAGGCGCAGTCGAAATGTTGATCGATATGGTCGATCAACAAGCTCGCAGTATCGTGCCCAGCGAAGAGACACGCAAATTCGTTTCCCCTTTAGCGCTGACCGTCTTCGTCTGGATTATTTTGATGAACACGCTCGACCTCATTCCAGTCGATTTGCCGCACAAAATTTTTCATCTCCTCGGTTTTGGCGACAAGGTCGGCGATCCCCTGCACTATCACCGGATCCTACCAACCGCTGACCTGAACGCCCCGATGGGAATGGCCATGGGCGTTTTGTTGCTGATGCTTTATTACGGCATCAAGATCAAGCATCCAGGCGGTTTTGTCAAAGAATTGTTCACGGCGCCTTTTCACGGCCACGGTATGACGGCGGTGTTTTTAGCACCTGCCAACCTGCTGCTCAATGTGATTGAGTATGCCGCAAAGTCGGTTTCGCTCGGGATGCGGTTGTTTGGCAACATGTTCGCTGGCGAACTCGTCTTTATGCTGATTGCGCTACTTGGTGGCGCCTGGACAGGCTTTAACGTGATGAGCGTCAGTTTGGGTATCGGCCATATTTTGGCGGGTTCAATCTGGGCACTGTTCCATATTTTAATTGTGTTGTTGCAGGGCTTTATTTTCATGATGCTGACGCTGGTGTATATCGGTCAGGCTCACGAAGGGCATTAAGCGAAGGGTGCCGTCGCTTGCTTAAACAAGCGAATGGTGCAAAAAGGTTTATTTGATTTTTCGTTTTTATTCAAATTTTGATTCTTAGATACTAACAAGGAGTTGTCATGTCCAACGTCGCTCTCGTTGCTCTCGCTTGCGGTTTAATCATTGGTTTAGGTGCGTTAGGCGCCTGCATCGGCATCGGAATGATGGGCGGTAAGTACCTCGAATCTGCTGCACGTCAGCCAGAGTTGATGAATGCCCTTCAGACCAAAATGTTCTTGCTGGCTGGTCTGATTGACGCGGCATTTTTGATCGGCGTGGGTATTGCCATGTTGTTTGCGTTTGCGAACCCGTTCGGTAACTAATTGTTGCACCCGTCGGCCTCTAACCTGGTCGGCGAACCCACCGTTCGCAAGGTTGTTCGCGGTGGCTCATTGATCTGTACTCCTAGACATACCGTCAAAAGAGTTCAAGTTGTAATAGGGAAACGACCGTGAATCTGAACGCGACGATCTTTTTCCAGATGATCGTGTTCTTTGTCTTGGCATGGGTCACGATGAAATTCATCTGGCCCCCTTTGACAAAGGCAATTGACGAGCGACGCCAAAAAATCGCTGAAGGCTTGGCTGCTGCCGAAAAAGGCAAAGCAGACTTGGCTCAGGCTCAGGCGCGCGTCAGTTTGATCGAGGCATCTGCAAAGTCTGATTTACATGCCCGCATGACGGATGCTGAAAAAAATGCATCCCAGATCATCGAGCAGGCACGTGCTGAAGCTGAGGTCGAGCGTGCACGCATCTTGGCGCAGGCCAAGCAAGACGCTGCACAAGAAGTTACCCGTGCGCGTGATGCTCTGCGCAACGATGTTGCTAACTTGGCTGTAAAAGGCGCAGAGCAAATTCTCAAGCGTGAGGTCAACGCAAGCGCCCACGCCGAGCTGCTCACGCAGCTCAAAGCTCAGCTTTAAAACCGAGGACGTCATGGCAGAACTTTCCACCATCGCTCGGCCTTACTCTGAGGCCTTGTTTGCAGTCGCCAAGGCCAGCAAAGACGGCCTAGCCGTCTGGGCTGATCAAGCACAGCGCCTTGCCTATGTCGCTACAAATGGTGACGTGCGTTCGGCCATGTCAGATCCACGCCTCAGTGATGCTCAGCGAGCCAGTATCTTCTTAAGCCTGGTCTCGCCGGCGGTTGATAAGCAATTTGAAAACTTTGTTGAGCTTCTTATTGCGAACGATCGCTTGCTGCTGTTGCCGCAAATTGCCCAGCAGTTTCAAGAACTCAAAGATGAGGCTGAAGGGGTCGCGCAAGCGAACATCACCAGCGCATTCCCGATGTCTGAAGATCAAGTCTCGCAGCTCATTGCGCTGCTAGAACCGAAATTCGGACTCAAGTTAAAGCCCCACGTAACCGTTGATGCTACCTTAATTGGTGGTGTTCGCGTGCTCGTGGGTGATCACGTACTCGATACATCCGTGCAAGCCCAGTTGGTACGCATGCGCGACACGCTGGCGGCTTAACGTCAGTCTAAAGATTCCAGGAGTCTGAACATGCAACTCAATCCGTCAGAGATTAGCGAACTACTAAAAAGCCGTATCGAAGGTCTGGGCACCTCGTCCGACATTCGAACACAGGGAACGGTTGTTTCCGTGACCGACGGTATTACCCGCATCCATGGTCTTTCAGATGCTATGCAGGGCGAAATGCTCGAGTTTCCAAACAACGTGTTTGGCTTGGCGTTGAACCTTGAGCGTGATTCTGTTGGCGCTGTGGTGTTGGGCGATTACACAGGTATCTCTGAAGGCGACCCAGTTAAAACGACGGGTCGTATTCTTGAAGTGCCGGTCGGTCCAGAACTTCTCGGCCGTGTGGTGAATGCGTTGGGCGTGCCAATTGATGGCAAAGGCCCGGTCAATGCTAAAGAAACCGACATTATCGAAAAAGTTGCTCCTGGCGTGATTGCGCGACAATCGGTTTCGCAACCCATGCAAACTGGTTTGAAGTCGATCGATGCAATGGTGCCAATTGGACGCGGTCAGCGCGAACTGATCATTGGCGATCGTCAAACAGGTAAGACAGCTGTGGCTATTGATGCGATCATCAACCAAAAAGGCAAGGGCGTAAAGTGTATTTACGTTGCAATTGGCCAAAAAGCCTCAACGGTCAACAACGTTTGGCGTAAGCTCGAAGAGCATGGCGCGATGGAATACACCACCATTGTTGCCGCGACAGCGTCTGACTCGGCTGCGATGCAGTACTTGTCGGCGTACGCCGGTTGCACCATGGGTGAATACTTCCGCGATCGTGGCGAAGACGCTTTGATCGTTTATGACGATTTAACCAAGCAGGCTTTTGCTTATCGCCAAGTGTCACTGCTGTTACGCCGTCCACCCGGTCGCGAAGCTTACCCAGGCGACGTGTTCTATCTGCACTCGCGTCTGCTTGAGCGTGCCGCTCGTGTAAACGAAAATTACGTCGAGAAATTCACCAAAGGTGCTGTAAAAGGCAAAACTGGTTCTTTGACGGCACTGCCAATCATTGAAACGCAGGCGGGTGACGTTTCGGCCTTCGTGCCAACTAACGTTATCTCGATTACCGACGGGCAGATCTTTCTTGAAACCGACCTGTTTAATGCTGGCGTGCGT
>JABMMM010000137.1 GCA_013205565.1 Alcaligenaceae bacterium | reverse complement strand
GCAACCCATCACCTTGATTATTCCGTATCCGCCCGGTGGCAGCGCAGACATGTTGGCACGCCCGATGCTGCCCGACTTACAAAAAGTGTTAGGCCAAACCATTGTGCTGGATTACAAAGGGGGTGCTGGCGGCACGATCGCTACAAGCGCGCTCGCCCGCGCGAAGCCCGATGGCCAGACGATTATTCTGATACTCACTGCGCACGCGATCAACGACGCGCTTTACCCAAAGCTACCCTATGACACGCGTAAAGATTTTGCGCCTGTTTCACTAGTCGCAACCTTACCGCTCTTGGTGGCCGCGCCCCTGAGCTCGCCCTTCAACACAATCCCTGAGCTGATCGCCTACGCCAAAGCCAACCCAGACAAGCTCTCTTATGCCTCTGCGGGCAATGGCAACACCAGCCACCTGGCAGTCGAATTGTTTAAAACACAAACTGGCACAAAGATGGTTCACATCCCCTACAAGGGGAGTGGGCCCGCAGTGATTGCCATGCTGGGAAATGAAGTGTCGTTTATGTTTGACAGCATCTCAACTTCGTTTCAACAGGTCAAGGCAGGAAAACTTAAAGCGATTGCGGTCAGCAGCCTGACCAGAGCCGAAATTTTGCCAAACACGCCGACCATTGCCGACACTTTGCCCGGCTTTGACGTGACCGTCTGGTACGGCATCCTCGCCCCTGCAGGCACGCCTGTCGCAATCGTTGACAAACTCAGCCAGGCGTTTGCAACGGTTGCTAGCGATAAAAAAATCAAGGCCCAACTTGCTGAAAGTGGCTACGCTACCTTAGGCACAACCCCTGCTGCCTTTGGCAAACATATTGACGCCGAGCTGACAAAGTGGAGCAAAGCGGTCAAAGACTCAGGCGCGACCATCCAATAGAAACTCAACAAAAACAATAAACAGGTACGCAAACATGAATGCACCGCTAAGTCACACACAGTTTAAAAATCGCTTTGCGCAGCAGACCCTCAGCTTTGCAACACGCCTGCTGGGCGGCCTGGCCGTCGCAGCCAGCCTGGGCACCTGCGCCCTCGCCCAAACCAACTGGCCCGAGCGCCCCGTCAAACTGATTGTTGGCTACCCGCCGGGCGGGCCGGTTGACGTTACAGGGCGCACACTTGCTCGGTTTTTAAGCGAGCAGCTTAAGCAGTCTGTCGTCGTTGAAAATCGTGCGGGCGCCGGCGGCATGCTCGGTGCAGATGTCACGTCGAAAGCGGCACCCGACGGTTACACCCTAAACTTTATTGCCAGCCCAACAATGACGATTTCACCAATCGTTCAACGCACTAAACTATTTGATCCTCTCCAGGATTTCACAATGCTCGGTTCGGTGGTGATTTACGCCAATGTGTTGTTGGTTGGGCCGCAAACCTCTGCTAAGACCGTCGCTGAGCTCACCGCTTACGCCAAGGCCAATCCAGAAAAAGTCTCTTTTGGCTCGGCTGGGGTTGGCAGTTCCAACCACTTATCAGCAGCGCTTTTGGCGCAATTAACCGATGCACCCATGCTTCATGTGCCGTATAAGGGTAACTCGCCCGCCATGATGGATGTGATTGGCAGCAAAATTACTTTTATGTTTGATGCCATCGGCACGGGTAAAGTCTTTGTCGAAAACGGACAAGCGCGCGCGTTGGCGGTAACCTCAAAAGAGCGTAATCCAAGCCTGCCCACTATCCCAACAATGATCGAGGCGGGCATTGCAAACTACGAGGTTGTGGGTTGGTTTGCCGTCGCCGGGCCTAAAAAAATCCCACCTGAAATTGTTGTAAAACTTTCAAATGCAATCGACGTCGTCAAACGCGACGTGGCCTTTCGTAAGGCGGTCGAAGATGGTGGCTACACCGTCGATCAGGCCAACCCCAAAGAACTTACCGAGCGCGTTGTACGCGAATATAAAATGTGGGAAAACGTCATTATTAAAGGTAAGTTACAACAGGATTAAGTGACTTAGCATTGATTCATCGTCTCATCATCACCCCTCAAGGCTTGCACGTGAACACCACCGCTACCACCTCGACTCTGCAGCACCTTTTAGCTCAAACCCGTATCCCTGTGATCGGCGCGCCAATGTTTCTCGTATCAGGCACCGATCTCGTCGTCGCGCAGTGCACGGCGGGTGTGATTGGCACGTTTCCAACCTTGAACGCGCGTCCACAAGAAGAGTTGCCGGTGTGGCTGACCGAAATCAAAACGCGGTTGGCTGCCTACAAAGCGCAACATCCAAAAGCGATCGTGTCGCCGTTTGGCGTTAACCTGATTGTGCACCCCTCAAACCCGCGCTGGGAAGGCGACCTTGAGATCTGCGCGCAACACGAGGTGCCCATTTTTATTACCTCGTTACACGCCCCAAACACGGTGGTTAACCGCGTGCACCCATACGGCGGCATTGTGTTGCACGACGTCACCAACGCTCGTCACGCGCGCAAAGCGATTGACGCGGGTGTGGATGGCCTGATACTGGTGGCAAGCGGGGCCGGTGGTCACGCGGGCACACTCAATCCAATCGCGCTGGTCAACGAGATTCGTAGTTTTTACGAGGGCCCGCTTATTTTGTCGGGTTGCATCTCGCACGGTAAAGATATTTTGGCCGCGCGCGCACTGGGGTGCGACTTTGCCTATTTGGGTACGCGCTTTATTCCCACGACTGAATCAATGGCGCCTGATCGTTATCAAAATATGGTGATCGAAGCGGACGCCGCCGAGATTTTATATTCGCCTTACTTCACTGGCATACCCGGCAATTATTTAAAAGCCAGCATCATCGCTGCGGGTATCGAACCCGAAGAGGTACTGGCAGCCAAAGCAGGCGGCGCCGTCACCTTGAACAAAGACTTGCGTCCTAAAGCCTGGAAAGATATCTGGGGTGCGGGGCAAGGGGTGGGTGCCATCGACACCATCTTATCGGTGCGCGAACTCGTCGATCTGCTAAGCACGCAATACGAACAGGCCAAGCGCGACGTACTGCGCTAAGCCCGCAGTTTGTCCGCTTGTACTTGTGTTTGATTCAATCGTCTGCCTTGATGTTGGCGCGTTTAATAATCTCGCCCCATTTTGTGATTTCGTTGGCCAAAAACGTCCGGAACTCTTCTGGCGTGTTAGGCGCAGGCTCGGCACCTGCAGCCATGAGCGCCTGAACGGTTTTAGGCTCAGACAGCACTCGTTTCATATCGGCATTGATACGCTGCACGGTTTCAGCTGGCGTGCCTTTGGGTGCAAACACCCCTGTCCACGAGTAACCCTCATAGCCGGGCAGGCCCGAGGCGTCGATCGTGGGCAACTCAGGAAAAAAAACAGAAGGCGTTGGGTTGCCAACCGCCAGTGCGCGAATCTTACCCGACTTGATGAACGGCAGAGCTGAGGTCGCGTCTGCAAACATCAACTGCACTTGTCCGCCAACAAGATCTTGCATCGCAGGCGCACTGCCTTTGTAGGGAATGTGCTGCATTGTGATTCCTGCCATACTTTTGAACAACTCACCCGCGAGGTGCGTACCGCCACCCGTTCCGGAAGAACTGTAAGATAACTTGCTAGGATTAGCTTTCGCGTAAGCGATTAATTCGGCAACGTTCTTAACGGGCAAGCTCGGATGCACCACCAACACGATCGGAAAACGCGCCGTTAAGCCAACCGGTACGAAATCCTTTTGGATGTCGTAGCCCAAGTTGGCCTTTAAGCTCGGCAAAATGGCATGGTGTATCGCGCCAAAGAAAAAATTGTAGCCATCTGGCGCGGCCTTAGCCGCAGCGAGCGCGCCAACGATGCCACCCGCACCCGCTTTGTTCTCAATCGGCGTTGGCACAGACCAAAGAAGTGCTAACGGCGCAGCAGTCAAGCGAGCGGTGGTATCTACAGGCCCTCCAGGCGGAAAAGGCACACTGAAACTCACGGCTCTTTCGGGCCACTTGGCTGGCGTCTGTGCCAAAGCAACAGACCCAAAGTGCACACAGCCCATCACGAGTAGTCCCAAACGCACCACGTTCATCAATGAATGCTTGACTGTTAACATTTTCTTCCTTAAGGGTTATCCCTGATTTTTATTTGCTCTGACTGCACCGTGTGCAAGATTCCAAAACAGTGAAGTCTCGCATTGTGAATGCTGAATACCGGCGAGCCAGATTCACTCTACTATGTTCGCTATAGAATACTCTGTAGAAATTTTTTTTGCGGCAGCGCGAGCGTCGCGCACACAAATCGTTTAAACGATTGAACGGGAGAGCATCAAATGAGTGGAATGTTGGCAGGCAAAGTCGCCGTAGTCACAGGCGCGGGTGGTGGCATCGGACGTGGTATCGCTATGGCAATGGCTGCGGCCGGCGCAAAAGTCATCGTCAACGACATCGGCGCGACCTTATCGGGTGAAGGCCCAGGCGCCGGAGCAGGCCCCGCTCAACAAGTGACCGACATGATTATCGCTGCGGGTGGCCAGGCCGTGCCCAACACCGACAGCGTGTCGACGCGCGCCAGTGCCAACGCCATCATCGAAGCCGCTATTGAACATTTTGGTCGTATCGATATCGTCGTCAACAACGCCGGCAACTTGCGTGATCGCGTGTTTCACAAAATGAGTGACGAAGAATGGAGCCAAGTCATCGACGTTCACCTGAACGGCACATTTTTTGTTAGCCGCGCCGCGGCAAATCATTTTCGTGAACAAGCGTCTGGCGCCTTTGTGCACATGACCTCAACTTCTGGTTTGATCGGCAACTTAGGGCAAGCGAATTACTCTGCAGCCAAATTGGGCATCGCAGCGCTTTCGAAATCGATCGCGCTTGATATGCAGCGTTTTCATGTGCGCTCAAACTGCATCGCGCCATTCGCCTGGAGCCGCATGACGAGTTCGATTCCAGCCAATACGCCCGAAGAAAAAGCGCGCGTGGCTAAGTTACAAAAGATGGACGCTAACAAAATCGGCCCCATGGCGGTTTATCTGGCTAGCGAGCAAGCCAAAGATGTCACAGCTCAAATTTTTGGTGTGCGCGCTAACGAGATCATGCTGTTTAGCCAGCCACGACCCATTCGTTCGGTACACATGAGCACCGGTTGGACGCCTGAGGCCATTGCTGAAATCGCCGCACCCGCAATGCGTCATCACTTCACAGCCCTTGATCGTTCGCCCGACGCCATTGACTGG
This sequence comes from Alcaligenaceae bacterium, assembly GCA_013205565.1. Classification (GTDB taxonomy): domain Bacteria; phylum Pseudomonadota; class Gammaproteobacteria; order Burkholderiales; family Burkholderiaceae_B; genus Zwartia. The sequence goes on along the minus strand of JABMMM010000137.1, from coordinate 2,966 downwards.
GATCCAATCTGATCATGGATTACGACAATATCAAGAACTGGAAGTTTGCAGAGGTTGATCAGACCTATAGCGAAAATGACAGTATTTTGTACGCGCTCGGTATCGGCTTTGGCCAAGAGCCTACCAACCCCGAGCAATTGAAATACGTCTACGAAAAAAATATGCAGACGTTTCCAACCATGGCGGTGGTCTTGGGTTATCCGGGCTTTTGGATGAAAGATCCAAAAGCTGGCGTGAACTGGGTCAAGCTCGTCCATGGCGAGCAACGACTTAAAATTCATAAGCCTTTGCCAACTTCGGGGCGTGTGATTGGCCGCGGTCGTATCACTCACGTGATTGACAAAGGTACTGAAAAAGGCGCCTTAGTGTTGTCAGAGCGTACCCTGCACGACTCTGAAGGTAACTTGTATGTCACGCTCGCTTCGACGACTTTCTGTCGCGGGGATGGCGGGCTGAGCAAAAGCGATGAAGCACCCGCCGCACTGCAGGCCACGCCAGAGCGTGCGCCTGATCTGGTGTGTGAATTGCCAACTCTGCCTCAGGCCGCGCTCATTTATCGGTTGTGTGCGGATAACAATCCCCTACATGCCGATTTGGAAGTCGCCGCGAACGCTGGGTTTCCACGGCCGATTTTGCACGGCTTGTGCACCTATGGTGTCGCGGCGCGTGCAATCGTTCAGGCAGCCTGCAACAACGATGCGACGCGTTTGACACAACTTGATACGCGGTTCTCGTCGCCGGTGTTTCCGGGTGAGACCTTAGTTTGTGAAATGTGGCGCGAGGGCAAAGAGGCTATTCGCTTTCGGGCCAAGGTCAAAGAGCGTGACCTCATGGTGCTAAGCCATGGCTATGCAGGAATCAAAGCTTAGACGCCTTTTTCTGATCACGCCCGATCGGGGCGTGTATCAGTTGCGTGTGCCTCAACTGGGCCTGTATTCACTTCACCAAGCAACAATCTATGACAAACAGTCAAAGTCACAAAGCGGCCGAGCCACCCCGACTCGCGCCGTTAGCAGGGATACGAGTACTAGATCTATCGCGCGTGTTAGCAGGCCCTTTCTGCACACAAAATCTCGCTGATTTGGGTGCCGATGTCATCAAGGTTGAGCGTCCGAAGCTCGGTGACGATACGCGCGCCTGGGCACCACCCTACCTGAAAGATGAGGCGGGCAACGACACCAAAGAAGCTGCCTACTATCTCAGCACGAACCGCAACAAACGCTCGATCGAAATTGATCTGGCAAGCGAGGCTGGCATCGAGCTTGTCAAAGAACTTGCCAAGCACTGCGATATTTTGGTCGAAAATTTTAAGGTGGGCGGCCTTAAACAATATGGCCTGGATTACGAAAGTATGAAAGAGGCCTACCCAACGCTTATTTATTGCTCGATCACGGGCTTCGGCCAGACCGGACCTTATGCCGAGCGCCCAGGCTACGACTTCATGATCCAGGGCATGGGTGGCTTGATGAGCATCACGGGTGAGCGCGATGATCTACCCGGGGGCGGTCCGCAAAAGGCAGGTGTCGCCGTGACCGACATCATCACAGGCATGTATGCCTCGGTTGCGATTTTGGCTGCGATCCAAGAGCGTCAGCGCAGCGGCTTAGGGCAACACCTTGATATCGCTTTATTAGATTGCCACATCGCGATGTTGGCGAATCAAAACCTAAACTACATGACCTCGGGCGTCGCGCCCACGCGTGCGGGCAACGCGCATCAAAACGTCGTGCCCTATCAGGTATTTAAAACGTCTGATGGCTTCATGATCGTCGCGGTCGGTAACGATTCGCAGTTCAGGGCGTTTTGCACCTCGCTTGGCATCGCACACTTTGGCGCCGACCCAAAATTTGCGACGAATCAGGCGCGCATTATTCACCGCGCCGAACTCATTCCCCTGCTTGAAGCGATTATGGCGGGTGGTGAGCGCGACGACTGGATCGCCAAACTGGAAGCTGTAGGCGTACCCTGTGGCCCGATTCAAACCATAGATCAGGTCTTTGCACACCCTCAGGTCATTGCGCGCGATATCTGGAAAAACATCCCTCACCCAACGGGGGGCTCAAGCCCCACTACGGCGAGCCCAATGAACTTCTCTGCAACGCCGGTTCAGTATCGCCGTGCGGCACCCACCTTGGGGCAACATACCGACGAGATATTGCACGAGATACTGGGCATAAAACGGCCCTGAGTGTTATGAGCAATTAGCTTTCGCTATTGATCGCTCAGGGGGACATGGATTGTTCAAAGTATGGCTCTTTTGCAAAGCGATCGTTTTCCGGTTGCTCAGGTCACAAGCCCAGATTAAAACACTAGCGGCATCCTCTGTTTTACTTTACATTCGACAAATCGCGCTTCATCCTAACCAACCGCAAGGAAAAAGTCGTGGCCATGCTTGTCGTCAAAACCGAATGGACGATTCTTTATATCGCCGGTCGCCACGTCCCCGTGCGCGATGTTGCACTGGTGGTTGAAAATAAGCGTATTGCGGCGATCACGACTTCGCCTCCCGCAGACGCGCAGACAATAGAACTTAAAGGCGGCATTTCCTTGCCCGGTTTTATCAATCTGCACAACCACACTATCAATGCACCACTCTTTCGTGGCATCGTCGACGATCTACCACGCAGCGCGATTGGCGAAAGCAAGGTTTACTCAATGCTTATGCCCATCGGTGGTCTGGCCGTTAGCTACCTTGAACCTGACGAACTAGAGTCGCTCGTAGCGCTCGGTCTTCTTGAAATTATAAAGAGTGGCACCACCACGCTGCTCGATCAATTTCGACCTGTACAAGCCTGCATTTTAGAGCTCGCCAAACGATGGGGGCTCAGGCTCTATGGTGCACCCTACCTCTTTTCACCTCCCGCTGCGGTGAGTGACGCAAACGTCGCGCGTGCAGCGCAAGGCAGCTTCGAAGGTGACAGTGGTATCGCAACGTTTAACCAATTGTTTTCTCAATATGACCAGGG
>JABMMM010000136.1 GCA_013205565.1 Alcaligenaceae bacterium | reverse complement strand
GCTGGCCACTTTGTCGCAGATGCTGCGGTAATGCGCAAAGCCGCCTGCATAAGGCATGAATATTTGGGGCTTACCAGGGATATTCGCTCCTAGGTACCACGAGTGCTTAACTTTGGGCAGTAAAGTAGCTTTAGCAGCACGATCGACTTCTTTTTGCCAGGCTTCACTTGCGGCTTCGTTCGTTTCGACAACCGTCAAGCCCTTTGCCTTCATACTTTCTATGCAGCCGCTAATCCATTCAACATGCTGCTCGATGGTCGGTGGCATGTTGCTCAGGACTGACGGGCTACCGGGGCCTGTAATCGTGAACATGTTCGGGAAGCCCGGGATTTGCAGGCCCAAGTTCGTACGCGGGCCTGCGCTCCAGTAGTCTTTGAGCGTGCGTTTGTTGCGACCCACAATGTCAAGTCGAACCAACGAGCCCGTCATTGCATCAAAGCCCGTGGCGAAGACGATTATGTCAAGTTCGTATTCTTGCTCGGTTGTTTGAATGCCCTTCGCCGTAATTTTTTCTATTGGTGCCGAACGCAGGTCAACCAACGAGACGTTGTCGCGGTTGTAGGTCTCAAAGTAATGATCATCAATTGGTGGTCGCTTACCTGCAAACGGGTGGTCGATGTCAGACAAAATCTCACTGGCCTTAGGGTCTTTGACAATGCCGCGGATTTTTTCTCGAATGAAGTCGGCTGCAGTTTTATTTGCCGCGTCATCGGTTAACAAATCGCGGTACGAAGCTCTGAATTGAAAGCCACCCATTTCCCACTTTTCTTCGTAGGTTTTTTGCCGAACGTCTGCAGGGGTTTCGACTGCCGAGACGTCATCGATATAAAACGCATGACCGTTGGTATTCGAGGTCATGATTTTATAGATATCGCCAGAGTTTTCTTTGGCGTACTTTTTAAACTCTGGAGTCAGGGGATGATGGCGGGCGGGCAAGCTGTAATTGGCGGTGCGCTGAAACACGGTCAAGTGCTTGGCTTGCGCAGCAATCACAGGAATGGCCTGAATACCGGTTGAACCCGTACCAATAATACCCACGCGTTTACCCGTGAAGTCTACGCCCTCGTGTGGCCATTGTCCTGTGTGATACCAGTCACCCTTGAAGTCGTCGCGCCCTGCGATTTTTGGCACATTGGCGTTAGACAAGCAGCCAACGGCCGTGATCAAGAACTGGGCGCTGAATTGCTCACCCGTATCTGTTTTGACCAGCCAGCGGTTAGTGGCCTCGTCAAAATGTGCCTGGGTCATCGCGGTATTGAGCTTGATATCTGAGCGCAAGTTGAGCCTGTCGGCCACAAAATTCATATAACGCAGAATCTCGGCTTGCTGCGGATAGCGCTCTGACCAATCCCACTCTTGCACGAGTTCTTTTGAGAAGTAATACATGTAGGTGTGGCTTTCAGAGTCGCAACGCGCGCCCGGGTAACGGTTCCAGTACCACGTGCCTCCTACGCCTGCGCCGCGCTCAATGACTTTGGCAGTCATGCCAAGTTTGTCGCGCAGGCTGTGTAGTTGATACATGCCGGCAAAGCCCGACCCGACAATGACGGCGTCGACGGTTTGAATGGCTACTGATGTGTTCATGGCTTGTCTGAGTAGGTTTTGTAAGAACTTTAAAATACCACAATCGACCAGTTTTAGGGTTCTTGGCCATATTAGATACCCAAAGTCTCGGTTTTAAAAAACTGAATACCCAAACAATGTCTTGAACCAACATGCGCACGCCGAACAGACCGCAAGTCGTTGTCCGCTTGACGTAGCGAAAGGCCAATTTAACTGTGATTTCGTCAATAAATGGATGCAGGAACAGTCTGGCCCTTGGTAAAAATCCAGCGTGCTTGTCAGTAACCCTCTTTGATCAAGATAATCACCTCAACCTCAACGGTCATTGCGTTGGGTAGTGAGCCCATGCCAACCGCCGAGCGGGCATGCTTGCCGCGCTCACCAAGCACCTCGATCAGCACATCAGAACAGCCGTTAATCACCTTGGGCTGATCGCCAAAGTCGGGCTCGGCGTTGACCATGCCCAACAGTTTGATGACCGCCTCGACGTGGTCAAGCGAGCCGACTGCCGCGCGGATAGTCGCGAGTATTTGCAACCCTACACGTCGCGCATCGGCGTAGCCGCGCTCAACCGAGCAGTCGCGACCTAAGCGGCCGACGCTGATCTTGCCGGCGTCATCGCGTGGGCCTTGACCCGAGAGGTAAAGCAACTGACCGGCTCTGCGCCAGGGCAAATAACTTGCGAGAGGGGCAGGGGGCGTGGGCAATTGCAGCCCCAGCTCTTTAAGTTTGGCTTCTGCTGACATATTGGTTTTAACCTCCACCATAAAGATACTTGGGTAGCCACAAGGTCATACCCGGCCACACATACATGATCGCCATGCAAATGATCACGATAAACATATAGGGCATCATGCCGGCAAAAATCTGATTAAGTGTGACATGTGAGGGTGCCACGCCTTTCAGGTAGAACGCCGACATGGCGACCGGTGGTGACAAAAAGGCTGCTTGCAAGTTCACAAAGACCAAGGTGCCCCACAGGATTGGATCGATATTAAAGTGCGACAGCATCGGCAAAAAGATAGGAACGAAAATGACGATGATTTCTGTCCACTCAAGCGGCCAGCCCAACACAAAAATCAAAGCCTGGGACAGCAGCATAAATTGTAGCGGCGATAGGTTCATCCCTAGCACCCAGCTCTCGATGATCTGTTGGCCACCCAAAATAGCGAAAACCGCCGAGAACAAAGCTGACCCTACAAACAACCAGCACACCATCGAAGTTGTTTTTGTGGTTAAGAACACTGCCTGCTTCATACGCTCAAAGGTAAACGAACCCGATGACCAAGCTAGCAAGAAAGCACCCGCGGCGCCAATGGCCGCTGACTCGGTCGCGGTGGTAATGCCTAGCAAGATGACCGCTAACACAAGGACGGTTAACAGGCCCAAGGGCATGACGGACTCAACCAAGAGCTTTAGGATTTCAAACTTCTCGTCACCTAACTTACGGTAATAATTGATGAGCAAGAGTAGCGTTAAAAAGCTCGTTAGCCAAAAGTACAGATAGAAGTTATCAGACGGTGGCGAGTACACGTCCGCTTGTCGGCTATCTGCGTTGTCGGGGTCTGCATCTAAGGCAATGAGGCCACTACTGCTGCTACTCGAAGACCGCGAACTTGAGGTGCTTTCAGCGCCGATTTCAACCAAGACCTCTTCTTGCGCCTTGGCCGGCGCTTGGCTTGTGGGACCTGGAAGCGGCTTGGACATCACCAGTGCGGCTTGCGCGTCATCGAACTGGGCTTTGGGGTGAATCACCACATACCACCAGGTGCCAGCAATGAGCGCGATCGTCATAATTGCCGGAAACAGCGCCGAAATCAGATTTTTAAGAACACCTCCATACGTAATGCGCGCGCCCTCTGGCGCCTGAAGCATGGCTCCTGGGGAAAACGTAGCCTTGAACGTCGCGAGTAGAAAATTGGGCGAGTAATGATCGCGTAAGTAAGCCACTGGCGCCGGGATCGGCACTTTTAATGACTCGGGCGGCAGCTTTGGCGCGATCTTTGGATCAAGCAGTGCCCAACCGATCACATAGACTAGATACAGCAGGGCCAGAAAAAATCCTGGCAACATCGCAGCAGCATACAGCTTGACAACAGATTGTCCGGCTACTGCGGCGTAAACGATGATCATGACCGAGGGTGGAATCAAAATACCGAGCGTACCGCCGGCTGTGATGACCCCGCTGGCTAGGCGAACATCATAGCCAGCATTTAGCATTGGCCTGAGCGCAATCACGCCCATCAGCACCACCACCGCACCTACCAGACCGCTTGCGATACCCCAAAACGTGCAAATCACCAAGGTGGCCACCGCCAGCGAGGCAGGCATGCCACGAAAGGCCAATTGAACGCTGTGAAACATCTTGTCGACCAAAGCGCCGCGTTCCATGACGTAGCCCATCAATACAAAGAGTGGGATCGACAAGAGCGTGTCGTTCGTCATCCCCCCATACGTGCGCTGCACCATCAAGGTAAAAATTTTATTATTCGTCCATACATCGCTTGGGTCATAAAAAGCAAAAAATCCAAACGCCATGCCTAAACCCATCAGGGTAAAAGCGGTCGGAAAGCCCAACATGATGACGACAATAATCAGACACAGCATCAAAAGGCCAAGATAAGGATCGCTCATGGCTTCTCTCCTTTCAGGCCGCCAATGCGGTGATGAGCCTCTTCATCAATTGTTTTTGCACGTGCAATCGCCATGCTCTTTGACTCTTCGTCTACATAGGTTGACGCTGCGAGCTGTTGCTCAACCACATCAATCTCTTCGGCGTCTTTCAGGCGCTCTGGCCATTCGCCTGTTTTGAGGCAGACCACACAGCGAAGCATCTCAACAAATCCTTGCAAGAGCAAAAATCCCCCTGCAATCGGGATCAGCGACTTAAAGTGATATACCGGCGGACCGTTTGCTATTTGCGTGGTGTGCTCGCCGATGCGCCACGAGTCTGCTGCGAAGGTATACCCGGCGTAACAAAGCGCAGCGACACCCGGCAGAAAAAAAGTCACGTACAGGATCAGATCGAACGTCGCTTGGGTGCGTGGCTTCATTGAGCCATATAAAAAGTCGCCGCGCACGTGGCCATTTTGCGCAAGGGTATAGGCGCCTGACAACATAATGACAGCACCGTAGGACATCACCGAGAGTTCACCAATCCATGCGGAGGGCGCGTTCAAGATATAGCGTCTGAATACATCGATGCACACCATCACCATCAGTAAGATGATCAACCAACCCGAGCCCTTGCCAACGAAGGTACTGATTGAATCGACAACCAGCGTTAATTTTTTAAAGTCTTTTTTAGTATTCATAATTTACTTTGTTCTTGCGTGCTACAAAAAAATAATCCGGATGAATTAACACCCGGATTATTTTAGACGACTACGCTACCTTAAGATTTCTTAGCGGCGAAGTAATGGTCGTATGCCATTTTGTAGTCGACGTTAGTGAAGTTCTGCCACCGGCCTGCACGGCGGGCAAACTCGCGTTGTGATTCAAGTACAGCTTTGAAGTCTGCATTTTCAGCCGCTTTCTTGGCAATGATCACATCCCAAGCCTTGAGTTGGTCTTCAAGAACCGACTTAGGCGTTTGATAGAAACGCACCTTGTCTTCAGTTTGTAATTTGATAAAGTCGGTTGAATAGCGATCGACGGCTTTCCATGACATTTCGGCCGAGCAGGCTTCAGTTGTGACGGTGATGATCGACTTAAGATCAGCGGGCAGTGCATCAAATTTCTTTTTGTTGAACAAGATTTCAAACTGCTCTGCGCTTTGGTGAAAACTTTGCAGCATGCAGACTTTCGATACGTCAGCAAAGCCAAGAAGACGATCTGAGGTCGCATTATTGAATTCAGCGGCATCCAGCACGCCGCGATCCATTGCGGGCACAATATCCGCACCACCTAAAGCTTGAACAGATGCGCCCATTGCGTTAAAGATTTCAATCGACAGGCCAACGGTACGGAACTTGAGCCCCTTGAAGTCTTCAGTTTTGGTAATTGGCTTTTTAAACCAGCCAAGTGGTTGAGTCGGCATTGGCCCTGAAACAAATGACACAACATCCATTTTTAGACCAGCGTAAATTTTTTCAAGCAGCTGCTTGCCCCCGCCATACTGATGCCAAGAGAGCACCATATTGGGATCCATGCCAAAGGCAGGTCCAGAACCCCAAAGTGCCAGAGCTGCGCTCTTGCCGTAGTGATAGGCCAACACGCCGTGACCACCATCGAGCGTACCGGTTGATACCGCATCAAGTAGACCGAAGGCGCCGACGACTGAGCCGCTAGGCAATACGTCGATTTTGAGGCGGCCGCCAGACATTGCGTTCACTTTGCTCGCGTAGTCTTGCGCGTACTCATGAAAAATATCTTTTGCAGGCCATGTTGATTGAAAGCGAAAATTGATCGTTTGCGCATTGGATACCATTGGGAAACCCAAGGTAGCCATGCCTGCGCCGGCTGCAGTGGCGCCGGTTAGAAATTTACGGCGAGCTTTTACCGCATTGACTGCTGGCTTGATTTCACTCATGAAGGTCTCCTTACGGGAATAAACAGGACGATTACTTTTAAAAAGTATGACGCAATAGTATAAGTCTCGGCGCTTTTGAATTAGCTAGGGTTATTCCCTAATATCGTTAAGCTTAGAGGGGGCTATTTGTCAGGTTCGTGTAATTTCTGCGACTCTGTCAGGTTACGCGCTGAGTGCGCTAAGTCCCATTAGTACCGGGGCAAGTCCCGTGTAAGGGCCTGTTTGAATCACAACCTCGACGACCTCTCTTTGAGTGAGGCCGCAATTCAGTCCCGCCTTTGAAAACTTGGTGACCCGACTTGAAAAGGTTAAGGCGGTAAATGAGGCAATCGCACAGATGGCT
>JABMMM010000135.1 GCA_013205565.1 Alcaligenaceae bacterium | reverse complement strand
CTTGCCACAATCGCAAGACGGCGCGTGAGACTGCAGGCAGGCGCTAACCGCCCCCGGGGGGGGGCTAAATCTCTAGGGTTTGAAAGTGCTGATGCGTGGCCTTAATCAAATTTTTGCGCGTGCAAAATGAAGATAGGGGGGGGTGCACTATGCAAAGTGGGCCCCCTGCCAAAAAGTGAGTCTCTAATGCAGACATCAACTCTGATTACCCAATACCTACTCAGCTCAGCCGCGGGCACGAGCCTGGCCACGGGCAAACTAATACTGGAGTCAAACTGAATGGCCGGACGTAAGCCCTTGCCCACTGCGGTCAAGAAAATTAAGGGAACGCTGCAGAAGTGCCGCACAAGCCGAGAGGATGAAGGCGAATTGATAAGGCGCCAGGGTGGCACCTCCGTACCCGGCCAAGATTGCTGCACCGCCTGATAAAAAAAAGTCAGGCCTGACGTACCAATAAACTCGGCGATCAGCCGTCGGGCGCGGTGATCGTTACTTTTTCAGTCGGCGGTGAAACGATCGCCAACCTGCTGGTGTAGGGCTTGTTGCCCCGAAAGATTGGCGTGAAGGTTGGCGCTCATGGATGGGTCTCCGGGTTAGGCTTTAGCAGCAGGTACGTCAGCAGAGCCTGGCCGCGTCATGTTAATTGGCACCACGACACGATCGTACAGAACTTCGTCAACACCTTTGGCAAGTGCGGCTTGCTTGAGTGTTGTGTTGTTGTTGATCGCGTAGTGTGCGATGTCAGAAGCCTTGTCGTAACCAATGACGGGCGAGAGGGCAGTGACCATCATCACCGAGCGATCTATATTTGATTTGATTTGATCTTCATTCACAACCGCCCCTTCGATCATGAACTCACGGAAATGATCACACATATCCGCCATAATTAAAGCTGAATTCAAATAGTTGCTGATCAAAATCGGCCGAAAGGCGTTGAGCTCGAAATTGCCTTCAGAGCCACCCATTTGAACCGCAACGTCTGAACCCATGATCTGGATGCAAACCATCAGCATGGCTTCTGCTTGGGTGGGGTTCACTTTTCCGGGCATGATTGAAGAGCCAGGCTCGTTGGATGGAAAGGTCATTTCCATTAAACCGGTGCGCGGCCCTGAGCCTAGCCAACGCATATCATTCGCAATCTTGAACAGGGATACGGCGGCGCACTTGAGTGCAGCGTGGGCACGGACCATACGATCCAATGTGCCTTGAGCTGTAAATTTATTTGTGGCGGTCTTGATGGCAAAGCCAGTCATCTTAGTCAACTCTGCCGCAACTTCATCGCCAAAGCCAACGGGCGAATTGAGCCCTGTGCCAACCGCGGTGCCGCCCATCGCCACCTGAAGCAGGCCTTGCGTGGCATAGGTCACGTCGGCGATCGCGTCATCCAACGCGCCCACATAGCCTGACCATTCTTGCCCAACGGTGAGGGGTGTTGCATCTTCAAGATGTGTACGACCGATCTTGACAATGGTTGACCATTGTTGTGATTTGACATTCAAGGCGTCACGTAGCCGTTGCAATGCGGGGATTGTTTTCTCTGTTGCCATTTTGTAGGCAGCAATGTGCATGGCCGTCGGAAACGTGTCGTTGCTCGACTGCCCCATGTTGACGTGATCATTAGGGTGAATAGGCTCTTGTGCGCCTAAGGTACCACCGACGAGTTGAATACATCTGTTCGAGATGACCTCGTTCAAATTCATATTTGATTGCGTGCCAGAACCCGTTTGCCAGACATACAGCGGGAACTCGCTGTCGAGCCTGCCACTGATGACTTCGTCGGCAACTTGCTGAATTAATTTGCCTTTCCAGGCAGGCAGACGTCCGGCTTTGGTGTTGACCACTGCAGCAGCCTTTTTGACATGGCCGTAGGCGTGATAGACCTCTTTAGGCATCTTGTCGTGACCGATATTGAAATGAACCAAGCTGCGGTGGGTTTGTGCACCCCAGTAATGATCGGCAGGTACTTGAACTTTACCAATGCTATCGAACTCTTCGCGCAGGCCGGTTGTTGCCAGACCAATGGGTAGATCAAGTATTGTTGGAGTGGTTTCGGTTGCCATGTTTCTTCCTGAGTTGGATAGATTGTTGTTGAAGTAACAGAGTGGTCTAAAACTGATGCCGAAGTCCGACCCCAACGACGGTGCTTTGTGCAGTCTGAATCGTGGCGTAATTGTTTCCGTATGAAGCATAAGTGTAAAGGTTTGTGCGTCGCGAAAAGTTATAGAGGTACGCCGCGCTGTAAATCATTTGCGGCCCTCTTAGCCAGTTCGGCAAGACGTCTCCCACCGGTTGCAAGCGCTGTACCGATGCCAGAATACTGGCGTTTTTTATGGGGGCAGTTAATCCTAGCATCAATGAGTTGGCCGCGGCCCCAGGCAAGAAGATTGCCCCTGACCCCAGCGTACTATCTGAGAGCGGGCTATTTGGCGTCGTACCTGCGCCCGCGGCTACGCCCGGGATGTGGTGGCCGGCAAGATGCCGAGCTGCCAGCGCCAGTTAGGCGGTCTGGACCGGTTTAAAGGTAAAGTCAGTCCCTACCGTTTCAATCCGAAGTTGACTGATAAGTTAGGACGCAGTTTTTACCCAGCTGACAACCTGTGCGCATTCATCGGACGGCTGCCCCACGTCAAGGGACCCTTGGCTGGCACACCCATCAAACTCGAGCCCTGGCAGGTCTTTATCCTGACCACTGTGTTTGGCTAGATCAAGCCCGATGGCATGCCCCTCATACTTGTCACCCCACCCGCGGACGAACCGGTCTCGCTTGCCGGGACCAAGCTTCACCTGCGCTTAGGCGCGACATAAACACTGCGCCATGCTCTGAACTTCCAACACGTGATGAGGTATTGGCGAGCGCGCGCCACAGCAGCACCGTGCGAGCTTTGCTCAAGTCGCGCACGTTGAAACGCTGCAAGCCGCGGTTGCGCAAATGCGCGAGTGCACTCGATACTGGCTGCGCGCTCATTGTAGATCAGCTTGATCCACTGGAAGAACAGTTCGATCTGCCAGCGGCACTTGTGCAGTGCACAGATGGTCAATGCCGGCAACGCCGACAGTTGTGGTTCGCATCAAGCAAAATGGCCGGCTTGCCGACCTGCACCTGACTGATAACCTCCTCCAGGCTGGAAAGCCGCTTCGCGGCCTCACTGTCTTTGGCGATCGGCCGTCGCGCAGATTTCTTCATTGACACCCTTTCGACGTTGTCGCTATTTTGGTGTGGAGTTCAAACTATCCTATTGTCAAGATAGTTTTAAAACGCTACTATATTGACATGATCAAGGAGCAAAAATGGATAGTCGCGGCATTGCGGAGCTGTTCTTGCACTTGGGGCGTATCGCGTCCGGTGAGGGGCTTGCGAAGGGGCTGACGGCGGTACAGTGGACTGTACTCAGATACTTTGCGCGAGCCAATCGCTTTTCCCGAACGCCGTCCGCTTTCGCTACGTTTCATGGCACGACCCGGGGCACAGCGTCGCAGACGATCAAAAACCTCGAAACGCAAGGCTATCTGACGCGGCTGCGCTCAGAGGTCGACGGGCGCAGTGCTCGACTCGATCTTACCGACAAAGCCATGGCTATTCTTGTAAACGACCGCTTTGAAGTCATGGTTCGTGCCGTGGATGCACTACCCGCCGGAGTGCGTGGCGACTTCGCCAATACCTTGCAGCGCATGCATGGTCAAGTGGCATTGGAGAGAGGCATGCCCCCCTTTGGCACCTGTGCATCATGTAAGCATCTGGAGGGCGATGGCTGCTGCAGAGATGGGCAGACACCCTATGCGTGCGGGTTCGCGAGCGTGCCGCTGCTGTTGAATGAGGTCAACGAGCTTTGCATCAACTTCGCGCCGGGTAAGCCTGCGGCAATGAAGGACGCTGTCGCCGGCGTCGCATCTCGATGAGCCCTGTATCAGGTATCGCCTTCACAGATTATGCCGAATCAAAATGTAATGAAGCCTAATCGGTGCACAGCGGGTTGTGGTGGCGATCTGGATGCAGACGCCCTGCAACATCTGGACCTAAGCGCGGCTAGATAAAAAAGGCATTTATGGAAGCAATTAAAGATTTTTTTGTCAGTTTGTTGTTGCTTGAGTTGTTCAGGGGCATGAAGCTGACGGGTAAGTATTTTTTCAAGCGCAAGATTACGCTGCGTTATCCGCTTGAAAAAACACCGATGTCGCCGCGTTTTCGCGGCTTGCATGCTTTGCGTCGTTATCCCAACGGCGAAGAGCGTTGTATCGCCTGCAAACTGTGTGAGGCAGTTTGCCCTGCCTTAGCCATCACGATCGAATCTGAACAGCGTGAAGACGGTTCGCGCCGCACGACCCGCTATGACATTGATTTGACTAAATGCATTTTTTGCGGCTTTTGCGAAGAAAGCTGCCCAGTCGATGCAATCGTTGAAACGCATATTCACGAGTACCACGGTGAAAAACGTGGTGATCTGTACTTCACAAAAGACATGTTGTTGGCGGTGGGTGATCG
>JABMMM010000134.1 GCA_013205565.1 Alcaligenaceae bacterium | reverse complement strand
TAAGCGACAACGTGATTCACTCGATTGCGACCGACGAGTTGTGTTGTTCGCTGGCGGTTAAAACCCAGGGCAAGCGCATTGATGACACCACGGGTGGCAATACCGGGGTCGAACCGCGGGTATCGTTGATGTACACCGAGATGGTCGAAAAGCGTGGCTATTCACTTACGCAGTTCGTTGATTTGGTCTCGTCAAACGCTGCGCGTATTCTTGGGATGTATCCGCGCAAAGGTGCCATCGCCGCGGGCAGTGATGCTGATTTGGTTATCTTGGATCCTGGTCTTGCGCGTACGATTCAAAATAAAGATCTGCACGAGTCAGACTACACCCCTTGGGAGGGGCATCAGGTTGGTCTTTGGCCCTGCCTGACCATGTTGCGCGGCAAGATCATGGTTGAAGACGGAAAGTTCTTTGGTCAGCTGAACGACGGTCAGTACCTAAAGCGCAAAATTGCCCCAGAGATTCTTGCTGGGATCAGACTGTAATGTTTGAGGGGCAGTGTAGCGCACAGCTTGTTGCGCTTGCGTCTTTGTTGCAAGAGAGTATGAAGTATTGGGGGCTGGCCAGGCGAGTCGAAGTCGTCACTCTTCCTGCGGCACATGATGAGCCCACTCAGCGAATTGTGTTGCTTGAGACGACGAGCGACATCGCGACGCAAGTGCTCACCGTTCAGCTTTTAAGTGAGCAAGCGCCCGAGCAAGCACCGATGCGTTGGTTGGTCCTCACGGCGCAGGCTCAGCCAGAGACACTGCGCACACACCATTACTGCAGCTCGGTACTGCATGTATTGCGTACGATCCGAGAAGTCTTGGACCCTGCGTTCAGGCCGGGCAAGCGCCTGCGAATGGGTGTGGCCTCGCTTCGCTTATGACGCCGTTGATCTTACTCACTGGGTTTTTAGGAAGCGGCAAAACCACTTTACTAGCGGGTTTGCTGCGTCGCCCCGCGTTTGCGCGCACTGCGGTCATTATTAATGAGTTTGGTGCGGTCGGCTTGGATCACGAGTTGTTAGAGGCGGGCGATGACAACATCATCGAGCTGACGAATGGCTGTTTATGCTGTCGCGTGCAAACCGACCTCGCAAAGACCCTAGCGCAGCTAAGCAGGCGGCGCGCGTCAGGCGAGGTTGCCTTCGAGCGCGTGATCATCGAGACTTCGGGTTTGGCTGACCCCGTGCCCATTGTTCATGCCTTAACAAGCGATCTGTCAATTGGTGGCACGTTTGCGCTCGAGCATGTGGTCACTGTGGTTGACGAATTGTGTGCGGTACAAACGGGCGAGCAATACCCTGAGGCACGCCGTCAAATCGCGCTAGCCGACGTACTTGTGCTGAGTAAGCAGGATTTGGCTAGCCTGGAAGATCAGGCGCATACGAGCGCATACCTTGACCGTTTGAATCAGACGGCCCTCAGGGTCGAAGGCCGCGAACTTGAGCAGGCCTTGTTGCAAGCGGTGCCAGTTGTCCCCGCAGAGGCGGCGGGCACGTATCAACGACTGGGTCTCAAAGCAAGCGACCATACCGGGCATACCCATGGGACGCGCACGCAGCGCACGGCCGAGCAGGTCTACACCACGCTAGAACTGATCCGAGACAAGCCTCTTGCCGCGAATGTGATTCCGCTTTTTCTTGAGGCCTTGGCGACACACGAGGGCGCGCGGCTGTTGCGGTTAAAGGGCTTGGTACAGATCGCCGAGATGTCTGAGCAACCGTTAGTGCTTCATGGCGTCCAGCATGTGTTTTATCAGCCAGTTTGGCTAGAGCGTTGGCCAAGCCAAGACCATCGCACGCGCATCGTCTTAATTGGGCACGGCTTATCGCAGGTGTGGGTGCAGCGCTTGCTAGAGGCGCTTGAGGCCGAAGTGGCCACGCTCGCTGTGGGGTAGACTAGTTCTTATCTTTAATCGCCATACGGAGCGCTTAGCCATGAGTACGACCCCTTCTAAACCACGCGTTGCTGTCATTGGTACTGGCGGAACCATTTCATCCATTGCCGTCGATAGCCTTGACGTGCTTGACTATCCCGACGTCAGTCGCAAAATGAAGCCCACTGAAATCGTGGACCGCACACCAGAACTGGCACGCTTTGCCGACATTGTGCCAATTAATTTCCGTGAGGTTGGCAGCACCGCAATTGGCCCGGCCGACTGGCTTGAATTACTACAACTGATTCATGTCACTGAGGCTCAAGGCGGTGGTTTTGATGGCTATGTGATTTTGCACGGCACCTCAACGCTCGAAGAGACCGCGTATTTTTTGAATTTGACGTTGAAAATCAAGCCGACCGTCGTGCTGGTTGGTGCGCAACGCCCGCCCAGTGCTGTGAGTTCAGAGGGCCCCATGAATCTGCTTGCCGCTGTGCGCACGGCGATCGATCCAAAAACGCGAGGGTTGGGTGTGTTGGTGGTGTTGAATGACGAGATTCAAGCCGCCCGTGAGGTGACTAAGGTGTCAACTTATCGCGTCAACACTTTCAGAACGCCAGATTTTGGTGTGTTGGGGCAGGTCGATGGGGATCAGGTCGTGATCTACCGGCATCCGGCACGCAAGCACACGCTTGACACGGTATTTGATGTTGCAGGTCTAAAGGCCTTGCCGCGCGTTGATATTGCTTACGCTTACGCGGGTGCGGATGACGTCGCGATTGAGGCATATATTGCAGCAGGCGCGCGCGGTTTAGTTTCGGCCGGTTTGCCGCCCGGTATTGCGCCACCGCTGCAAAGCGCTGCCTTTGAGCGTGCGGTGACTAAGGGTGTTGTGGTGGTGCAGGCAAGTCGCGGTGGTGCGGGCAGAGTCGCACGCAGAAAATATCTACGTGATCAGCACATCGTTGCCTCTGATAACTTAAATGCACAAAAATGTCGGATCTTGCTGATGCTAGCCTTGACCGTGACACAAGATCCCGAGGTGGTGCAGTCTTATTTTGATTTGTATTGACAAAAAAATGCGCAGCCAAAGTGCTGCGCATTTTTACCGGGCAGAAGTGTGGCGAAATGGTTGATATCAGGCCGCTAACGCAAACCTATTTTCTAAGACGTTACCTAAAATACGCGATGTGGCGGGGCGTCCCAAAAATGCTGTGCGCCCTAAGATGTCACCGCGCTTGACGTCTTTGCCGTCGGCTTTGACGATATAGCCGCAAACCTTATTGGCTTTTTCAATTTTAAGAAAAGGCTCTCGACCCGTGACCTTCACGCTGTTGAGCATTTTGTCAACCACGACGTCATCCCACTGATTACTTTCATAGTTTTCAGTTTCGATATTTTTTTTGATGTAACTTAAAAAACGGTCAACAGCCTCGCGCAGAGGTTTGTCGGCTCGCTTTTCATTGATGTTGGTGGTGTTTTGAGTCGCCACGATGTTCTCCGAAAGCAATAACATTAATCGCCGTGCAGTCAGTCGAAAATAACGTTTGCCCCGTAACAGGCGACACTACCTAGCAGGAGTCTTGTACTTGTCGACTGAGCATCAACCAAATTCTATAATGAATGTTACTCTAAACGCTATATAAATCAATGATCTTTCGCACAAGAATTAAGGTGCCAAATCAAAAATAGCTCAATCAACGTTGGCGAGTATGCAAACTCTGCAGTCAATACCCTTATCTTGCAAAATAGACTCAGGTTGCCACGACAACCGGCGGCTTGGGTTCTTTGACGCGCAAGCGGTGCCAAAGCAATATCACCGTCAATGCGCCAAAAATCGCGTGTATTAACCAGACTCCAATCACAAAGCGTAACTTGCCATGAATAATCCAGCCTTGCGTGATATTGATCAAGTTCATGTACAGCATCGCGATCAGACCTGCGATGAGTAGATCGCCAGAGCGACCGATGCGGGGGTTGACAGCACCTAACGGAATCGCCATCAGCGCAAGATTTAAGGCGGCCAGCGGCAGAGCCAGTCGCCACATGATCTGACCATAGGAACTATTCTCTTTGTCACTGATTAAAAGCTCGGTCGGTCGAGATCTTCGACTCTCAAGCGTGGTCGCACGCGCCTGCTCGAGCGATTCTTCAGCATTTTTACTTTCAATACGCACCCCGAAAGCATCAAACTCTGCAAAGCGCATTTCAGAGGTTTCAGGTTTGAGGTCGTAGCGATGGCCTGCGCCTAAAACTAAAAACCGATCGCCATTAGCTTCGGTTTCAATTCTGGCCGAGGCAGACGTCACCAAGGTTAACCAGTCGGGGTCAATCAGGCGCATAAACACCTGGCCAAGTGGGTTGTCGTTAACGCTAGTGGTTCCCTCAACAAAAAAGACACGGGCACCCTTTTCAGTTTCTAAAAACTGACCAGGGGTGATTTTTGACAGGTCAGAACGCATCTCATAGCGCGCACGATATTCGCCGATCTGGCGGTTCGCCCAGGGCGTTGCGTAAAGCGTTAAAAAAGAAATGAGCGCCGCAATCGGTAGGGCGATGCGCAATACTGGGTTGACCCAATTGACGAGCGACAAGCCGCTTGAAAACCACACGACCATTTCGGACTCGCGGTAATTACGCGCGACGGTCGTCAGCACGCCGATAAAGATCGACACGGTCAAAATGATGGGTAGCGCAGCGATGAGTGTAAAGGTGGCTAAACCGACCACGACATCTGCCCCGATTCGCCCCGCAGCCGCTTCGCCAAGCAAGCGCACTAAGACAACACTTAACCACACCACAATGAGTGTCGATAGTACGACGCTAAAGTGATTAGCGATTTCGGAGACAACCGAGCGTTTAAATAGAGACATTGATCCAGACACAAAACAGCGAGCATTCATCGAGGCAATGAAGCATCACAAATGAAATTTAGCATACCAGTCGTCTTTACCTGCCAAGCGCAGAGATTCTTGGGTTCAGGTTCAAGGTTTGATGGGCAGCGGTCGCCACCCGCTGTGCAATATTAGCCCTGAGAGTGCAGATCTGCGCAACTCGGCACAAGTAGACGCAGTTGCCAACTAAGCTATGACTTGTCCTATCCTAAGACAAGGATTTTAGTATGCAGCACCGTCAGTTATTGCTCAGTCTGTGTCAACGTGTGGCTATGCTTTTCTTGGCAATCGCTTCTTCGGTGTCTGCGCAGACGTCAGGAGGGCTATACGCTCCAGATCCGCCACCCGGTTCGACGTATATCCGCTTTCTTGTCTCTCAGTCCGACGGCCCGGTCGATATCCTCGTTGATGGGCGCTCTGGCGTAACAAAGTTACCTGCAGGCCAAGCGAGCCCGTATTTAATACTTCCGGGTGGCAAACATTCGATCGAGCTGCGGTCAAGCGGAGCGAGTCAAACGACCTTAAAGAGTGAAATTGAGGTTAGTCAGGGGCGAGCTGCGACCGTTGCTTTTACGTCTTTGGCGGCGAACTCGCTGCCATTGTTGCTGACAGACAAGACTGCAGCCAATCAGCTCAAGGCCTTACTCACTCTTTATAACTTGCAGCCAGGTGGCTCAGAGCTTGACGTCTTGATTGCGGATGCCAATACAAAGGTGTTGGCAGGGGTAGCGGCGTCGGCGTCGGCCTCTATTGCTGTCAATCCAATTTCTGTAAAGCTAGCGGTCGTCAAGCGCGGTGAGACCTCGGCACTCGCTCAGGTGCAACTTTCGATGGCGGCGGGTGGCGCGTACAGCATTTTTGTTCTCAACGACGTCAATGGAAAACTTCAGGTACTGTCCTCACAAAATCGTACCGAACCCTTCACTAAGCGTTAAGAGCAAGTGCGCAATGAAGGGCTGGCTTGGATCTTTCAGAGAAGGTTTGCGACTATGGCTGTAAGAATACAAATCTATAAATGGCTTCTGATGGTGGCGCTTTGGCCATTGACGAGCCTGCTGGTCCCCGCTTGGGCCTCAGGCTCTTTGCCTGCCCAAAACGCGCGCCTCGCCTACGTTCAAGACTGCTTAGTCAGTATTTTTGAAAACAGCTCGCTTACCATTCAATATGGTTTTATCAACGACATCAAAGACGGCAATGGCTTTACGGCGGGCCGCTCGGGCTTCACCTCTAAGACGGGTGACATGCTTGAACTATTAATAGAGTACGAGCGATTAGCACCAAATAACAGACTCACACGCTACATCGAGCCGCTCAAGCGGGTCTATGGCACCTCTGATACGGCGAGTATTTCCGCCTTAAAACAAGACTGGCTGCTAGCCGCAAAGGACGATCCTTTATTCAAAGTGGCACAAGATAGTGTCAACGATCGCCTCTATCGAAAGCCAGCTCAGCAGGTCGGTCAAGAATTAGGTCTGCAGCTTCCAATAGCCTATGCGGCAATTTATGAGACTGGGATACAGCATGGGTACGGAGAAAACTATGACTCGATTACCAAAATAATCGAACGAGCGACCAAAAAACTTGGTGGAACACCTAAGGACGGCCTTTCAGAGTTGACTTGGCTGCATGCCTTTTTAAAAGAGCGAGAAGAGGATCTGAGGCATCCCGAAAATAAGGACTACGCCCCCACTTTCTTGCACGCGGTGGATCGCGTTCGAGCAATTCAAACCATTTTGAGCGATCGTAACTACGATCTGTCAAAGCCAATTACAGTGACCGTCTATGGTGACACGTTTACGTTCTAAACGTGACCAAGCATAGCGTTAGAAAGAGATTTCATACGAGTAATTTCCGGGTTTTAAGGTCGGAAACAAAATCCTATAACGC
>JABMMM010000133.1 GCA_013205565.1 Alcaligenaceae bacterium | reverse complement strand
TTTCACCCTGTTGTCAGTAGTTTTATGACTGGAAGCTTACAAACAAGGGTATACATATACTAGGAGTTACCCTTGGTTTTAAAACCCGACCGCCTGCCCGTCGCGCCGGCTATCACTCGCCGCCACATAACCGTCTTCAGGCAAGTCAGACAAGCGCCAAATAAACTGTCCCGAACCAAAATCCATATACGGGTCGTCAATCGCCTTGAGTTGATGGCCTAACCCCTTGAGCCCTGCAATGGTTTCAGCACGCATGGTCGCTTCGACATCAAGGGTGAAATCGCGATTGAGTTTCCAGCGTGGCGCACAACAAGCCGCCTGCGGCTGCTGGTTGTAATCCAGCATACGCACGACCGTTTGCACATGCGCCTGAGGTTGAATATCGCCGCCCATCACACCAAAACTCATCACCGGCACACCGCCTCGCGTTAAAAAGCCGGGGATGATGGTGTGAAAGGGGCGCTTGCGCCCGGCCACCACGTTTGGTGAGTTTGGATCCATCGAGAACCCAACGCCGCGGTTTTGCAAACTCACCCCGGTACCGGGTACCACCACGCCAGAACCAAAGCCCATGTAATTGGATTGAATAAACGAAATCATCATGCCGCTTTCGTCGGCGGCGGTCAGATAAATCGTACCACCCGACGCAGGCAGACCATGAGAAAAATGAGAAGCCTTCTTCGGATCAATCAGTTTGGCGCGCTCGGCCAAGTAGGCGTCATCTAACATCTGCGCAGGGGTGACTTCCATGGTGCGTCCGTCAGACACGTAACGGTACAAATCGGCCATGGCAAGTTTCATGGCTTCGATTTGAATATGCTGCGACTCAACGGAATCGACCTTTATACTCGCCAAATCAAAATGTTCAAGAATGCCCAGCGCCATCAAGGCCGAGATCCCCTGCCCGTTTGGCGGGATTTCATGAAGCGTATAGCCGCGGTAGTTTTTTGAAATCGGCGTGACCCAGTCTGGTTGATAGCTGCGCAAATCATCTAGCGTATGTACCCCGCCATTAGCTTGAATAAAGGCAATGATTTTTTCAGCTGTTTCGCCTTCGTAAAGGTCGCGACCTTTGGTGGCACCAATGCGGCGCAAGGTGTTTGCGACATCTTTAAACACAAAACGCTCACCGACTTGAGGCGCACGACCATGGGGCATAAAGGTATGCGCAAAGCCTGGTTGGTCTTTGAGTTCAGGCACAGCTGCTGCCCATTTTTGCGCCACCACTGGCGGCACCGCGTAGCCGCGTTCCGCGATTTCAATCGCGGGTTCCATCAAAGCTGCAAACGGCAGTTTGCCGTAGCGTTCGTGCAAGGCTGCCCAACCCGCCACCACGCCGGGGATGGTAATCGCATCCACCCCGCGCTTAGGGGCTTTTGCCAGCCCTTTTTCATTGACGCCGTACTTGTTTTTAAAGTAGTCAACGTTCCAGGCTTGTGGGGCATAGCCCGACGCGTTCAGACCTTGTAGGGTTTTGCCATCCCACACAATCGCAAAGGCATCGCCGCCCAGGCCGCACGACACAGGCTCAACCAACGCAATCGTCGCAGCAGCGGCAATTGCAGCGTCGACCGCAGAGCCACCTTTAAGCAACATTCGTAAGCCAGCCTGTGCTGCTAAAGGGTGCGACGTCGAAACAACATTACGCGCAAAAACCGGGATACGAATGGTGGGATAAGGATTAGACCAATCAAACTGTTTCATCAAAAACACTCAAGTCAAACAGTAAAGGCGCCGGCACGTCACGCGAACCGGCGCCCTGCAAAAGGGCGTGATGCTCAGAGGTTGAGTCTTACAGCGCAGCGTCACCGCTTTCGCTGGTACGAATGCGAATAGCTTGCTCGACAGGCATGACAAAAATCTTGCCATCACCGATTTTGCCGGTGCGTGCGGCCTTGACAATCGCTTCGATGACGTCATCAACCATTGAATCAGTAATAACCATTTCGATGCGGATTTTAGGCAAAAAGTCGACGACATATTCGGCACCTCGGTACAGTTCTGTGTGCCCTTTTTGACGGCCAAAGCCCTTAACTTCGGTCACTGTTAAACCATTGACTCCCACCTCGGCCAACGCCTCGCGCACTTCATCGAGTTTGAACGGTTTAATAATTGCAGTGACTTGCTTCATGGTCGATCCAATACAAAGAATTTTTTAGAAGGTTTCGCGAAAACCGTTAGACAAAGGATAACGCCAATCGCGCCCGTATGCGCGAGCGGTGATACGGGGACCCGGCGGACTTTGCTTACGCTTGTACTCATTGATGCGAATCAACCGGACGATTTGTTCGACCGCAGCGCGCTCAAACCCTGCAGCCACGATGCCGGCAGCAGATTGATTTTGCTCGACATAGCGCTCGATAATACCGTCAATAATGTCGTATTCGGGCAAATTATCTTGGTCGGTTTGATCGGGACGCAGCTCGGCCGAGGGCGGGCGCGTAATAATGCGCTCAGGGATCACCTCAGACTGAAGGTTACGCCAACGCGCCAGGCGGTACACCAGCGTTTTAGCCACATCTTTAAGCACTGCAAAACCACCCGCCATGTCGCCATAAAGCGTGCAGTAACCGGTTGAAAGCTCGGATTTGTTACCCGTTGTGAGTACCAAATGCCCAAACTTGTTGGACAAGGCCATCAATAGCATGCCGCGCAGGCGAGCCTGAATATTCTCTTCGGTGGCATCAAGCGCTTGGCCAGCAAAAATAGGGCTCAGGACCTCATCAAAATTTGCAGCCAGTCCGGCGATCGCGATTTCTTCGTACTTAACCCCAAGGCGCTTGATCATGTCGCGGGCATCAATTTGTGAAATGTCTGCGGTGTAGCGCGAAGGCATCATCACAGCGTGAACGTTTTGAGCACCTAAAGCATCAACGGCAAGCGCCATCACGACCGCCGAATCGATACCGCCTGACAGTCCAAGAATCACCGTGCGAAAACCGTTCTTTTTGACGTAATCGGCCAGACAGGTCACCAAAGCCTGCCAAACCTGCGCCTCCAGGCAAAGCACGGGTGCGAGCGCCTGTTGCGTCAGCCCGGGCACCGCCGACGAGCAGACTGCCAGACGGCTGTCGCCTGAGACTTCAATCAAGCTTTGCGCGCTGACAAAGTCTGTTAATTGATTGATCACCACCCCGCTGGCGTCCATCGCAAACGAGGCGCCATCAAAGGTGAGCTCGTCTTGACCCCCTACTAAGTTGGCATAAAGCAAAGAGCAACCGGTTTTTGCCACGCAGGCAAGGGCAACCGACAGGCGCTGCGCATGTTTGCCAATACTGTAAGGCGAGGCATTTAGCACCAATAAGGTATGAGCTCCTTGCTGGGCGGCTGCCTCTGGGGCGACCTCAAACCAGATATCTTCGCAAATATTGACCCCAAAACAGACCCCTTTGACGGTGAAGGTCAGCGCATGTTCGCCGGCCACAAAATAACGCTGCTCGTCAAAGACTGCGTAATTCGGTAATTCGCGCTTGAAATAGGTGCCAAGCACTTTGCCCTCAAATAATACTGAGGCGGCGTTGCGTAACAAGCCATTTTGAAAAGTGATGTGACCCACCACCACATGCAGGCCAGTCAGGTCAGCCAGACTGGCACATAAGTTACTCAGTACGGCTTCACAGTGCGTCACAAACGACGGTTTGAGCAACAGATCCTCGGGGGGATAGCCAGTTAGGACAAGTTCGGGCGTTAACAGCACCTGAGCGCCCGCAGCGTGCGCGAGGCGTGCTGCCTCGAGTACGCGCTGCGAATTACCGGCCAAGTCACCCACTAAAGCGTTAATTTGTGCAATGCTGACCTTAACGGCAGACATGAAGATCCTGGTGATACGAGTTATTGTCTGAAAATTATCGCACGCCTGCGAGGTCGGCGCAGCACTCTATAATCTAAGCATCATGAAAAACACCAAAAACCTTACGCATAATCAGTTTGACAAAAAAGCCCAAGCTTGGTCGGCGCGCTTCTCTGAGCCCGTTTCTGACCTCGTCAAGCGCTATACCGCCTCGGTGGATTTTGACAAACGTCTGGCCCTGGTCGATATCGAGGGCTCGCTGGCTCACGCGACGATGCTAGAGTCCGTCAAGGTGATCAGCCCCCAGGATTTAGCCGATATTCAGCGCGGAATGTCGCAAATTCGCAACGAGATCGAAGCTGACACGTTTGTCTGGCTGCTTGACCTTGAAGACGTGCACCTCAATATCGAAAAGCGCTTGGTCGAACTCGTCGGTGATGCCGGCAAGCGTCTGCACACCGGGCGCTCGCGTAATGACCAAGTCGCAACCGACATCCGACTTTGGTTACGTAACGAAATTGATCAGCTCGGCGACTTGCTCAAAGCGCTTCGCAGGGCACTCGCCACCGTTGCGCTGCAACAGGCCTCGACCATCTTGCCAGGCTTTACCCATATGCAAGTGGCTCAACCCGTTACCTTCGGCCACCATCTGCTTGCCTACGCCGAAATGTTCGCTCGCGACGCCGGCCGCCTGAGCGACTGTCGCAAGCGCGTCAATATTTTGCCTTTGGGTGCAGCTGCGCTTGCCGGGACGAGTTTTCCGATTAATCGTCCGCTCGTGGCCGAAATGCTGGGATTTGACGATGTTTGTCAAAACTCGCTTGATGCAGTGTCTGACCGGGATTTTGCGATCGAGTTTTGCAGCGCCTGCGCGCTGATCATGACGCATATCTCAAGGCTCTCTGAAGAGCTGATCATCTGGATGAGTCCACGCGTGGGTTTCATCGACTTGCCCGATCGCTTTTGCACGGGCAGCTCGATCATGCCGCAAAAAAAGAACCCCGATGTGCCAGAACTTGCTCGCGGCAAAACTGGACGTGTCAATGGCAACTTAGTGGGCTTGCTCACGCTCATGAAAGGTCAGCCGCTGGCCTACAACAAAGACAATCAAGAAGACAAAGAAGGCTTGTTTGACACCGCAGACACTGTGCGTGACACCTTAATCATTTTTGCCGATATGGTTGCTGGCATTGAAGTCAAGCCCGACGCCATGCGCGCGGCCGCCCTACAGGGTTTTGCCACTGCAACAGACTTAGCCGACTATCTGGTCAAGCGTGGTGTGGCGTTTCGCGACGCCCACGAAGCCGTCGCGCATGCTGTACGCGAATGCGAGAAAAAATCTTGTGATCTTGCGGATTTAACGGTAGAAGAACTCCGGGTATTTCATCCCTCGGTTGGCGATGACGTACACCAAGTGCTGACGCTTGAGGGCTCAGTCGCTGCACGCGATCACGTCGGGGGCACTGCGCCTGCAAGGGTGCGGCAAGCTGCTGAAAAAATCTTGGCGCAAACAAGTTAACGCTCGAACACCGCGAGCGATTCTATGTGGCTGGTGTGCGGAAACATGTTAATCGCACCGGCGCTGCGCAACCGATAGCCCGACTCTCGCACCAACACAGCAGCATCGCGCGCTAAGGTGGACGGATTGCACGAGACGTAAACAATGCGCACGGGTCGTTCTTGCGGTGGCGCTGCAGCCAGTGCCTGCACCAACGCCTGCGCCCCTTCGCGCGGCGGATCAATCAACATGCGATCGATTGTTCCGAGACTTTGCAGCCAGGTGTGATCGACCTCAAATAGGTTCAAAGTCTGAAACCTTGCGTTCACGATTCCTGCCGCAAGGGCTGCCTGCTCTGCGCGTGCGGTCAACGAAGCGCTACCTTCTACACCAACCACTTCGCAACACCGTGTCGCCAAAGGCAAGGTGAAATTGCCTAAGCCACAAAACATATCCGCGACACGATCTGTGGGCTGCACGCCAAGCAAACTTAAGGCGCGCGACACCAACACGCGATTAATCTGATGATTCACCTGCGTGAAATCAGTTGGCCGATAAGGCATACGCAGCCCAAACTCGGGCAAGGTATAACTAAGCTTATGCTCGTCTTCAGGCTCGAGGGGCTGCACAGTATCGGGCCCCTTGGACTGTAACCACCATTGAATGTTGTGCTGCGCGGCAAACGCGCGAAGCGTAGCGATTTCGCTGTCGCTTAACGGGTCGAGATGACGTAACACCAAGGCGGTCACCGCATCACCCACACAGACTTCAATTTGCGCGAAACGATCAGGCGCAGACAG
This sequence comes from Alcaligenaceae bacterium, assembly GCA_013205565.1. GTDB lineage: Bacteria > Pseudomonadota > Gammaproteobacteria > Burkholderiales > Burkholderiaceae_B > Zwartia. The sequence goes on along the minus strand of JABMMM010000133.1, from coordinate 2,756 downwards.
CGCCATAATCAACCCACGCAAAGGCACGAGCAAGGCGGCCACATGAGGCGGCAAAACATGGCAGGTTTTGATGTCGGCAACAAAGCTACTTTTTCGTTCGTGAAAACCCACCAGCACAGTGCCTTTTTTAGCAACCCAACGCACCGAAAGACGGGCGCGATAGCGATATCCCCAAGACGGACCATGCAAAGGCGGCAACATTTGTTCAGGCCGCACGTTACCGATGTGCGCAAGATTATCTTCAAGGACACGTTGCTTGCTAGCGACTTGCGCCGCAGGGTCAAGGTGCTGCATGACACACCCCCCGCACACACCAAAATGCTCGCATCTGGGTTTAACTCGTTGTGATGACTCACGCACGATTACCTGAACGCGTCCGATATCGTAAGAAGGCTTGCGACGAAAGATGTTCGCCGTGACGCGCTCAGAGCCTAAGGCGCCTTCGACAAATACCACTTTGCCCTCGTGCCGGGCGACACCTCGCGCCTCGAGGTCAAGGGACTCAACCTGCAGAATGTCTTGCGGCATAAGGATTCGTTTCTTTCAGAAATAAAAAAACCTCTCGATTTCACGAGAGGCGGTCAAGCCTTGTGGCGATTATTTTGGCGCAGTGACCGCGCCCGTCGGTGCTGCCCCTGAACTCGCAGCACCGGAGGCCTGAGCTGCGGCCCGCGCCTCGGCGCGCTCTAGCGCGGCCTGTTGTTTAGCGCGCAAGGCGGCTCGCTCGGCCGAAGCTGTCGCGGAGAGTCGGCCCTGCACGGCATGCTGATCACGCATATAGCCGATTAAAATCTTACGTTGCGCGGGGTTTAAGACATCCCAAAACGCCAGCCAACTTGTCTGCACTTCATCAAATCCAGCGTCGATTTTTGTACGTGTTTTTTTTCGCAGGGCAATTGCCTCACGCGGATCGAACTTATCGGTCGCAAGTTCTTGGGTCAGCGCTGCGTATTCGGCCTGCCGCGCTAACCGATTCACAGACCACATTTTGCGACGCGCCTCGTGAGCGGCATCGAGCTTTGCTTTTTGGGCAGGGTCTAGAACCAAACCTGCAATCAGGGAATCAGGCAATTTACCCAGGCTATCACCGGTGAGGGGCGCAGCACTTGGCTCAGCAGCCGAGGCAGGTGCGGGTGCAGCCAGACGTCTTTCTTCTGCCTGATTTAATTGGTTTGAAGAACGTAACTGCAATTGACCGTTTTGAGCGTTGGCACAAACACTTACCAGAAGCAAAAACAAGGGGGTCAGAACAAGACGTAAATCATAGCTTCGCATAAGAAGGCTCCGTGGGGCGGTAGGTGGCCGCAAAAAAATACTTTTCATGACCAGGCTGCCAGATATTGCGCCCAGTGTGGCTCGGTGCTCTCTTGCAAAGTCGTGCGCACCAAATCAATTTCGGCCTGATAAGCCACTGGATCGAGCTCGCCCCGAATCAGTCTGAAGCGGCAATATACCAACCAGGTATTGACTACATCGGTCTCGCAGTAGGCCCGCACTTCGTCGGCACGCCCGTTTGACCAGGCGTCCCAGACGAGGCTGCCGTCCATCCCCAGTTTGCCCGGAAATCCGCACAATTTAGCCAGCTCATCCAGGGGTGCGTTGCCACGCCCGTTGTACTTTGCCAGAACATCCATCAGGTCAAGATGACGCGTGTGATAGCGGCTCAGATAGTTGTTGTAGCGAAACTCTTTGTCGTCTTCGCCCAGATCCCAGTAACGAGGTGCTGCGATACCGTGAATCAGGGTTCGGTAGTGCAAGACGGGCAAATCAAAACCCGAACCATTCCAACTAATCAGTTTGGGCGTGTAGCGTTCGATCGTCTTAAAAAAACTGGTCAATAAAACAGGTTCGGCATCGTCGGCCTGCCCCAGACACCGAACTCTAAAACCTTTATCATCACGAAACACACAACCCACCACCGCCACCCGCTGCAGGTGATGGGGCAAAAAAGTATTACCGGTGAGTTCTTTACGCGCAGCAAAGGCGCGCTCGGCCACCTCGGCGTCAGTCACGTCGGCACCCCACTGATGTAGACGCCTCAAGCCTTCGATATCAGGGATAGTTTCTAGGTCAAAAACGAGTGTGGGTGTCATGCGAGCGGTGCTTAACGGCCAGGTAAGTATTGCAAGGGATCAACAGGCGTACCTTGCCTGCGTACTTCAAAGTGCAAGCGCACCGACGCTGCATCGGTTTGACCCATTTCGGCGATCTTTGCGCCTTTTTTAACCTCTTGATCTTTTTTAACTAGCAGAGTCCGGTTATGCGCATAGGCTGTAATAAACCCATTTGTGTGTTCGACGATGACTAAGTTACCTAAACCACGAACCCCGTTACCGGCGTACATCACTTTGCCGTTGGCTGCGGCTTCGATCGCGTCGCCTGCGTTACCAGCGATGTCGATCCCTTTGGACGTTGGTGTAAAGCCTTGAATCACCTTGCCTTGCGCAGGCCAACCCCAACTGATTAAACCTGCATCGGCCGCAGGCGCGGGGGTTTCACCCATTTGGGCGCTGCCACCAGAGGCATCGAGCGCACGCGCGTCGGGCTTGCTTGAACTTGCAGGCCGTACAGGTGCGGCAGCTGACTCTGAGCCCTCTGAGAGCCTTAAAGTTTGACCAACCAGCAACCGGTTAGGATTGACGTTCTTGTTCAGCCGCAGGATGGTGGCCTCGTCAACGCCGGTTGCGCGCGCGATTTTATTGACCGTGTCACCAGCCTTAATGACATAGGTGCGAGCCATGGCCGAAGAACTACTG
>JABMMM010000132.1 GCA_013205565.1 Alcaligenaceae bacterium | reverse complement strand
GGTCAGTTAGTGGCAGCAGCGAGCGGCATGCGCTTAGGTGAATACCTGCAAAAGAATATTACCGGACCACTAGGGATGAGCAGTACCGGCTTTAGAATCTCGGCCAACATGCGTGCGCATCTAGCAACAGTGCATCAGCGCGACCCCGTCACGGGCGCGTTAAACACAACCCCTTTTGAAGTGCCGCAAGAGACCGAGTTTGATCCCGGTGGTGGTGGGCTATATTCAACTGCGGGAGATTATCTGCGCTTTTCTCGCATGATCTTGAACCAAGGGCGCGGAAATGGTCAGCAACTGCTAAAACCCGAAACGCTGGCGTTGATGTCAAAAAACGCTATGGGGCCCTTGCGTGTAAATTTTTTACGTACCCAAAATCCTGCGGCTTCGCTTGATGCAGAGTTTTTTCCTGGTCTTGAAAAAACTTGGGGCCTGACCTTTATGATCAACGAACAGCAAGCGCCCACTGGGCGTTCGGCTGGTAGCTTGGCGTGGGCGGGTTTGCCTAACGCTTTTTTCTGGATCGATCCGACAAAAGATTTAGCGGGCGTCATTTTGATGCAAGTCCTGCCCTTTGTTGACCCGCGGGCACTTGGTCTGTTTACCGACTACGAGAAAGCGGTTTATGCCTCGTACACATAGCACCGCGCGTGCACACGCAATGAGCGCTGAGGCTTAAGCCCCTGCGATTATTTTGCTGGATACCAAGACGGCAAGCGTTTTTCTAAGAAAGACGCTGTACCCTCTGCGGCATCGGGCCTTTGGCGCAACGCTGAGTGCTCGCGCACCAGCTCGGCAAACAATACGTCATCCAGCAAAGACGCCGAGACAGCCAAAGTACGCAGCTTGGTGGCAGACACCGCGCTCGGAGAATTCATCAACAACCCGTCCACAATGCGAGCGCCCGTCGCTTGTAGTTGGTCAGCTTGACAAATCTCGTGCACAAACCCGATACGCAGGGCAACTTCAGGGCTAAAGCGTTCACATGTGAGTGCATAGCGCCGCACATTACGCACACCCATCGCTTTGCAAAGTTGCGGCAAGATAATCCCGGCAATTAAACCCCAACGCGCCTCCGTAATCGCAAAGATGGCATTGTCGGCGGCCACCACAATGTCGCACACCGAGGCCAGACCCGTCCCGCCCCCAAAGCAGCCACCTTGGATCAGCGCCACGGTTGGAAGGGGCAGCGCATCGAGCCGGCGAATCGCTTCTCCGGTCAGGCGCGACACGCGTTCGTTTTCTTCGGGACTTTTTGGCGCAACGCTTGAAATCCAGGCCAAGTCTGCACCCGCCTGAAAATGCTTACCATTGCCCTGCACCACGACCACACGTGCGCCGGACAGTGAAGGCAACAAGTCTAAGGCCTGATGCAAGCCTTGAATCATGTCCTCGTTATAGGCGTTATTCACTGCTGGACGATTTAAAGTCACAGTGACTACCCCACGGGAGTCGACATCGCACAGCACGGCACCATGACCAAGTTCTTTTGACATGAAAGACTCCTTTTGAGGGGATCATACCTTGACTCTAAAGTTCACTGTGCCGTACCATCGAACTAGTCTAAAAAAACAAAATAGAAAAGTGAGACGCCATGAAGCGAACTACACCGAATCTTCACAGACGCGCTGTCTTGGTCAAAGCGAGTCAGGGCGCCCTTGCTCTTGTCTTGCCGTCACTGGTCACCAACTCAGCCTACGCACAGTCCGACTACCCTAGCCGATCGATTCGCATGATCGTACCGTTTGCGCCAGGCTCCGCCACCGACATCTTGACGCGTCATCTTGAACAATCCATGTCGGCTGCATTGGGACAAAAAATTGTTGTTGAAAATCGTGCTGGGGCAAATGGTGTTTTAGGGGCTCAAGTGGTCAAATCTGCTGCGCCCGATGGTTACACCTTTTGTATGGGATCGACTTCATCGCATTCGATTGTGGCCGCGATACGCCCAAACTCAATGCCGTACGACATCGAGAAAGATTTTTCTCCTATTGGCTTGGCCGCGATGTCAGCAAATATTATTGCCATCCACCCCTCTGTGCCCGTTAAGAATATTCAAGAACTGATTGCCTACTCGAACACGCTGCCTAGCGGCTTAAGCTATGCGTCTTCACCAGCGGGATCTTCAAACAGCCTTGCGGGCGACATGTTGCGCACGAAAGGTGCCAAGCTCGTCAACATCCCCTACAACAATATCAGTCAAGGTATCACCGATGTTCTTGCCGGTCACGTGCCGGTTCTCATTTATACGGTCGCCTTGTTACCCTACATCCGCGATGGCCGCTTGCGAGGCATTGCGACGCTTTCTGAAAAGCGCCTTTCACAAGCGCCCGACTTGCCGATCGCAATCGAACAAGGCGTTCCAGGCATGTTGGCCAGCGCATGGTTCGGACTATTTGGGCCTGCACAGTTACCCGCCAGTATTTCTCAAAAGGTCAGTTCCGCGCTCGCGCAAGCAATCGCCGACAAAACAATTTACGACAAACTCATCAATGCCGGTCTTGAGCCCCAGTACCTCGGCCCAAAACCCATGGCAGCGTTCGTCGCGCAAGACATTGCTCGCTGGAAGGAAGTCGTGGTGAAAGCAGGCGTTAAAACCGAGTAGTGCGACGCTTACGACACCTCGAACACGAACGATTAGCCGTTTACCCCTGCCAAGTGGTAAAACAAAAATAACAACATCTGAGCACGGCACCCAATGAACCCTTATTGCGGCTGTCGGCCACGCTGCACGGAGACAAACGTGAACTTTTTCGCACCAATGCTGCGCGTCATGACGTTCTTGGCCTTAACCCTGGTCAACCCGTCACACGCGCAAACGACTGAATTTTTCCCTACCCGACCTATCAAAATGGTGGTGCCCTTCGGGCCCGGTAGCGGGACAGACACTGTCGCGCGCGTTGTCGCCTACCAAATGCAAACGTTTTTGGGGCAACCCGTTACGGTTGAGAACCGCGCAGGGGCCAATGGATTTATCGGCGCCGAGGCAGTCGCACGCTCGGCACCCGATGGTTATACGGTTTTTGTGACCTCTGCCTCCATTCACTCGCTCAACCCAAGTCTATTTAAAACTTTACCCTACGACACTGAACGTGATTTCGCACACGTTGGAGGCGTCATGGAGGCCTACTACACGCTTTTAGTCGGCGACGCCTTGCCCGTAAAAAACGTTCAAGAGCTCAGCGCTTGGCTAAAAGCAAACCCAGGCAGCGCGTCATATGGCTGGGGTGCCACGGTGGGCCAGATCGCGGGCGCGACGTTTTTAAAACAGATCGATGCGAGCGCAACCGGAGTCCCTTACAAAAGCAGTCCTCAGGCAGTCACCGATTTAATCGGGGGACAAATCAAATTTATGTTTAACGACGTGACAACGTCAAAGGCACACTTGGGTAGACAGCGTCTGAAGGCCTTAGCCGTGACAGCGCCCGAGCGAATCGTCGGGCTTGAAGACGTACCCACCATGGCACAAGCTGGTATCGCTGATTTTGAAATGACAACGTGGGGGGGGATGCTGGTGCCTAAGAACACTCCCTCAACCATCATCAGCACCTTAAGCGCGGCACTGCTTAAAGCCGTCGCCTTGCCTGAGGTCGCTGCAAAGATGCAGGCCTGTTGCTCAGCGCGCATGCTAATTAAAACACCCGAGGCGTTTGCACAGTACATGCGAGACGATCAGAAACGGTGGGCAAAAAAGATCAGCGAAGCAGGCGTGAAGCCCGAATAAATAAAGCAACATCACTCAGCCTCACCGGAAAATGCACATGAACGATCGACTCGAACTGCGTGCCCTTGGCCAAAGCAAGCAACACGAACTCTTCGGCGATACCCCACCGGAAAGTGGTCATGCAG
>JABMMM010000131.1 GCA_013205565.1 Alcaligenaceae bacterium | reverse complement strand
TCCTTAACGCGCCCGAGTTCGCAAGAGGCAACACTATTGCGACAAATACAGCAGGCGGCTCGTCACCTGAACTACGAGGGAGTATTCACGTTTCAACAAGGTGACGCGATCGAGTCTTCGCGTATCACGCACGTGTTTGATGGCAAGGACGAAAAAGAACGAATTGAAGTGCTTGCCGGGCCGCCACGTGAATACCTTCGGCGCAATGATGACGTGCAGTGTTTGCTTCCCGAGCAACAAACGATCGTGCGCGAGCGGCAACGTGGTGATCGTTTCCCGGGCTTACTGTTATCAGAATCTACCGCCCTCGAAGATCACTATCAGTTGCGCGTCTTGCCTGAGCCCCATCGGGTCGCGGGGCGCTTATGTCGCGCGATCGAAATAACTGCGCGCGATGTGCACCGTTATGGTTATAAATTGTGCGCCGATATCGATTCAAACTTATTGCTGAGGGCGCAAACTCTCACGCGTGAGGGCACGGTACTTGAGCAGGTTACGTTTACGCAGGTCAGCATCGGTCAGACGATTCGCGAGCAGGCATTAAACGCTTCGTGGTCTACCGTCGGCTGGCAGCTTCAAGACACTGCTCAGCAGGTGATTGATCTGGCTGCGTTGGGTTGGCGTGTGCCTGCGCCTCCGGGGTACCTCACGCGCTCACAGTTCGCGCGGGTGTTTGCTGATCAGCGCGTGGTTAATCAACTGGTGTTATCTGACGGGCTTGCAACGATTTCAATATTTATTGAACCTTATCGCGCAAAGCGGTCTGAGTATCTATCCCGGGGCGCTGCACGCAGCGGTTCTGTCAATATCTTTGGGATACGTGTTGCTGACTTCTGGTTGACGGTTTTGGGTGAAGTGCCTGCCATCACACTCGAACTTTTAGCCCAGTCGATTCAATACGTCCCACCAGCTGGATCGCGTTAGCGATTCTTCTTAAAAGGTTTCACTGGAGTTCATGATGCAAGAACAAGTTCATTTCCCTCTGTATCAGTCTGTGGGCCGTGCGCGTCGCGCGTTGTTCGCAGTGATGATGGGCGTCGTGCTCGTGGCGGGCGCCCTGCAACACGCGAGGGTGCACGCACAGGCTGCGGGCTTTCCTGATTTCACGACGATTGTCGAAAAAGCCGAGCCGGCTGTTGTGAATATTCGCACGACAGCCAAAGTCAGTGCGCGTTCAGGTCCGCAGGGTCAAGACCCCTACGAAATGTTTCGACATTTTTTCGGTCCTGATTTTCAACCACCTGGTGGACGTCAGGGGCCACAACAAAATCCACGTAATAACAAACCACGCGCCGAGCCCGAAGAGCGCTCAGTGCCTCGCGGCGTAGGCTCTGGTTTCTTTATTTCTGACGATGGTTATCTGTTGACAAACCATCATGTTGTCGAAGGTGCAACCGATATTTTTGTCACGCTCACCGACTCACGTGAATTCAAAGCTAAGGTGATTGGCAGCGACAAACGCACCGACGTCGCCTTGCTTAAAGTCGAAGCGAAAGGGATGGCCTTCTTGCCGATTGGTAGCGCCAAGCTGCTTAAAAAAGGTCAGTGGGTGATGGCGATTGGTTCACCTTTTGGTCTTGAGTCGACCGTTACCTCGGGCATCGTGAGTGCGTTGGGTCGTGAAACTGGAGACTACTTGCCTTTCATTCAAACCGACGTGGCTGTGAACCCCGGCAACTCGGGCGGGCCCTTGCTCAACCTGAAAGGCGAGGTGGTGGGGATCAACGCGCAGATCGTATCGCGTAGTGGCGGCTTCATGGGGATTTCGTTAGCGATTCCGATCGAAGAGGCCATGGCTGTGGTTGACCAGTTGCGTGCGTCAGGCTCGGTAACTCGGGGTCGGATTGGCGTTCAAATTGGCGAGGTCAGCAAAGACGTTGCCCAGGCCATTGGCTTACCCAAGGCAGAGGGCGCGTTGGTTGGGGGGGTTGAACCTGACGCACCGGCTGATAAAGCAGGCGTCTTGCCCGGTGACGTGATCACTAAGTTTGGCGACAAGCCGATTACGCGCTGGTCTGACTTGCCTCGTTTAGTGGGCGAAACCAAGCCCGGTACTACGTCAACGCTTGAAGTGTGGCGTAAAGGTAAGCCCTTGACCCTCAAAGTTACCGTGGCCGAGTTAAAAGCCGACAAAACTGCCGCTGTTGAACCCACGCCTCCTAAAGTCGTAGAAACCGTGACCACAGTGTTGGGCATGGAGATCGTCCCCGTGAAAGAGGATGTGCAAAAAAAGTTGCGTATTAAGGGTGGTGTTCAGGTGACTGCAGTTCAAGCACCCGCAAGTACGGCTGGCGTGGCAGAGGGCGACATCATTTTGGCCGTCAATGATGCCGACATCACGAGTCCGACTCAGTTTGCCAAGGTCGTGGCAGGTTTGGATCAGGCTCGGCCCGTGGGCTTGATGGTCAGAACCGGTGAGCAAACTCGCTGGGTCGCCGTTCGAACCGAGAAGTAAGCCGTCTGCACGGTTAAGTTAGCCCATACAGGCTAGAATAGCGGTTTGCCGCAAAAGGGGCGCAGAGCGCCCCTTTTGCTTGGTTTCTTACTTTTAGGCGTTATGCAGCACATTCGCAATTTCTCGATTATTGCCCATATCGACCACGGCAAATCCACTCTGGCAGACCGACTGATTCAGCGTTGCGGGGGCCTAGCCGACCGCGAAATGTCTGCTCAGGTGCTCGACTCGATGGATATCGAACGCGAGCGCGGCATCACGATCAAAGCACAAACTGCAGCCCTGCAATATAAGTCGGCGAGCGGACAAATTTACAACCTTAATCTCATCGACACCCCCGGGC
>JABMMM010000014.1 GCA_013205565.1 Alcaligenaceae bacterium | reverse complement strand
GGTCACGAGCTGGGCCAAGTCTTTATCACCGGTCGAGATCATGGTGTAGATATCTTGCTGTTGCGCCCAATTCGCGAGCGTGCCGATGACATCGTCAGCCTCAACGCCAGGTACACTCAACACCGTCCACCCCATGGCGCGAATCGCAGCATGGATCGGTTCGATCTGACTCGCAAGTTCTTCGGGCATTGAGGGGCGATGTGATTTATAGTCAGGGTACAGCTCGTCGCGGAAGGTTTTGCCGCGGGCATCAAAGACGCAAGCAGCGTATTGCGAGGGATAATCAAGCAGAATACGACGCATCATGTTGACCACACCATAGATCGCCCCAGTGGGTTCACCATGCGCGTTACGCAAATCAGGCATCGCGTGAAAAGCGCGATACAAATAACTTGAACCATCGACGAGCAGCAGGTTTTTTTTCATGAGCCACAAAAAAGAAGAGATTTCGCCAATTCAACGGCAAACAACCCAAATTATGTCAGAGATGGTGCACGCCGCCGAGGCTTTGGCCAATATTGGGCCCGCAATCAGCCTCTTTGGCAGCGCTCGGATCAAAACCGACTCGCCGTATTATGAAAAAAGCGAAAAAATTGCTCGCTTACTGGCAAAAGCCGGCTTTACTGTCATCGCAGGCGGTGGGCCCGGCATCATGGAAGCCGCCAATAAAGGCGCCTTTGAGGCGGGCGGCACCAGCATTGGTCTGCACATCAAACTCAGGCACGAGGCGCAAGCCAACCCTTTTTTAACCCTTGAGTTGCCGTTTCAGCACTTTGTTTCACGCAAATCGACTTTTTTTATGCACAGTCTGGCTTACGTCGTATTGCCCGGAGGGTTTGGAACGCTGGACGAGCTTTTTGAGGCACTCACGCTGATGCAAACCGGCAAGGTACCTTCTGGGCCAGTCATTTTAGTCGGCAGCACTTTTTGGCGTGGCTTGATGAGCTGGATTGAAGAACATTTAGCGGCCAACGAACTCATCAATAAAATCGATCCCAAAACCTTTTTTATTGCTGACGAGCCTGAGCAAATCGTTGGGCACCTGATTGACTTTTATCAAGCGCACCCCGAGATCCTCAAGCTACAGCCCAACCGGGCCGTCTGAGCGCAAGTAACAAACCCGTCTTCGCGAACCTTAGGCGTCCGAACGCGACATGCGCTTGCGTTCGTTCTCTGAAAGATAACGCTTACGAATACGGATGCTTTTAGGCGTCACTTCAACTAACTCATCATCGCTGATGAATTCGACGGCGTACTCAAGGTTGCAGTCAACCGGTGTCACCAAACGCACAGCTTCATCCGTACCCGAAGAACGTACATTGGTTAACTGTTTGCCGCGAATGGGATTGACCACTAAATCGTTATCACGGCTGTGAATACCAATGACCATGCCTTCGTAGACAGGATCATTATGCGACACAAACATGCGGCCACGATCCTGGAGCTTCCAGATGGAGTAGGCCACAGCCTCACCATCGTACTGGCTGATCAGCACGCCATTATGACGCTCGCCAAGCAAGCCATCTTTGACCGGACCATACGCATCAAAAGTGTGACTCATCAAACCGTTGCCGCGCGTCATCGTCATGAACTCGCCCTGAAACCCAATCAGGCCACGGGCGGGCACACGATACTCTAGGCGCGTGCGCCCTTTGCCATCGCTGACCATATCAAGCAGTTCGGCCTTGCGCCGACCGAGTTCTTCCATGACAACGCCTTGGGTGTTGTCTTCAAGGTCAATCGTCAAGTTCTCGTAGGGCTCGGTTCTGACACCGTTTTCTTCGTGAAACACCACGCGAGGACGCGAAACAGCCATTTCATAGCCTTCGCGACGCATGGTTTCAATCAAAATTGTCAGATGCAGTTCGCCGCGACCTGACACCTCAAACACGGTGTCATCATCGGTCTCTTTAAAGCGCAAGGCCATGTTGGACTTGATCTCGCGCTCGAGGCGTTCGCGCAGCTGACGACTAGTCACAAACTTACCTTCGCGACCCGCCAGCGGGCTGGTATTGACCATAAAGTTCATGGTGAGCGTGGGTTCGTCAATCTTGAGCAACGGCAAGCCCACAGGGCTGTCAGGGGAGCAAAGTGTGGTGCCAATTGCGATATCTTCAATGCCGTTCATTAAGACGATGTCGCCCGCAATCGCGCTGTCGACGATTTCGCGTTCGAGGCCTTTGAATTTCAGCACCTGATTCACGCGACCTTTAAACGGCACGCCATCTGGCCCGTTCAGGCAGACGACTTCCATTCCGGTCTTAATGCGACCCTGACGAATACGTCCGATACCGATTTTGCCCACGTAGGTGCTGTAATCGATCGACGAGATTTGAAACTGCAAAGGCGCCTCAGGATCGTCGTCGCGCATTGGCACATACTGCAGGATGGCATCAAACAAAGGGCGCATCGTGCCCTCACGCACATCGGGGCTCATGCCAGAAAAGCCATTCAAACCTGATGCATAAATCACCGGAAAATCAAGTTGCTCTTCAGTGGCACCGAGCTTATCAAACAACTCAAAGGTCGCGTTAATCACGTAATCAATACGCGCGCCTGGCCGATCGACTTTATTGACGACAACGATTGGCTTTAGCCCCAGGGCCAAGGCCTTTTTCGTGACAAACCGTGTCTGAGGCATCGGGCCTTCGACAGCGTCTACTAAAAGCAAAACACCGTCAACCATCGAGAGCACGCGCTCGACCTCACCACCGAAGTCAGCATGACCAGGAGTGTCGACAATATTGATATGTGTGCCGTCATATTCCACTGCACAATTTTTTGAAAGAATCGTGATGCCACGCTCTCTTTCAAGATCGTTTGAATCCATGACGCGTTCGGTCATTTTTTCGTTCGAACGGAAGGTACCCGATTGACGCAAAAGTTGGTCAACCAATGTTGTTTTGCCGTGGTCAACGTGGGCGATGATGGCAACGTTACGCAATGCGCGTGACATACTAATCCTTTAGAGAGCCTGCACAGGCTCGATGCCTGCCGGTAAATCGTGAATAGAACCAGGCGTGACAACGCTCGGTGAAACTGCGGTTTTGGCTGCCGGAACAAGTCCAGCAGGTAAATCACTCAGGGCAATCAAGTGCGACTCGGGGTTCGCCATTGTTTGCAAGGTTTCAAGTTCAACTGCGTGCTCAAGCATAAAAGGACCGACCTGCGTTCGCCTGAGCGCTGACAAGTGCGCATAACAACCAAGCGCACGACCAATATCTTGCGCAAGCGTTCGGATATACGTGCCTTTTGTACAGTGCACCTGAATTTGAGCCGACCGCGCAGAAAAGGCTAACAGATCAATGTGACGGATCGTAATTTCACGTGGTTCGCGCTCAAGCACAATGCCTTGCCTCGCGTACTCGTAAAGCGGCTTTCCGTCGCGTTTAAGCGCCGAGAGCATGGGCGGAATCTGCAACTGGGTACCCAAAAACGTTTGCAACACGGCGGTCAACGACTCTTGCGAGATGCCCGTGAAGCCATCAGGCGCCTGATTGACGATGGCTCCGGTCAGATCACCTGAATCAGTTTCTTGTCCAAACGCGATCGTCGCCAGATAACCCTTGTCGGCGCTTAGCATCGCACCTGAAATCTTAGTTGCTCGCCCCATGCAGCACACGAGCAAACCTGTCGCAAAAGGGTCTAGCGTGCCAGTGTGCCCCGCTTTTTGAGCATCACACGCACGTTTGGCACGCTGCAAAGCGTGATTACTAGTCAAACCAACCGGTTTATCTAGCAACAAGACTCCATCGAGCACACGCCCGTGTCGCTTAGCCATCGTCAGATTCCAGAATAAGACGATAGCCTTACGGCTTGTCTTCAGGCTCGTCAGGGACACCCGCATACTGACCAGGCAAGTTCGCAAGGTCAATCAGCGCAGACATCGCAATGCCACGCTTGAGTTGGGGATCGTGAAAAAATCGCAAATTCGGAACTGTGTGAATATGCAGTAATTTGTACAACTGTGAATAAAACCAACCTGCTTTTTCGTTAAGTAACTTGGCAGCCACTTCGGGCTCAGCGCCAAGCACCGTGAAATACACTTTGGCGTGCGCATAGTCCGCTGTCAGTTCGATACCAGACAACGTAATTAACCCTGCGCGGTTCATGTCGATTTCGCGCTGAATAATAATGGCCAGATCTTTTTGGATCTGGTCAGCGAGTCGCAAATTTCGACCCGGCGCGGTTTTTTGCTTATGACGTGTCATTCAGAGGGTCAGAGTGTGCGAGCCACTTCTCTGATTTCAAAGATTTCAAGCTGATCACCGACCTGGAGATCGTTGTTGCCACGCAAGGTAATCCCGCAATCAAAGCCCGACTTAACTTCTTTGGCATCGTCTTTAAACCGACGCAACGAGTCAAGCCAACCGGCCCAGTGCACAACGTTGTTACGCAGCAAACGCACTTGCGAATCCCGACGCACCACCCCATCTACCACCATACAACCCGCAACGGTACCAATACGTGAAATCGTGTAGACCTCGCGGATATCGACTAAGCCAATAATTTCTTCGCGCTTTTCAGGTGCCAACATGCCCGACATTGCTAATTTGATCTCATCGACCGCATCATAAATAATATTGTAGTAACGGATATCAACACCGTTGGACTCGGCAAGCTTTTTAGTGCTGGCATCAGCGCGTACGTTAAAGCCAATCAAAACCGCACCAGACGCAATCGCAAGGTTGACATCGCTTTCTGAGATCCCACCAACGGCAGCGTGAACAACTTGCACGCGAATCTCATCGGTTGAGAGCTTAACCAGCGAGTTGACCAGCGCCTCTTGCGAGCCCTGCACATCGGTCTTGACAATAAGCGAAAGATTTTGTGAACCTTCTGTGGCGTTTTCAAACATCGACTCGAGTTTGGCAGCCTGCTGGCGCGCCAACTTAACATCACGAAATTTACCTTGACGGAACAACGCGATTTCACGGGCTCGGCGCTCGTCGGCCAGCGACATCAGTTCGTCGCCCGCCACAGGCACTTCAGTCAGACCTTGAATTTCAACCGGCATGGAAGGGCCTGCCGACTGAATCGGCTTGCCGTTTTCATCGAGCATGGCGCGGACGCGGCCATAACTTGAACCTGCCAACACCACATCACCGCGACGCAGGGTGCCACTTTGAATCAAAATCGTCGCAACCGGACCGCGACCCTTATCCAGACGTGCCTCAATCACGAGGCCTTTGGCCGGCGCCTCAACGGCGGCTTTCAGTTCAAGCACCTCAGCCTGCAACAACACGTTTTCTAACAGGTCATCGATGCCCTGCCCCGTTTTGGCCGAGACCGAAATAAACGGCACATCGCCACCGTATTCTTCAGGGACAACCTGCTCGACGACCAGCTCTTGCTTGACACGCTCAGGGTTCGCTTCGGGCTTATCGATCTTATTGACCGCCACCACCAAGGGCACACCCGCGGCTTTCGCGTGATGAATCGCCTCTTTTGTCTGAGGCATCACGCCGTCGTCCGCCGCAACCACCAAAATAACGATGTCTGTTGCTTTCGCACCACGCGCACGCATCGCCGTAAACGCCTCGTGACCCGGTGTGTCTAAAAACGTCACCATCCCGCGCTCGGTTTGAACGTGGTAAGCGCCGATATGCTGCGTAATTCCGCCGGCTTCGCCAGAGGCAACTTTGGCCCGACGAATGTAATCCAGTAGCGAAGTTTTACCGTGATCAACGTGTCCCATCACCGTGACAACCGGAGCGCGTGGCAACAAGACGACATCAGCGATGTGCGGCGCATCTTCATCGAGAAACGCTTCTGGATCGTCTAATTTAGCCGCAATTGCTGTATGCCCGAGTTCTTGCACGACAATCATTGCGGTCTCTTGATCGAGCACCTGATTAATCGTCACCATCTGACCAAGCTGCATCAAATGCTTAATGACTTCACCGGCTTTGACTGACATTTTGTGTGCAAGATCTGCAACACTAATGGTTTCAGGCACGTGAATTTCGCGCGCAATAAATTCAACCGGTACTGGTTCGCGCTGCTCTTGCGACTGGCTGTTTGCGCCACGACCACTTTTGCGGCCACCCGACTTACTTTTGCCACCGGCACGCCAACCGTCACGGCCAGGTGCGGCAGGGGCATCACGTTTTTCGGCAGGCTTTTTGCGCGACGCATCATCAGACCATGTAGAAGCAACCTGACCCGCTTTTAGAATCTTTTTAGGTGGCGCATCCGCGCCCTCTTTTTTGGCGCCTTTAGCCGCCGGCGCAACTGCGGGTTTATGCAATGTGCCTGACAAGGCTGCGGCTTCTGGTTCTGGCGGTTTAACGACCTTACGTGGCCGATTCAACATCTCGCGAAGCGCGGCGGCCTCGACTTCTGAGGCGCGACGCGCCTCATCTCGTCCGGCACCCTCTACCACGACATGTGTCGGTGCAACCGCACGCCCACGTATAGGCTTAAATACTTTTGGAGCAACTAGCTCTGCGGCAGGGACGCCTGCTGAACCGGCTAACCCAGACTGACCCGCGGCAGGCGTTGCTTGCACAGCGCTAGCTGCGGTTGCAGCCGCATCGGTTGTCGCTGGGCCAAGCTCTGTGAGCGCTTTTGAAGCCGGCTGTGATTGTTCGGCAACGGGGGCAGACTCGGCCTCTGCGCCAGTTGCCTCAGTCGCAGGCAAACCCTGCGCGACAACGGATGCAGGAGTTGTGGCCGCAGGGGTTGCAGTTGGAGTGATTGTGGCTGGGGTGGCTGCGGTTGCAACCACTGCAGTTTGAATCACTGCTGCTGGAGTGACTTCGGGACTCGCGGCAGAGTCGGCTGCTGTTTGAACCTGAGTCGTTGCGGTTGCCGTGTTCGCGGGGTCAGCCACAGGCTCAGGAGTCACGCCTTCTGAAGTTTGAATTTCGATCGAAGAGACTTGCGTTGCTGCGAGTCCCTCTGGCGCTGCCGCTGCTGTCGCGTCCTGAGCGGGAGCCATGCCCTCGGTGTCGTGCCCGGTTACAGGCAAAGACACTGCCACCGTTGCGTCTGCAACTTGCGCCTCAGTCTCTGAGCCCAAAGACTCGCCAACTTCTGTTGTGTCGCGCTTAACGAACGTGCGTTTTTTACGAACTTCAACTTGAATGGTGCGCGAACGCCCTGCTCCGTCAGCCTGGCGAATTTCGGACGTTTTGCGCCGAGTCAGCGTGATTTTTGTGCCTTCGGTTGCACCGTGCGAGCGGCGCAAAGATTCGAGCAATTTAGCCTTGTCGCTGTCCGTGACACTGGCATCCACCGAGGTCAGGCTCACACCCGCTTCACGCAGTTGTTCTAACAACACGTTGGATGGCATTTTCAGTTCAATGGCGAACTGGGCGACTGTGATACTCGACATTAGGCTCTCTCTCTTACCTTTTTACCGCGTGACAACTTCAAGCGAAGACAGCGACCAAAAATAACTGCGCTTCATACAAACATTCAATTACTGCTCTTCAAACCAGTGCGCGCGCGCCGCCATGATGAACTGACTGGCTGTGGACTCATCGAGGCCAGCGAGTGCAGTGAGCTCATCTGTTGCGAGCTCTGCTAAGTCATCGCGGGTCTTGACGCCCCCCTCGGCAAGCTTGTTTAACAGTTCAGGCGTCATACCTTCGAGCGATACCAGATCTTGCGCAGTTTCTACGCGCTCTTCTTGCGCAATGGCTTCGGTTAATAAGGCATTGCGCGCGCGAGTACGCAATGCTTGAATCGTCTCTTCGTCAAACGATTCAATCTCAAGCAACTCTTGCATCGGCACGTAAGCAATTTCTTCAAGGCCCGTAAACCCTTCGTCGATCAGGATATCGGCCACTTCTTCGTCGACGTCCAGACGGCTCATAAAGGTTGCTCGCAACTGCGAACGCTCTTGCTCTTGGCGATTTTGACTTTCTTCGGGGGTCATAATGTTGATCTGCCAACCCGTCAATTCTGAAGCCAGGCGAACGTTTTGCCCTTTTGAACCAATTGCTTTTGGCAGGTTTTCTTCGTCAACGACGACGTCCATGGCGTGCCGGTCTTCGTCGACCACAATCGATTCGACGTTAGCAGGTGCCAAAGCACCAATCACGAATTCGGCCGGATCATCCGACCACAGCACAATGTCGACCTGCTCGCCACCAAGCTCATTACGCACGGCGGTCACGCGCGAACCGCGCATCCCCACACATGTCCCGATCGGATCAATACGCTTGTCGTACGCCACGACGGCGATCTTAGCGCGCACACCTGGGTCACGTGCGGCACCTTTGATCTCTAGCAGGCCCTGCTCAATCTCTGGAACTTCGTTTTCAAAGAGTTGCCGAATAAAATCAGGCGCACTGCGCGACAAAATCACTTGCTGACCACGTGCTGTACGATCAACCCTTAACACCCAGGCGCGCACACGGTCACCCACGCGCAGGTTCTCTTTGGGGATCATTTCGCTGCGCGGCAGACGAGCTTCAATTTTGCCAGTTTCGACAATCAGATCGCCTTTGTCCATGCGCTTGATCGAACCAGAAACAATCGATTCGCCGCGATCAAGAAAGTCATCAAGAATTTGCTCGCGCTCGGCATCGCGAATACGCTGCAAGATAGCCTGTTTTGCGGCTTGAGCGCCGATGCGACCAAACTCTAGGGGTTCGAGCGCTTCTTCGATGTATTCACCAACCTCGATGTCGGAAACAACTTCTTGTGCATCCGACAACATTTCTTGCTGATCGGGCTCTTGCAAACCTGCCTCGTCGGGCACGACCAACCAGCGGCGATAACCCTCGTGGTCACCCGTTGTACGGTCTACCGATACGCGGATATCAGCGTCTACTTTAAAGCGCTTTTTCATGGCCTGAGCCAGCGCGCCTTCGAGAGCGTCAAACACCACATCACGTGGCACGTTTTTTTCACGTGCTAATGCATCTACCAACAGAAGAATTTCGCGACTCATCGCTTTTTGCCCTTGAAATCCAGAACTGGTTCTAACTTGCCTCGCTCAACATCTGAAAACACGAACGTGACTCGCTGAACTTCGCCCTTTTTTGCCTCAAACTCGATACCGAAGTGTTTAACCACCCCAACGGAACCTGCCGCCTCAGTGGCTGCTTCGACGGCCACTAAAACACCCAAAAAAACTTTCTGCCCCTCAACAGCCTGCCTCAGCTTGACCTCGACGCGCTCGCCAAGAAATCTTTCAAAATCAGCTTCTGTCTTTAAAGGCCGATCTACGCCAGGTGAACCGACCTCAAGCCTGCGGTAGTCGATGCTTTCGACTTCGAACACCCGCGATAACTGGCGCGAGACCTGTTCGCAATCTTCAACGCGCACGCCCTCTGGCCGATCGATCGTGACCCGCAACAGGCCGAGCGCGCCTCGTTCGACGTCAACGAGTTCGACATCCATTGAGGCTAGAGACTGCTGCGTAAGAGTAAAGAGATCAGCCATACAATCAAAAAAAAATGGGCTGCAAAACAGCCCATTAACATCATTTTATTTGTGTTTTTACATTTTGCAAGCCATGAAAAACTGACTTGCGGGGTGCACTTAAACTCAATGCGCTCTATGCAACAACACGTTTATTGTGTAAAAGCATGTACCCGTAAAAACACTTACATTAGTCAAATATTCTAGCATGCTTTTGACAGAAATGTCTTGCTATTCCAACGCTTTACCACATTCGAGCCTCCCGGCTAACGGTCACCCCTTGAAGACTTCGAAAATGGCAGACGCGATTCATGCGCTGCGGCACCTTTGGGCTGCCAGTCGTCGCCGCGCGGGGCCGAG
>JABMMM010000130.1 GCA_013205565.1 Alcaligenaceae bacterium | reverse complement strand
ATCCGCCGCCAGGTAGCGGCGCAACCTTAATTGAAATGTTGCAGATCCTCGAGTATTTTGATTTGAGCGCACTTGATCATGGCTCGGCACGGCATATCGATTTAGTGGTGCGCGCGATGGCTGCCGCCCATGTCGATCGCAATGCGTATCTAGGCGATCCACGTTTTGCAGACGTCCCCACCGAGATGCTGATTTCTAAAAGGCGTGCAGCGTATTGGGCTGAGCGGATTGAGTCGGGTCTGTATGCAGGTGGCCAAGAAGAGGCTCCACCGGGATGCACCACGCATGTGTGTGTCATGGATGCCGAGGGCAATGCAGTATCGATGACCCATACGCTTGGCACAGCCGCCGGCGTTGTCAGCCCAGGCTTAGGTTTTAACTACAACAACTCGATGAAGCTGTTTGATCCGGTTCCGAATAAAAAGAATTCGATGGCCCCAGGTAAAGCGCGCACGACCGGGATGGTGCCCACCATGTTGCTCAAGGACGGCAAGCCCGTGTTGTTAGCCGGCGCGCCAGGTGGGAGTGTGATCATCAGCGCCACCTTGCAGGCTATTTTGAACGTGGTGGATTTTGGGATGTCACCGGTCGAAGCGGTTACCGTCCCACGTATTCATTGCGAGGGTCTGGGGATACACACTGAGGCCACCGTGCCGCGCTCGGTGATTAAAGAGTTGCGTGCGTTAGGTCATACCGTTCATCAAAGTGCGCATAGCTTTGAGCCCAGCATGTCGCGAGCGCACGTGATCTCAACCATTGGCGGGCGTATGCGGGGCGGTGCTGACCCAAGGGGTGGAGCCGGGGTTGTGTACGCGCGCTAGGGTTGGTTGACCGTTTAGAATAAGCTTAACCATTCACTAAGCAACCTAACCGCATCGGTTAAGCTTGCGTCAAACCACCGGTCACGATTAGTGAAACATATATGAAACGCTTTGCTAAGGTCATGTCTCTATTACGCACGCGGGTCGCCACTCGCTCGTCAGAAGAGCGCCTTGTCCGCACAAAAATTAACGGAAAATCCTACGGCATTTCGTCTGATGATGATTACCTTGACCATGTTGAGGGAGAGTTCGAGCCCGAAATGGTTTCGCTTTTCAAGTCATTACTTCAACCAACTGACACGGTCTTGGATGTCGGCGCAAATATCGGCTGTACCTCGCTATTGTTTGGCGATCTGGCTCGTAAGGTCTACAGCTTTGAGCCATCGCCTACAACGTACCGATGGCTTGTTGAGAACGTGCAGAGAGCCAAGCTGAACAATGTTGAAACCATTAATCTTGGTTTAGGTAAAGAAGCTGGTACTTTTGAATTGACCTTTGCGCCCAATAATCGCTCTGGTGGTTTTGTGTCTAATTTGACAAGCGCCTCTGAAGGGCATCAAGTTGAACAGATCACCATCGTTCGGGGAGATGACTTCATCAGTGAGCGCAAGATCGCTAAAGTTGATTTTATTAAGATTGATGTAGAAGGTTTTGAGCAGAGCGTCATCGAAGGGCTTGCCGCGACCATCGCGCGTGATCAGCCGATTGTCGCGCTCGAGCTTAATCACTGGTGTCTGAATGCGTTTCAGCGAACCGCGGTGCCAGATTTTTTTGATTTTCTTCGCAGCGTTTTTCCGTATTTGTATGCAGTGGATATGCGTTACGTGAGTAATCTGCGTGATCGCCTTCGCCGAGAGTTACTACCTTTTTTATACGAAAAAAAAGACGCTAGAAACTTGCATGATCAAGATGCGGCCTATCACGTGATGTATCGTCACATCCTGCATGGCTCAAGTTACCCGACCTTGGTGGGGGCATTCAAGCCAATACAACTCAATGCCCTGTCTTCAACGTTTGGCATACAGCTCGCTGGGCGCGAGGAAATGATGCGCTAACGCGCCCTCTGAAATCTATTTTTTACGCCATGCCCTCAAACCCTACGCACTCAACCTACCGGCCGGACATTGATGGCCTGCGCGCCATTGCGGTATTGGCGGTCGTGCTGTTTCATGGTTTTCCGCAGACATTCAGAGGCGGTTTCATTGGCGTTGACGTTTTTTTTGTACTGTCTGGCTACCTGATCAGTCGCATTATTTTTGAACAGTTGAATCAAGGTACGTTTAATTTCCTTGATTTTTATGCGCGTCGAATTAAACGAATTTTCCCAGCCTTATTGATTGTCTTAGTTGCCACCTACATCGCTGGGTGGTTCACGCTACTCGCTGACGAATACGGGCAATTAGGTCAGCATATTGCAGCTGGCGCTGCATTCATCTCAAATTTTGTGTTGTGGGGCGAGGCTGGTTATTTTGATAACTCGGCTCACACCAAGCCTCTGCTCCATTTGTGGAGCTTAGGCATTGAAGAGCAGTTCTACATCCTGTGGCCGTTGCTGTTGTGGTTGGCGTCAAAGTTAAGATTTTCATTGTTTGCGCTAACGCTGATCCTTGCAGCTCTCTCGTTTTATCTGAACGTCACTGGAATCAAAAGTGACGTGGTGGCTACGTTCTACTCACCGCAAACGCGGATTTGGGAGCTTTTGATTGGTAGTGGTCTCGCATGGTGCGTGCTTTATAAACAAGAGGGCTTAGCTGATGCTGCAATGTTTATCGACAAATGCTGCAGACGTCAGAATACTGTTATTGATCACACACGTGTTCGTACACGTATGGCCAATGTGCTTTCTTGCCTAGGCTTTATTCTTTTGATCTACAGCCTCATTCGCTTTAACCGAGATCTTCAGTTTCCGGGTAAGTGGGCGCTAATGCCGGTATTGGGCGCCGCCTTTATCGTGGCCGCGGGGCCTCTTGCATGGCTCAATACAAAGATATTGTCTAACAAAGTTTTGGTGTGGTTCGGCTTAATTAGTTACCCGCTGTATCTTTGGCACTGGCCGCTTCTTAGTTTTGCCTGGATTGTTGAGGCAAGTCCGCCCAGCCTTTCGACTCGGGTAGGGCTGATCGTCCTTTCGGTTGCGCTGGCGTGGCTGACCTACAGGTTGGTCGAGTGGCCGCTTCGGTTTGGTAAGCACGGTGGTCTAAAGGCAACCCTCCTCGTTGTATTGATGCTCATACTAGGAGCCGTGGGCTTAGGCACGTTTTATGAGAGGGGTTTGCCGTTTCGTAAAAACGTTAAGCAGGCTGACGCGTTGTATACCTCTGAAGCGCGCACGATTGAAACGAAGCTGGTCGCTAGCTACCGTAACTACGTTGGGGATGAGCCTAGCCAATCCAACAAGCTCGTGGTCTTGATTGTTGGTGACTCTTATAACCCCAACTGGTCGGTTGGGCTCAGTACTGCGATCGATACCAAGCGATACGATATTGTCTCGGTCTCGT
>JABMMM010000129.1 GCA_013205565.1 Alcaligenaceae bacterium | reverse complement strand
TGGTTCAGCACTGGTTCACCAGCACGGCACACTCCTCCTCAGTTTTCCGTTTGTATGCTTTGTCTAATGTGGGTTCGTTCTTGGCCCTTTTGTCTTTTCCGTACGTGCTAGAGCCCTGGCTCGAGCAGCAGGAAATGGGGCGCCTTTGGACCGCTGGCTTTTGGGTGTTTGCCTTGCTTTGTTTGCCCGTGGCGTTGGGTGCGTGGCAAAACAAGTCTCCTGTCGGCGCAGGTCCCCCTGAGGCTGCAGGTGGCGTGCCAGCCAAGCAAGCGGAAGCGGTCAGCGCGCTCAAGCCTTCGTTAGCCCAACGTCTGTCGTGGGTGGCCTTGCCAGCCTTAGCCTCATTGTTTTTTATTGCGACTACTGATCAGATCAGCCACGATGTAGCACCCGAGCCAGGCCTTTGGGTGGCGACACTAGGCTTGTATTTGGTCACTTTCATCCTGACGTTTGATCATCCTCGGTGGTACCGCCCCAAGTTGTTTGCGTTTCTCACGTTGGTTTTGTTGTTAGCGTCTTCGGGGTTGAGCGACATCCCTCAGTGGCTCGGTGTTCAATGGGAATATGGCGTAAATGAAGTGCGCTGGTCGCATTACGCTCTGTTGTTTGTGGTGTGCATGCTGTGCCACGGCGAGTTGTATCGCCGCAGGCCGGTGGATACGCGTCGCTTGACCGAGTTTTACCTGTGCATGTCGGTGGGTGGGGCATTCGGGGGCTTGTTCGTGACTCTTGTGGCCACCCAATTCTTTGACGATTACTACGAGTGGCTGATGGCGTTAGTATTGGTGGCCTTGTTGGCGTGCCACGTGTTGTTTCGCGTCGATGGGCAAGCCGCTAGTCGTGTGCGCCAGGCGGTGGGGGCTTTGACGACAGTGGTCATGGTGGCTTTATTGTTTGTCATGGAAAACCCATGGTCTTGGCGTGACGCCCACAAGGGCAACCGTACTGAAGTTTTGCTCGACCAAGTCCGAAATTTTTATGGCACTGTGGCCGTGAAAGAGCGACGGTTTGCAGCAGAGCCCGAGCGCAATGACCGCGTTTTTTTCAGCGGTAATGTAACCCATGGTCAGCAGTTTCTCTCTGACAAGCTGCGTCATGTGCCCACCACTTATTACGCGCGAGACAGTGGTATCGGCGAGACGTTGCAGTGGGCCGCGAGCCAAAAACCGTCGCTTTCGGTTGCCTTGATTGGTTTGGGCGCTGGCACCTTGGCCAACTACGCACGCCCAGCCGATGCCTATGACTTTTATGAAATCAACCCTGCGGCCGTGCGGATTGCGCAAGAGTGGTTTGATAACTTATCGACCTGTAAAGCGGGTGAGCAAAAGATTTTGTTAGGTGATGCCAGGCTGCGCATGGAACAGCTACCTAAAGACAAGTTGTACGACGTGATTGTGTTGGATGCTTTTACCGGCGGCTCGGTGCCGATCCATTTGTTGACACGTGAGGCGTTTCAGATTTATCGCGATCACCTTAAACCGGATGGTCACATCGCGATCAACATCACCAACGGCTATTTGAATCTTTACCCTATTGTGAAGGCCCAAGCCGAGGTGTTGGGTATGGCTCACCGTCATAAATATCAGAATTTAGATGAGGTGCGCAACGTGAGAAGAAACCTGCACTTCATCATGACACGTGATCAGGCCTACCTGAAGGCGTACCCCTCGATCAATCGCGAAATTCGAGACGATCAGGGTCGTTTGCTCAGATACGAGCCTGTCGACCAAACGGGGTTGAGATTGTGGACGGACCAGTTCAGCAGCATTGCGCCGATTGTCCGGTGAGTGTTGAGTTGCGTGACGAGTCTTGGCTCACGCAACTCAATAAAAAGCTGAACGGCGACTACAGTATCCTTGTATGAGGTGAGTTCTTACTCAGCAAATTGATTCGCCAAGTGATAGCCGCTTAACCACGCGCCTTCAACTCGGCCGCCATTTAGCCAATCCCCACAGAGGCTTAGCTGCAGCGTGGGATTCGTATAAAAGCCCAGCGCCGCAGTCGTTGCACCGCTGGCGTAGCGCCACCGATGAACAGAGATTTCAGCCTCTGCGCAATCTAAGCCCAATTTCTTAGCGCACGCCAATATTCTTTCGGTAACGTCTTCTTTGTTCAACTCAATAAACTCTTGGCTCCAGAGCGGGTTTGCCTGGATCGTCCATGACTCTAGCCCCGTACGTAGAGGTTTAGATGAATTTCTGGCAACCCAACTAATAATCTCTTGATTGACAAACGCAGCCTCAAAGGACACCTTTGGCTGATGTTCAAAGCGCGCCATCAGCGTCCAGCACCCCTTCATGTTTGACTGACCCGCAATCGCTTGAATGTTGGGATCAAGGTGCTGTGCAAGGGTAAAGGCTTGGGGTCCGGGGATTGCTAGAATCAAATCATCGAACCCTTGCGCAATATCGCCTGTCTCTGCGCTGTGTAAAAACCATTGACCATCTTTTTGGGACAGTGCATCAATCGTTTGGCTGGCGTGGAGCACAAGACCCTTTGCTAACTGCTTGGCGGGGGTGTTCATTGCAGGCGTCCCGACGTAGCGAAGATCTTGTGACTGAAAAGTTGTCCATTGATTCGCCTCAAACACTTTGATTTCAGGTGTCCAGAGTGCCACAACCTGTTCGGCCAGCCATGTTTTTACTTGCTCAATAAACAGTGGGTCGCGTGCGGTGAAGTACTGGGCGCCGTGGTCGGCAGTCCAATCCTCGCCGCGTTTGGTGCTCATGCGCCCGGCGGCCCCGCGACTTTTTTCAAAAAGTTCGACGTGATGACCAAGCTCTTTGAGCCGAACCGCACAGCTTAAGCCCGCAAGGCCCGTGCCAACAATCGCGATAGTCTTTTTAATCATTCTATTGCTGCTCTTGCCTGATGGCTCTAAAGGTGAGGTTGATTCGAGGAAGGACGATACGTTTAGTTTTAGTCAAGCTGTGCTGCCAAAAATTCTGTGTCGGTGCGTGCATCAACAGGACACTCCCATTTTCTAAGACAACAGAGGCGCCGAGTTTTTCAAACTTATGTTTAAACGAAAACTTACGCTCGCCACCAAAACTGACTGAAGCGATCGGTGCGTGTTGCTCGAGCTCTATTTCATCATCGCTGTGCCAACCCATGCCCTGAGCACCGTCGTGATACAGATTGAGCAGGCACGAGTTGAATTTGTGATGCGCCAGCGCCTCAGCAGTGTGTTTGATGCGTAACAGCTCTGGCGTCCAAGTTTGCGGAAACTTTTTGACGCCCGAATATGTATATGAACAGCCCGCATCCCCTACCCACGCCACTTCTCTTTTTGTCGTAACTAATTTGCCAAACATGAATAACTGGTCTTGTTGCCAGTCGACAGTAGCGCGTATCGACGCGAATAACGTCGAGCAGCTGGTTGGGTTGAAAACGTTAGGGATATACGCTGCACTGCCGTCTTTTGGCAAAAGACTGACAACGGCTGTTGCTGAGTGGTGTTCGCTTGGGGTGGGTTCAAATAAGTCTGTTTGCATAGGGGGCATTCTAAGCTCTGGGGCACGAGGTCGCCTGCTTGCGGAATAGTAGCAAACTATCTCGACCGCTTTGTGCCGGTTGGGGCGATAGACGGTCTTGTCCTGAGTGACTTGAAAAAAAGTACAGCCGATTGGCTTGCCCCATTGAATTTCCTTGTTCAGCGAAATGGCGCTAGTTGATAGCGCTAGCTAAAAGCGATTTGGTTTAAGATAAACTCCGAAGAAACAAATTGATATCTCGGGAGATAAAAAGTGATAAACGTAATTCGAAGACTGGCCGCCATGATTGCCCTAGGTTGTTTAGCGGTAACAGCGGCTCATGCTCAGGATGTCGCTAAGCCTTGGCCCAATAAACCGCTTCGCATTGTGGTTGGGTTTCCTGCGGGCTCGGTGACTGATACTGTGGCGCGAGTAGTGGCCGAGCAATTAACAAAAACGCTGGGGCAGCCGGTTGTGGTTGAGAACAAACCTGGTGCAAACGGGGCAATCGGCGTGGGTGAAGTGGCGCGAGCCGCGCCCGATGGGTACACCTTGCTTGTCACGAACTCGAGCAGCATCACCATCAATCCGCAACTGTATAAACAGATCACCTATAAAGCGTCAGATTTTGTGCCGATTACGATGATTATTGAAGCACCGTTCATTTTGGCGGTAAATCCTGAGTGGGCACAGAAAAATTCCGTGGACAGCATACAAGCGCTAATCCGTTACGCTCAAGCGCAGCCTGACAAACTGACCTACGGCTCGGGCGGGCAAGGCAACCTGGCACATCTAAGTTTTGTATCGCTTAGCAATCGGGCCAACATCAAAACAACACACGTACCCTACAAAAGCGGCGCGTTGGCTGGGCTGGCGATAATCAGCGGAGAACTGAACGCCGGCTTTGATACCTTAAGCACGGTGCCTAATGTTCAGGCAGGCAAGCTCAAGGCGTTAGCTGTGACGTCGTCAAAGCGGATTGCTCAACTTCCTGATTTGCCGACAATGGCTGAGGCAGGCTTTGCCGGTTTTGAGATCACATTTTGGATGGGTTTGTTGGCGCCTGCGGGGACTGCACAGCCGATTATTACAAAAATTTATGAAGCGGCCAGACTCATTACGACTAACCCGAAAGCTGAGGCGATTTTAAAAAGTAATGGCGAGCCGGTCATGCTGGATCCCAAGAGCTTTGCTAACCTCATCAGCAAAGAGGTGCCGGTGTGGGGAGAGGTGATTCGTCGTGAGGCCCTAGTGCTTGATTGATTGCGGTTGGACAGGCACACATTAAATCGCCAGAACTCGGGTAAAAGGGCTTAAAGTTTAAAAGCTCGAGCGAAGCAGCACTTTGAAACAAGCGGAGCACCACATCATTCCAAGAAGATCACCACTTATGAAAAAAGTCTTGAGCGCGCTGGTTTTATCTTGCACAGCTTTTGCTGCACACGGGCAAACCTTTGACGCATGTGTTGCGGGCTTGCGGCAGGCCGCGAGCGCGCAGGGCATCAGCGCCTTGACACTCGATTTGGCCTTCAAAGGGATCGAGCCCGATGAAACGGTACTGAAGGCCTTTGATTTTCAGCCAGAATTTCGTACTCCCATTTGGGATTATTTGGCGGGTTTAGTCGACGATGAGCGCGTGGCAGATGGACAGGTCAAGCTGAAAGAGTGGTCAAAGACTCTTGGCGAGGCCGAGCAAAAATATGGTGTTGACCGGTACACCATCGTAGCCGTTTGGGGTGTCGAATCTAATTTCGGACGGATACAAGGGACTCGCGAAATAGTGCGTTCGTTAGTGACCTTGGTGTGTGCCAATAAGCGTCAGGCGTTTTTTAAAGGCGAGCTGTGGGCGACCCTAAAGATCGCTCAAAGTGGTGATATCCCTGTGCAAAACTTGGTGGGGTCGTGGGCTGGCGCCTTTGGTCAAACGCAATTTATGCCCACCACCTATCAGCGTATTGCTGTTGATTTTGATGGCGATGGTAAGCGCGATATTGTGAACTCAGTACCCGATGCGCTGGGCTCAACGGCAAATTATTTGAAGCTAGCCGGTTGGGTGAGTGGTGCAAACTGGGGGTACGAGGTGCAGCTGCCCAAGGGCTATGCTGGGCCAACGGGGCGCACCGCGCGCCAGCCTTTAGCGCAATTCACTAAGTTAGGTATCAGGCCCATCAAGGCTGATCAAGCAGTGCCCGCTGAGACCACACAGGCCGCGCTGCTGTTGCCTGCTGGCCCGACTGGCCCTGCATTTATTGTGTTTCGAAATTTTGATGCCATGTATAGCTATAACGCTGCCGAGTCTTATGCCTTATCCATCGCCCATCTGGCCGATCGCCTGCGCGGGGCCGGGCGTTTCAGCACCCCATGGCCAACCGACGATGCGGGTACGAGTCGCGCCGAGCGTCGCGAAGTGCAGCAACGTTTGGTTGACCGAGGCTATGACATCGGCGAGATCGACGGCATGATTGGCACAAAAAGTCGTGCCGCG
>JABMMM010000128.1 GCA_013205565.1 Alcaligenaceae bacterium | reverse complement strand
CCGTCAGCAACAGGAACCCACCGAAGCGATCGACCCCATCCCGGGGCCTACGCCGTAGGAATCCCCGTTCTTCCCGCGTCAGCGGCGTCCGTGAGGACGAGGGCGGGGAGGATGTCAAAAGGAATCATTATGGTGCGCTTGGCCGATTTACCTGAAAGTGATCGCGAACATCATCTTGCACGCCTAAAGATCATGCCGCAGTTAGCCGTGCCTAAATTAGTGAGTGGTGTTTCGTTAAGCCAGCGCCGCGTTGCGATCATCACCACAGCGGGGTTGCATCTGCGCGGCGAGCAAGCGTATGACGGCCAGGGCTCTGGTATCGACTACCGCGTCATCCCTGTGAACACACCAGAAAAAGACTTGGTCATGAGTCACGTCTCAGTTAATTTTGATCGTTCGGGTTTTCAAGCAGATGTCAATGTAGTGTTTCCGCTTGACCGCTTAAAAGAACTCGCCTCAAACAAG
This sequence comes from Alcaligenaceae bacterium, assembly GCA_013205565.1. Lineage (GTDB taxonomy): Bacteria > Pseudomonadota > Gammaproteobacteria > Burkholderiales > Burkholderiaceae_B > Zwartia. The sequence continues at coordinate 1,682 of JABMMM010000128.1, read as the reverse complement.
CTGATCGGTTCAGTCGCGAAATTTCATTATTCTTTTATGGGCGCGATTTGGCCCATTACAAAATACGAAGACAAGGTGCGCGCGCTTGCCGCCTTGCTTAAACAAGATCAGGTTGATGCGGTCGTTTTGTCTCCGGTTTGACCGCTTTGCACGTGCGCCGTGAGCGCCGTCGGGCACTACCTAGAGCAAGAAGGCATTGCAACAGTACAAATTAGCTTGATACGCGAGCACACGGCTGCGCTTAAAGCGCCTAGAGCACTATGGGTGCCGTTTATGTTGGGCCGCCCGTTTGGCGTGCCCCATGACGCTGCGTTTCAAACGCGCGTCTTAACTGAGGCGCTTGCCTTGCTTGCTCGAACCGACGGGCCGGTACTAGAAGATTTTGCAGATGACGCGCCGGCAGACGACCTCGGCCAGCCCGCTCAAGGGCTAACGTGTCCAGTCAGTTTTCCAAGTTTCAAAGCAGAGGGTACGCTTGCGACTCGGTTAGCTGACGAAATCGGCCAACTGCAGGCTTGGCACGCGTTGGCGCAACAGGCACATCAAAAAACTAAACTTGGGATTACAGGCTGCACGCCTGCCGAGCTAGGTGTGTTTTTAAGTTCGTGGTTGAGCGACTCGCCTTTGTTGACTTTGAAGGATCAATCAATGGCACCGTTTCAGGCAGTTAAGTTTGCAAGCGACGAATTAAAGACCTTTTATTATGAGGCCAAGTCGGTACAGCCAGGGCAACACTCATCGGCATCGATGCAGCATTGGTTTTGGTTTGAAACGACAGCGGGTGAGGCATTTTTGACGTTGCGCAAAAAATTTGCTCAAGAGGGCGATCCGGCATTTGCCGGATTGGCCACTTTAAGCATGGTGCCGCGTGCGGTGCTGGCTGAGTTAGGGGATTCTTAAGCTGTTGCATGTAGCTGTAGCTCTCTGGGCAGGTTTCGATAATGATCAGCCACCTCACCGGGCGTCGTCAGCCAAATTTGATCGCGATAAGACATGATGTGCTGCATGGCTTTTCGCAGACGGGCCAGTCTAAATGGTTGGCCCATAATGAAAGAATGTAAAGAAATCGCGCACACCAAGGGCGTGTCCACAGAGCGCCGTAGCATTTCTTCAAAATTTTCGACCATCATGTCGCAATATTCTTGCGCCGAATTGTGTCGATAGGCAATCGCTGGTTGATCATTCAGTTCGATTGGATAAGGGACTGACAAAATAGGTTTGCCCTTGCTCTTGACCCAGAAGGGTTGTTCATCACAGATGCCCCAGTCGAGCACGTATGAATAATCGGCCTCAACCAGCAAGTCGGTTGTATTCAAGCTTGGGGTCAGGTAAGGGCTTAACCAACCTTGCGGGCGCTTACCGTCCGCCTTTTGCATAAGCGCGGTCACCTCGTTGATCATGGTGCGTTCAGTGCCTTCCTCCATTTCGATTTGGCGTTCAGCGTTTGAGCGTCCATGTGCAATCATCTCGTCACCGCGTGCACGATGGGCTTGTATCAAGTCGGGGCAGTGCGCATAATTCTCGGTGTTGACAATGACGCCGACATTGAGTTTAAGCTCATCGAACAATTCAATCAGACGCCATTCGCCAATACGATTGCCATATTCACGCCACAACCAACTGCGCTGACTCCAGGGTTGAGTTTGCCGATCCAGATCCACACCGCATTGAACGCCATACGG
>JABMMM010000127.1 GCA_013205565.1 Alcaligenaceae bacterium | reverse complement strand
GGGCCAACCACCCCCCCACGGTATCGTAGTCGCCCTCTGGAATGTCGGTTGCCAAGGTCTGATTGAAATCCGCGATTTCAGTAGTGGCCAAGACTCGCCACGCAAGGGCGCCATCCGAAAAAATTGTCTGTTCGCCCGCGATATCGTACTCGTCTTCGATTTCTCCGACGATTTGCTCAAGTACATCTTCAAGGGTGACCAGGCCCGTTATGCCGCCGTGCTCGTCAATCACGATTGCCAGATGATTACGTTTGCTGCGAAACTCTTGTAGCAAGACGTTCAGTCGCTTTGTCTCTGGGACAAAAACGGCGGGACGCACCAGATCGCGCAACGTGAGCGTGGGATCAAGCATGTGTCGCAACAGGTCTTTGGTCATCACGACGCCAAGAATATTGTCGCGTGACTCTTCGTAAACCGGAAATCTGGAGTGTGCGGTTTCAATGATACCGGGTAGTAACTCGGCAATCGACGCGCCGACCTCTAACAAATCCATTCGTGCGCGCGGCACCATAATATCCATCACAGTTTGTTCAGAAACCGCGAGGGCGCCCTTAAGCATCGAGTAAGAATTCACGTCGATCAGATTGCGGGTGCGTGCGGCCTCGAGCACGGCCATAATGTCCTCGCGATCTTCAGGCTCGCGCCTGACAAGCGACAGCAGACGATCAAGAAGTCGAGGGCGTGAGGTTTTGGCTGGGGGGGTTAACGGCTCAGCTGCAGGAGAGGGATCTGACATCGTCCAAAGACAGAGTGAAGGGAGGTCTAGGATAACCTGAAAGCGCTGTCATACACGCACCATTTTGGCGCGACTTAACAGCTTAAGGAAGAAGATAGGGATCGTGAATACCCATTTGCGCCAAAATCTTTGTTTCTAAGGCTTCCATATGCTTGGCATCGCGGGCTTTGAGGTGATCGTAGCCCAACGCGTGCAAGGTGCCATGAAGCGTCAGGTGTGCAGCATGCGCTAAAAATTTTTTGCGTTGTTCTTTTGCTTCGCGCTTTAAGATGGGCACGCAAATCACGATATCGCCACTAAGAGAACCGTCAGCCTGTTCGCCATAAGTAAAAGTTAATACATTGGTGGCGTAAGCTTTTTTTCGGTAGGCCTGGTTCAGACCTTGCGCTTCGGGCAAGCCTACCAAGCGAATACTTAAGTGAGCACCACGAAAGGACTGTTGTTGATCTTCGTGCGCAGCGTAAAGCGCGCGTTGCACCCAAGCGCGCAGACGCCAGCGCGGCAGGCGCGGCTCTGCCTTGGCATATTGCACCGCGAAAGATAATTCAGGCTTTTGTTTGCTCGTCTTGTTCATAGGCGTCAACAATTCGGGCAACCAAGGGATGCCTGACGACATCGCGACTAGTGAAGTGTGTGACGGCAATCCCTTTGACGTCTGTTAGCACCTTGACCGCGTGGGCCAGCCCGCTTTTATGACCCTTTGGCAGATCAACTTGGGAGGGGTCGCCGGTAATGACCGCCTTGCTACCAAACCCAATACGCGTCAGAAACATTTTCATTTGCTCGGGCGTGGTGTTTTGGGCTTCGTCCAAAATCACAAAGGCGTGGTTGAGTGTGCGACCGCGCATATAGGCCAAGGGTGCGATTTCGATTGTTTGTTTTTCAAACAGGCGTTGCACACGCTCAGCACCCATCAGGTCATACAGAGCGTCATAAAGCGGGCGCAGGTAAGGATCAACTTTTTGCGCCAAATCGCCAGGCAAAAAGCCTAAACGCTCGCCAGCTTCAACCGCCGGACGCGTGAGGATCAGGCGCTGAACGGTTTCGCGCTCAAGGGCGTCGACCGCGCATGCGACGGCCAGCCAGGTTTTGCCGGTGCCCGCAGGGCCCACACCAAAGGTGATGTCGTGCTTCAAGATGTTATTGAGATAATCGCGTTGACGGGGGGTGCGTGGCCGTAAATCACTTCGGCGAGTGCGCAAGGCAATGGCGCCGCTTTGGTCGTCAAGCGGTGGAAATTCGCTTGGATCAAACTCTTGCTTGGCCGTGCTTGGCGAGCGACCCACGCCAATTTCAACAAGGCCTAATTGGATATCATCAATCGAGATCGGATGCTTGGCAGCGCGTTGGTGTAGCGCAAACAGCATCGTGCTCGCTGCCTCGGCTTGCAACCCGTACATGGTAATTTTGTTCGCCTGGCGTTTTAACTCAAGGTCTAGGCCGTCAGCAAGCTGGCGCAAGTTTTCGTCAAGCGGACCACACAAATTTGAAAGCTGTTGGTTGCTGCCCTCGAGGTTGAGCTTGACGGGATGGGGTCGCGCGCGCGAGGAGGTCTTGACCGTGGCGCGTGTCATGCCGAAGCACCATCGCTTAAGTGCTCGTGCGTCACCACGCGCCCTCTGAACGTATTGGCCATGGCGTCAGTAATTAGCACATCAATCATTTGCCCAATCAGGCGCGAGTGCCCAGCAAAATTCACGATGCGATTATTTTCAGTGCGAGCGCTGAGCTCGGTGGCATCACGGGCTGAAGTGCCTTCAACCAACACGCGCTGGGTTGAGCCCACCATGCTGCGGGCAATCGCATTTGCCTGCTCGTTAATCTTAGCTTGTAGACGCTGCAGACGTTGTAACTTGATTGTTTGAGGTGTGTCGTCGACCAAATCAGACGCGGGCGTCCCAGGTCGGCGCGAGTAGACAAACGAAAACGAAGTGTCAAAGCCGACTTCGTCGATCAGCTTCATGGTTTTTTCGAAGTCTTCTTCGGTTTCGCCCGGAAACCCCACAATGAAGTCAGACGACAGGGTGAGGCCGGGGCGCGCAGCGCGTAATTTTCGTACCACCGACTTGAACTCAATTGCCGTGTAGCCACGCTTCATGGCTGCCAATACGCGATCGCTGCCTGCTTGAACCGGCAGGTGCAAAAACGATACTAGCTTAGGCAGCCGCGCATAGACTTCGGTCATGCGGGTAGTCATCTCTTTGGGGTGCGAGGTGGTGTAGCGGATACGCTCAATGCCTGGGATCTCGTGCACGTATTCAAGCAGGGTCGCAAAGTCGGCAATCTCTGCCGAGTGCGTGTGATCCAAACTATCAAGCGTTTTATTGCCGCCGGCACTTCCGGTGTGCCCACCCATTTTGCCGCGATAGGCGTTGACGTTTTGCCCAAGCAACGTAACTTCTTTGACGCCTTGGTCGGCAAGATCGGCGACCTCGGTTAAGACGTCTTCAAAGGGGCGCGAGATCTCTTCTCCGCGTGTATAGGGCACCACACAGAAGCTGCAATACTTGCTGCAGCCTTCCATGATCGAGACAAAGGCTGAGGCGCCTTCGATCCGTGGCGGCGGCATGGCGTCAAATTTTTCGATTTCAGGAAAGCTGATGTCGACTTGCGAACGCCCTTCGGCTTTGCGTCGCGCAATGAGTTCGGGCAGGCGGTGCAAGGTTTGCGGACCAAACACAACATCTACGTAAGGTGCGCGGTCAACAATCGCCGAGCCCTCTTGGCTAGCGACACAGCCGCCTACGCCAATCACAAGGTTTGGATTCAGCGCTTTGAGGTGCTTGATACGGCCAAGATCTGAAAAGACTTTTTCTTGGGCTTTTTCGCGAACCGAACAGGTGTTAAACAAAATAATGTCGGCCTCATCGGCGCTTTTGGTGAGCACTGCGCCATGCTCTTGTCCGAGGACATCAAGCATCTTGGCAGAGTCGTACTCATTCATCTGGCAACCAAAGGTGCGGATGAAGACTTTTTTTGGTTGTGCGTCGGTGTCAGGCACCGCAGATGTGTCGAGTTTTTGCATGGGGGGCGCCGGTGCGGGTGTTGATCCCGTGGGCTAAGAAGATAAAACGCTAGTGTAACGCCGATGCGCTGCAGAATACTTTCAGGCCGCCCTAAACTCGCGACGGGTAAAAGAATCGCCCCGGACTACTCTTCGTAGATTTCGTCAGCCTGCTCAGCTTTTTTGACCGGTTTAATCAAGTCTTCGCGTTTGACGCCAAGCCACATCGCGATGGCGGCTGCCACGAACACCGATGAATAAATACCAAACCAGATACCGATCGTCAGTGCGAGGGCAAAGTAGTGCAGGGTCGGGCCACCAAACAGCAGCATGGCCATCACCATCATTTGCGTACTGCCGTGGGTAATGATGGTGCGTGAAATAGTCTGCGTAATCGCGCCGTTGATGACGTCGGCCACCGACATCGTGCGTTCTTTGCGAAAGTTTTCACGGATTCGATCCATGATCACCACCGACTCGTTGACCGAGTAACCCAGCACTGCCAATACGCCTGCCAGCACCGAGAGCGAAAACTCCCAGCCAAAAAAGGCGAAAAATCCCAAAATAATGACAACGTCGTGCAGGTTTGCCAACACACCTGCAACGGCGAACTTCCATTCAAAGCGGATAGCCAGATACAGGACAATGCCGATGACCACAAACAGCAACGCGAGCAAGCCATTCTCGACAAGTTCACGCCCTACCTGCGGGCCGACGAATTCAACGCGACGCAAGTCAGCTGTGGCGTCCGCGGCCTTGAGCGCCTTCATGACCGTTTCGCTTTGTGTCGCCGAGCTTTGCCCTGGGGTAAGGGGTAAACGGATCATCAGGTCGCGCGAGGTACCAAAATTTTGTACCTGAAAATCGGTATAGCCTAAGCCAGTGACGACCGTACGCACTTGTTCGATCGGCGCAGCCTGGGTGTAATTGACTTCCATCACGGTGCCGCCGGTGAATTCAATCGACAAATGAAAGCCGCGCGTCAAGATAAAGAACACCGCAAGAATGAACGTGATAAAGCTAATCGCATTCAAGACCAACGCGTGGCGCATGAAAGGGATGGTGCGATCGATTCTGAAAAATTCCATGATCTTTTAGGTACTAAGCAGTTGCCAGTAGCGCGGTTGCGCCTCCGAGCGTGAAGTTCAGTGTTGCATTCAGTCTTTGGGTTTCCAGATGGTGCCGATCGAAATCGCTTGTAGTTTCTTTTGGCGTCCGTACCAAAGATTTGCTAAGGCGCGCACACCCACCACCGAGGTAAACATCGAAGTTAAAATCCCCAGGCAATGCACCACAGCAAAACCGCGCACGGGGCCAGAGCCAAACACCAAGAGGGCAACGCCCACGATCAGCGTGGTGAGGTTTGAGTCAAGAATTGTGCCCCAGGCACGGTCAAAACCCAGGCTGATCGCTTGTTGAGGGGCTTCGCCATTGCGTAGCTCTTCGCGGATGCGCTCATTGATCAGCACGTTTGCATCAATCGCCATCCCAAGTGTTAGGGCGATCGCAGCGATACCTGGCAGGGTGAGTGTGGCCTGCAACATAGATAGAATCGCCAGCAGCATCAAGACGTTCAGCGCAAGGCCAACCGTTGAAAAGATTCCAAACAAGTGGTAATAAAGCAGCATAAAAACTGCGATCGCAAGAAAACCATAGAGCGTTGAATTAAAGCCCTTAGAGATATTTTCGGCACCTAGGCTCGGGCCGATCGTGCGCTCTTCGATGATTTCCATCGGGGCGGCTAGCGAGCCTGCGCGCAGTAGCAAGGCAGTGTCAGCAGCTTCTTCGGCTGACATGCTGCCAGAGATTTGTACTTGACCGCCTGGGATTTCGCCGCGAATGACCGGGGCGGTGACGACTTCTCCGCGACCTTTTTCAAACAACAAAATCGCCATGCGTTTACCGATGTTATCGCGCGTCACATCGCGAAAAATACGTGCGCCCTTGGAATCAAGTGTGAGATGCACGGCCGCTTGTTGCGATTGATTGTCGCGTCCGGCTTGCGCGTCTTGCAGGTTTTCACCCGTCAAAATCACTTGACGACGCAATAACAGGGGTCGGCCATCGCGATCTTGATAGCGCTCAAGGCCGAAGGGCACTGTGCCCGCAGCTAAGGCGCTTTGAGCGGCCTGCGAATCGTCAACCATGCGAATTTCGAGTGTCGCGGTGCGTCCTAAAATAGCTTTGGCCTTGGCAACGTCTTGCACGCCTGGCAACTGCACCACGATGCGATCGGTGCCTTGTTGCTGAATCACCGGTTCTGCGACACCTAGTTCATTAATACGGTTGTGCAGGGTAGTGATATTTTGCTTGAGCGCGTTGGCCTGGACTGCGGTCATCGCGGCTTGGCTAAGGGTGGCCACGATTTGCAGACGGGTGCCGTCTGTGCGCTCGAGCATCTGGAGGTCAGGGTTGCGAGTACGCAGGCTGCTGATCGCGCGGTCACGACCGGCTGCACTTGAAAATGACAGTACGACAGACATCGCGCTGCGCTCGATGCCGGTGTTTTCAATTTTTTGATCACGCAATGCCGCGCGCAGATCGGTAACAAGCGAGTCATAGCGCGCAGTGAGCGCACCTTGCATATCGACTTGCAACAAAAAGTGTACGCCACCACGCAAGTCAAGCCCCAGGTACATCGGGTTTGCGCCGATAGCGCTGAGCCAACTGGGTGAGGCCGGTAGCAGGTTTAACGCCACGGTGTAAGTGGGGTCGGCGGCGTTTGGGTTGAGCGTTTTTTCAATGGTGTCGCGCGCCAGAATTTGCTGGTCTGTGTTGGCGAAACGTACGCGAACCGTGCCCACCGGGCCGTTTTGTTCAAAAGTCGCACCCGTGCTGACAAGGCCAGCTTTTTTCAAGATGTCTTGGGCACGATCTAACATGCCCGCCTCGAGCTTGACCGTGGACTTTGCGCTTGAAATCTGTACCGCGGGGGACTCGCCGTAAAGATTGGGCAGGGTATAGAGCAGGCCGATCACAACCGCGACCAGCACCGTCAGGTATTTCCAAATAGGGTAGCGGTTCATGGCCGACAGGAATTAATAAGAGTTTTGCCCCGACGCAACATGCGACGGGGTCTTCAACCAAAGCCTTACAGCGCTTTGATCGTACCTTTTGGTAATACTGTTGCCACTGAGGCTTTTTGCAGCACGATCTCGATGGGCGCTGTGCCGTGCTCAGAGATTTGAACGGTAACATAGCTGTCACTCACTTTACTGACTGTGCCAAGCACGCCACCGGCGCAAATCACTTCATCGCCTTTTGCCAGCGCAGCCAACAGCGCCTTATGTTCTTTTTGGCGTTTCATTTGCGGACGAATCATTAAAAAATAAAGCACGACAAACATCAAAACAATAGGGGCCATGCTCATTAACGAACTGGCAGTATCAGCGGCTTGGGCCAGCACAATGCTGGGAATTGCTTGAGCAGACATTAAGGTCTCCTTTGGGTAAATGTGAAACGCTCGTTATTGTACCGACTTGGCGGCGCGATCTCTTGCAAACTGGGCTCGCCAAGCCTGAAAGCTGCCATTCTCTATGGCTTCGCGCATTTCGGCCATGATTGTCAGATAAAAATGGAGGTTATGGACAGTATTTAAACGTGAACCGGTAATTTCGTTCGATTTTTGTAGGTGATGCAGGTAAGACAGTGAAAAATTCTTGCAAGTGTGGCAACTGCAACTGGTGTCAAGGGGCAAGATGTTGTCGCGATATTGGGCATTGCGGATCTTGACATCGCCAAAACGGGTGAACAGCCAGCCATTGCGGGCGTTGCGGGTAGGCATCACGCAGTCAAACATATCGATGCCTTGAGCAACCCCTTGCACCAAGTCTTCGGGGGTGCCGACCCCCATCAAATAGCGCGGGGCGTTAGCCGGCAGACGCGGTGCCACGTGGGCAAGAATTCGCATCATGTCTTCTTTGGGTTCACCGACTGACAGTCCTCCAATCGCATAGCCATGAAAGCCAATATCTTGTAAGCCCGCAAGTGATTCGTCGCGCAAGGTTTCGAACATTCCGCCCTGAACGATCCCAAACAACGCATTCGGGTTACTAAGCGCATCGAAGCTTTCACGTGACCGTCTGGCCCAGCGCAGCGACATGCGCATCGACACGGCGGCCTCTTCGGGTGTGGCGGGTCGGTCGTTGATCATGTAAGGGGTGCACTCATCAAACACCATCGCGATATCTGAATTGAGCTCGGTTTGAATGCGCATCGATTCTTCTGGGGTCAAGAACAACCTTGCCCCATCGACCGGTGAGGCAAACTTGACGCCTTCTTCGGTAATTTTGCGCATGCCTTGCAAGCTGAAGACTTGAAAGCCACCCGAGTCCGTTAACAAAGGCTTATGCCACTGCATGAAGCCATGCAAGCCGCCATGTTTAGCGATCACTTCAGTGCCAGGGCGCAGCCACAGGTGAAAGGTATTGCCCAGCACGATTTGCGAGCCCACCTCGACAAGTTCGTGCGGCATCATGGCCTTGACGGTGCCGTAGGTGCCCACGGGCATAAAGATAGGGGTCTCGACCACACCGTGATTGAGCGTCATGCGCCCGCGTCGCGCCAGGCCGTCGGTGGCAAGTAACTCGAAGCGCAGGCCTGTTGCAGGGTGATGGGGTTGCTCGTCGGTCTGGGTCATGTACGGGGTCGTCATAAGTTGGGATTGCGTTCAAGAAACATGGCGTCGCCGTAGCTGAAGAAACGGTAGCGCTGCTCGATCGCGTGTTGATAGGCGCGGCGCATCTGGTCCAGGCCGATGAAGGCCGATACCAGCATGAGCAAGGTCGATTGTGGCAGATGAAAATTTGTAATCATCGCGTCGACGACTTGGTAGTCAAAGCCAGGGGTAATAAAGAGGCGAGTGTCGCCGGTTTGCGCGGTCGTTGCACCACCATCTTCTGCAGGTGCCTGCTCAGAAAGCTTTCTATTCAGATATTTGCTGGCCAAGTTTTGGTTGTCTTTCGCTGCAGCTTCAAGCGAACGTACGCTGGTCGTGCCGACTGCGATCACGCGGCCTGCGAGGGAGCGGGCACGCGCGATCGCCTCAAAGGTCTCAGGCGGTACGGTGTACCGCTCGGCGTGCATCACGTGCTCGGCCAGAGTGTTGACACGTACCGGTTGAAAGGTGCCGGCACCCACGTGCAGTGTCACAAAAGCACGCTGGATGCCCGCGGCGTCGAGTTGCTCAAATAAGGCTTGATCAAAATGCAACCCCGCGGTGGGCGCAGCAACGGCCCCGGGCTCGCGAGCGTAGATGGTCTGGTAGCGCTGATCATCGGCATCATCAGGTTGATGCGTGATGTAAGGGGGGAGGGGTGTGGCGCCGAATTGCTCGAGCAACTCGAGTACGGGTCGTTCAAACGCTAAGATGAATAAATCGTTTTCACGACCAAGCACGCGTGCGGTGAACGCCTCGGCGAGGCGAAGCAGACTACCCGCCGTGGGTGATTTGCTCGAGCGAATATGCGCTAAGGCCATGTCAAGGCCGGTGACCCGTTCGATCAGTACTTCAACCTTGCCACCCGTGGTCTTCTGACCAAATAAGCGGGCTTTAATCACTCGCGTGTCGTTGAACACCAATAAATCGTTGGGGCGCAACAGGCTTAGCAGCTCGGTAAATTGTCGGTCGTGCAGTTGGCCTCTTTGGTCGACATGCAGCAAACGACTTGCCGTCCGAGTGGTCGCGGGGGTTTGCGCGATCAGCTCGGGCGGTAGCGCGTAATCAAAGTCAGCAACGGTTAAGGAGGTGGTCACGTCTATAAAGTCAATCGAGTCTGTAGCGGTTTGAGGTGGCTTGCGCGGATTTCGCAAAACAAGCCAAGAAAGATCGGGCATTTTAAGCCCCGTGGCGGTCTTTTTTTGTATGCTGTGGGTTCACACGAACAAACAGGCGGCGGGAATGATAGGTTGGCAGACGAAGACAGGCTCTTTATTGACACCGATTTGGACGAGAGCGACCACTCTTTGTTTAAAGCAAATGCTCTTCGGCGTAGCGCTTGGGTTGAGCGTGATGTTTGGTTCGACCAGCGCCTGCGCGCAGGCAGGCTTGCCGCCTGAGCTTGCTCGTGCCTGGGCGCAAACAAAACTGCCTGAATCCTCGCTCTCAGTGCTCGTGCAAGAAATCGGCGGCCCTCAGCTATTTGCCGTGTCGCCCGAGGTGCCGCGCAACCCGGCTTCGGTGATGAAACTGGTCACCACCTATGCGGCCGTATCGCGGTTGGGGCCAGCCTACACCTGGAGCACGGATTTATTGATTGGAGCCGACGCCAAAGCCTCAGAGCAAGGTGTGTTAAACGGCCCGCTGTACCTTCGCGCGGGTGGTGATCCCATCTTTTTATTGCAGGATCTTTGGCGCTTGCTGCGTGACCTGCGGTTACGCGGCGTGCGCGAAATCCCTGAAATCGTGATCGACCGTTCAATTTTTGGTGAGGTCACGATTGATCCCAGTACGTTTGATGGTTCTGCCTATAGCCCTTATAACGCGAGTCCTGATGCGTTTATGGTGGGCTTTGGTGCTTTGCGTTTAGTCTTTTCGCCGGATCCGGGCACGCGCAGTTGGAAGTCGTTTGTCGATCCACCCATGGCAGGTGTACAGATTGACGGCAACGTACAGTGGGTAGACGGCGTGTGCCCAGGCTCGCCCAACATCAGTACTGACATCGCGATGACTGAAGGCACGGTTAAGTTTCGCGTCACCGGAAAAGCGGTGGGCTCCTGTGGCGAATTTGATATCTTTCGTCTCGCATTTTCGCAACAAGAGTTCGGCGCGCGCGTGCTGCGCTCATTGTGGCAAGAGTTAGGTGGGGTGATTACCGGTTCGATTCGCAGCGGCACGATTCCTGCGGGGGCGATCATCGTAGCTTCGCATCAGTCGCCGCCGCTTTCTGAGGTGATTCGTTTAATTAATAAGCGCAGTAATAACGTGATGACTCGGGTGTTATTGCTGACGCTAGGTGCTGAAGCTGGGCGTCGCCCGGCAACGGTCGCTGGCAGCGTGCAAGTGGCGCAAGAGGTCTTGGCGCGTCAGGGCTTGCCAATGAAGGGCATGGTGCTTGATAACGGTTCGGGATTATCGCGTAACGGCGTGGTGTCGGCAGAAAGCTTGGCGCAGATGCTGCAAAAGGCCTGGGCCTCACCTGTGATGCCTGAGTATGTCGCTTCGCTGTCTATTCTTGGCTCGGATGGCACGACGCGTAATCGTCTGCGCGATCCCTCAACAAAATCTATGGCGCACCTTAAAACGGGTGGCTTACGCGACGTGCGCTCAGTCGCAGGTTACGTGTGGGGCGCTAGCGGCAAGCGCTACGTGGTGATCAGTATGGTGAATCACGAACGTGCTCACGAGGCGCGTTCGTTTGAAAATACTCTGATCGCCTGGTTGACCGCGCGATGAATGACGATGGCCAAGGGCGCTTTTCCAAAACGCTGCTGCTCACGTTACTGCTTGGTGCTTGCATAAATGTACAGGCACAAATCTGCGAAGCCCGGTTTTTTCATAACGGCGGCGTGATTGAGATTGGTGGCTCGGGCATGTTGAATGTCTCGGCCAAGTTGACTTTTAGTCTGGTTAAAAAAACTTCAAACACAATGTGTCAGGCTCAGGTCAACGGCTTCGCCAAATATGCGCTGATGAATTTTTTAAGTGGTGCGAACGACATCGACCACGTGTTGAGTGTGAGTGGCAACAAGACAAGCGTGGCAAACGCTCGCCCCGGCAAGGCGGCGGATATGGCAACGTTTGATGTGCAATTGCTTGGGCTGTTTGGTTTTGGGGCACCCATTCAGGCCGTTGGGCAAAAGTTCGCCGCGCAGTCTTACACTTTGGCGGTGGGTGATCCCAAACGCGGTCCAACCACACCAGTTGGCGTGCGGATGGGCGAAAAAACGGTAGGCGCACAGCAATCGATCCAGACCGCCGTCGGTAAGTTGCAATGCTGGCCGGTGCGCTATGCCCGCAGTACCGATGCGACAACCGCACAAGTGCAAGGCATGGTGCTACCGATCCCGTCGATTCCATCGCAAGTGACCGATTGGTTTTGTCCGTCAACCAATCTTGTGATGAAGCAAGAGATCGAGCACTCAGGTCAAAAATCAGTGATTGAGGTAAAGGCGCTGCGGTAGTTGGGCTGCAAAGCTCAAAGCCCCAGCTCACCCCAAATCGCATCCACACGCGCCTTAGTAGCGGCATCCATGGTAATCGGCGTGCCCCACTCGCGTTGGGTCTCCCCTGGCCATTTGTTGGTGGCGTCGAGACCCATTTTTCCGCCGAGTCCTGAAACCGGTGAGGCAAAATCCAGATAATCGATCGGAGTGTTTTCAACAAGCAGGGTGTCGCGCACCGGATCCATGCGTGTGGTCATTGCCCAGACGACTTCTTTCCAGTCGCGCGGGTTGATGTCTTGATCGACGACCACGATAAATTTTGTGTACATGAACTGGCGCAAAATACTCCACAAGCCAAACATCACACGCTTGGCGTGACCCGGATATTGTTTGCGAATCGAGACCACGGCTAAGCGATAGCTGCAGCCTTCGGGTGGCAGATAGAAATCCACAATCTCGGGTAACTGTCGACGCAAAATCGGCACGAAGACTTCATTGAGTGCGACGCCTAGTACCGCAGGTTCATCGGGCGGTTTGCCCGTGTAGGTGGTGTGATAAATCGGGTTGCGACGCATGGTGATGCGCTCGACCGTGAAAACCGGAAACCAGTCTTGCTCGTTGTAATAGCCAGTATGGTCGCCATAAGGGCCCTCAAGCGCGAGCTCGTAGTCAGAGGCGGGCGGTGGGTTCACGCCTTGAGGAACAACAGGTTTGATTGCGCGCGGATCTGCACTGGGTAGCAAATGCCCCTCAAGCACAATCTCGGCGGTCGCCGGAACCGACAGTTCACTGCCAATCGCCTTGGTGACTTCAGTGCGTGCGCCGCGTAGCAAACCTGAGAATTGATACTCAGACAAACTATCAGGCACAGGCGTGACGGCACCCAACGTGGTCGCGGGGTCAGCACCCAAAGCCACCGCAATCGGAAACGGTGTGCCGGGGTGTGCAAGCGCGTGATCTCTAAAATCAAGCGCGCCGCCGCGATGCGATAACCAACGCATGATGAGTTTATTGCGGCCAATCACCTGCTGCCGATAAATACCCAGATTTTGTCGGCGGGCATTCGGGCCGCGAGTAATCACCAGACCCCAGGTGAGTAAGGGGGCGATATCGCCAGGCCAACAGGTTTGGATAGGGAGCTTGGCAAGATCGACATCGTTGCCTTCCCACACGATCTCTTGGCAAGGTGCGCCACGAACCGTTTTGGGGCTCATATCCCACAAGGCGGCTTTGAGCATCGATACCTTTGCCAGAGCGTCGCGAAAGCCTTTTGGAGCTTCGGGTTCACGTAACGAGGCCAGTAACTCACCGATGTCGCGCAACGCGCCGACGTTTTCGGCGCCCATGCCGCGTGCGACGCGAGTGGGTGTGCCAAACAAATTTGCCAAGACCGGCATCGGCGTGGGCTTGCCGTTGTGAAGCGCCCGCTCAAACAACAAAGCCGGGCCTTCGGCCTTGAGTACGCGATCTGAAATCTCAGTCATCTCAAGCGAGGTGGATACCGGCTGAGTGATGCGCTTGACTTCGTCCGTGCGTTCAAGCTGCGCAATAAAATCTCTTAAGTCTTTGTATTTCAAGGTCTTGATCCGCCAAAACGGTTACAGTTCTACGATGAATACAAGGTTAACACCCGCCGTGCTTGCGCCCTCAGGCGGGCCTTCTATGACCCCACGGCATCCGTGCGCTTTGCGCGGGGTGGTGTCGTGGTGACGCTAAGGCCGGCTTGGGGCATGACGCAACAGCTTGCTAGCGGACTCTATCGAAATCTGGCTGAGTTTGTGCGAACTTGCGCGGCCTATTTGGGCATTACCGTTTTGGTGGCCGGTACGATGGTGTTGACGATGCCAACTTTGCGCGGTCAGGCCTTGCAAATTCATTCGGCCTTGCTTTATGCCTTGGTGCCCGATGCACTGTTGCCGCAGCCTGTCACCAACACCGGCGGCCCTGTCGGGCCCATCGTGGCGGCAATCGACCTAGAGCCTCTTCGCGGCGAAGCCCTGCCGCTGGCAACAGGCGCAAACCCGAGCGCCTCTGCGCAGCGGCCAGTTTCAAGGGCAGAGCTTGCGCTGCCTGGTCAAGCCACGGTGCAGCAAGAGTTAGCCGTCGCAGCAGAGGCTTCGGCGGCAAGTCGGGGTTTGAGTGTTCAAGAGGCCGTGCAGCGTCAAGGGTTAGCGCAAAAGCAGCAAGACGCACTGATTCAGTACCTCTCTCGCAAATATCTGGTGGCCAACGAAGCGGCCAAGATGTTTGTCGAAACCGCTTATGTCGTTGGTGACGAGTTAAAGGTCGATCCTCTTTTAATTTTGGCGATTATCGCGACCGAATCACGCTTTAATCCTTATGCCGGCGGGCAGGTCGGTGGTCCGACCGGCTTGATGCAAGTGATGATCAGTGTCCATCGCGATAAATTCACGAAGCTCGGACGCGCGGAGTCACTGGCATTTAATCCGGTCGCCAATATTCGTGTCGGGGCCTTTATTTTGGCAGAGTGCATTCTCAGGCGAGGCTCGGTTGCTGGGGGCTTGCTGTGCTATTGCGGAGCCAGTGGCCCAACGACTGATGGTGGATATACCGAAAAAGTGTTGTCAGAGCGCCGGCGCTTAGCCCTCGCCGGTTCGATCGCGCTAAAGGATTAGGCAAGCCTCAGCCTAAAAAAACCTTCAGGCGATGAATCGCTTCTTGCAGACGGTCGAGCCCGGTGGTGTAGGCAAAGCGCATGGTGTTTGCGGCGTGGGCCGGCCCAAAATCCAAGCCTGCCACTGCCGCGACACGCGCACCGTTGAGCAGAGCGGCCGAAAAAGCGCTGCTGTCTGGCGAATGTGCTGAGATGTCGCCGTAGACATAAAACGCACCGTCGGGTGTGACGGGTACGTCAATGTTTAAGGCCTTTAAGGCCGGCACCAGATAATCACGACGCTGCCTGAAGGCTTCGCGGCGTTGCTCAAAAATCGCTAAAGCTTCGGGGTCAAAACAAGCGATGGCGCCATGTTGCGCGAGTGTTGGCGCGCAGATTGCTAGGCTCGCTGCCATTTTTTCGATCGGCTCAACCATATAGGTCGGCACAATCATCCAGCCCAAGCGCCAGCCTGTCATATTGAAATACTTTGAAAAGCTGTTCAGAATAATCAGGTTGTCATCAAGAGCAAGGGCAGACTGTCGCACACCATCGTAAGACAAGCTTAAATAAATTTCGTCCATCATCACAAAACCGTTGCGGGCGTGGACTTGTTTAATCAGGCGGGCGAGTGCGTCGCGCGGAATCGAGGTGCCGGTGGGGTTGCTTGGCGAGGCGATCAAGACACCGCGTGTCGCGGGGCCCCAATGTTGCTCGATGTCAGTGTCTGATAGTTGGAAGCGATTGGCGATGGTGGTGGGGATGAGTTTGGTGGTGCCGCCCGCCGCCCCGACAAAGTTACGATTTGGTGGGTAGCAGGGATCGGGCATCAAAACTTCGTCGTTAGGATTGATCAGTGCCATTGCTGCCAGCAGCAGAGCGCCGCTTGCGCCCGAGGTCACGATGACCCGGTGAGGGTCGACTTTGGCGCCAAGTTGATTGGTATAAAACCCAGCAATTGCCTCTCGGAGTTCAGGTAGACCAGCAGGGGGCGAATAGCCACTCTTGCCAGACTGTGCGGCGAGTTGCATGGCTTGGATCACTTGCGGGGCTGCGGTAAAGTCGGGTTCTCCGACGCCAAGGCTGATAATGTCGATACCACGGCGTTGTAGCGCTGTCGCCTGTTTAAAAAGTTCGACCGCGTGAAAGGTCACGGTATCGGCGGTGCGTGCTGCAAGAACTGTCATGACCTAACTCTCCCTAAGAGGCTGAATTGTAGTGGCTACACCAACATCCAGACGCGCTTTTCTGATGGGACGCCGCCCACCCGCCCCGCCGTGGGACTTGTTTTGCGCCCGACTCGTGCGCACTTGCTTAGGCAGCGTGCGTGTTGCTGCGTCGAGCAACGCCCAAGGAGCAGTGGCACAGGCCTGGCTTGAGCCGGTGCGTCACGCAGACGTGGCGCACGCGCGCGCCTTGTGTCAAGAGTATGGCGTCACGTTGGCTCTAGCCGGCTGCACGGGGTCGGCTGTGTGTGAACGGGCCACGCTTTGGGTGACGCCTTTGACGCACGGCGCAACTTTTTCGCCCGTTAAAGAGCAGGCGGGGTGTTGGCGAGTCGACGCCGGGTGCACGATCGCTCAGATGCAAGAAACTGGCATATTTGAGGGGTTGGCTTTGGCGCCCGAGCTGACGCTGGCGCAATGGTTTGCCGGGGTTTGTGCTCCGCAGCAGCGGGCATCGCTCGAGGCCGCTCGAATAGTTGAGCGCGCCGAGGTCTTGCTGGCCGATGGCACGCTTGAGGTGCTTGGACCTTTCGGTTCAAATGCGCAGACACCGCTGCGTAGCCTCGCGCTGCAAAGGCTGGTGCCCAGACTCTTTGAACTGGCGGGCTCAGAAGCCGCGCAGCGTTGCGCGCAAGCGAGCTTTTGGCCCGCTTTGTTTAGGCTTGACGCGCTGTTTGACTGTGCAGCGCAAGAGCCAAACCTTGCGCAGTTGCTGTTTGGGCATCAAGGCCGACTTGGCTGGGTGCAAACGCTTTGGCTCAGGCGCCTTGATACGCTGCCGGCGCAGGGTCATGTTGGGTGCGTGTTGCCTGACCTGCAGTTGCTGGCTTCACAACTTGACCAAGAACTCAAGCACATCCTTGATCCGTTGGGGGTATTCGGCGTTGACGCTCTCGCAAAGGGGCTAGAATCGGGCTCTTAAATTGTCGACTAGCAGAGCACCATGGAAAAAACCTTTCGTCAGGCCGCACTCGAATATCACGAGCAAGGTCGCCCGGGCAAAATCTCGGTGACGCCGACTAAAAGCCTGTCGAACCAGCGCGACTTAGCCTTGGCGTATTCGCCAGGGGTTGCAGCGGCTTGTGAAGAAATTATTGCAGACCCGGCCAACGCGTTTCGTTACACCGCGCGCGGCAACTTGGTGGGCGTCATCACGAACGGTACGGCAGTCTTGGGCTTAGGCAATATTGGGCCGCTCGCTTCGAAGCCTGTGATGGAAGGCAAGGCGGTGTTGTTTAAGAAGTTCGCCGGTATTGATGTGTTTGATATCGAGATCAACGAACAAGATCCCGATAAACTCGTTGAAATTATCGCGAGCCTAGAGCCCACTTTTGGCGGCATCAATCTTGAGGACATCAAAGCACCCGAGTGCTTTATCGTTGAGCGTAAGTTGCGCGAGCGCATGCGCATCCCAGTGTTTCATGACGATCAGCACGGCACGGCGATTTGCGTGTCAGCCGCCTTTATTAACGGTCTAGAGGTCGTTGGTAAGGATATTAAGCAAGTTAAAGTGGTGGTGTCTGGTGCTGGGGCAGCCGCGCTAGCTTGCTTGGATTTAATGGTGGACTTGGGCTTGCCGCTTAAGAACATTTGGGTGTCAGATATTGAGGGTGTGGTTTACGAAGGCCGGACCGTTTTGATGGATCCTGATAAAACGCGTTTTGCGCAGAAAACTGAGGCCCGCAAACTGGCGGACATCATTGCCGATGCGGACGTATTTTTAGGTTTGTCGGCCGGCGGGGTAC
This sequence comes from Alcaligenaceae bacterium, assembly GCA_013205565.1. Taxonomy (GTDB): domain Bacteria; phylum Pseudomonadota; class Gammaproteobacteria; order Burkholderiales; family Burkholderiaceae_B; genus Zwartia. The sequence continues at coordinate 13,947 of JABMMM010000127.1, read as the reverse complement.
TCAAGCCAGAGATGGTGAAGGTGATGGCCAAGCGGCCTTTGATTCTGGCGTTGGCCAATCCAAATCCCGAGATCTTGCCCGCTGAAGCACATGCGGTACGCGACGATATCGTGATGGCAACAGGCCGTTCTGATTACCCCAATCAGGTCAATAACGTTTTGTGTTTTCCGTATATCTTTCGGGGCGCGCTCGATGTTGGCGCCACCACGATTACGCGCGAAATGGAAAAAGCTGCGGTCGTGGCAATTGCCCGACTTGCCCAAGAAGAGCAAAGCGAAGTCGTCGCTGCTGCTTACGGGCAGTATGACGTCGCCTTTGGCCCAAATTCTTTTATTCCTAAGCCCTTTGATCCGCGCTTGATTGTACGCATTGCCCCTGCCGTGGCGAAGGCCGCAATGGAGGGCGGTGTCGCGACTCGACCGATTGCCGACTTAGAGGCTTATGTCGAGCAACTCGAGCAATTTGTATACCGCTCGGGTGCTTTCATGAAGCCCTTGTTTGCGGGTGCAAAATCGCATGTTCGTTTGGGTGGCAAAGCGCGTATTGTTTTCACCGAAGGTGAAGACGAGCGGGTGTTGCGCGCAGTGCAAGTGATTGTTGACGAAAAACTTGCTAAACCTGTTCTTGTTGGGCGGCCTGAGGTTTTGAAAGCCAGGATCGAAAAATTTGGCTTGCGTTTGCGTCTCGGTGAAGACGTCGAGGTCACCGATCCAGAGTCTGACACACGGTTTCATCAGTATTGGACAGTCTACTGGGAAAAAATGTGTCGCCAAGGTATTACCAAAGAGATGGCGCGGGTTGAAATGCGTCGCCGGTTAACGTTAATCGGCGCCACGATGGTCAAAATGGGCGACGCTGACGGGATGATTTGTGGCACGGTTAGTGGCTACGCCAATCACTTGCGCTATATCGATCAAATGATTGGCAAACAGCCCGGCACCTCGACGTATGCGGCGATGAGTATTTTGCTGTTGCCTGAGCAAACCCTGGCGCTGGTCGATACCCACGTCAATGACGAACCCACGGCCGAGCAAATTGCCGAGTTTACGATTGCCGCCGCCGCGCAGATGCGGCGTTTAAATTTGGTGCCTAAGGCGGCGCTGTTGTCGCGTTCGAATTTTGGTTCAGGAAGCTCAGCGTCGGGCCAGAAAATGCAACAGGCTTTGGCGCTGATCCGGCAGTGGGCCCCTGAACTTGAAATCGATGGCGAGATGCACGGTGACTGCGCGCTCGACGAAACGCTGCGCCTGAAAATTTTGCCTTCTTCAACCTTAAAAGGCTCAGCGAATTTATTGGTGTGTCCGAATGTTGATTCGGGCAATATCGCGTACAACTTGCTTAAAACGGTATCGGGTGGCAACGTGGCAGTGGGGCCGTTCTTGTTAGGCGCCAATGCACCCGTGCATATCTTGACCACGAGTTCGAGCGTGCGTCGAATTGTTAATATGACGGCGTTAACCGTCGTTCAGGCAAATGATCCGATGCTTGGGACTCAGCAAACGAAGCTGCTTTAAGTTGGCGCCAACATTTTTGTTTGGATGCACGTTTTTTAGGTTTGGTATACGAATATTTGACAAAGAGCAAGACCTGTGTGACTGTCCTGTGCTAAAACTACACGGCGTACTTGTGGTCTGGTTCAAGGAGCCCACTGAATGGGTAAGGCGGTTGATCCAAAATTAAAGCAGTTGTTGCGAAACGGTGGGGATTTCGATCCAGACACCGGCAGTGATCTGTTGTCTGGCGCGGCGACTGAGCAGGGCTTGGCGTGGTGCGTGGCACAGTGCGACAAGGCGCGTAGCCGCTCTGCTGTGTTTCGTGCCGTCGTCAAAGCGGTCGACTACCCTCAGTTCTTTGGTTCAAATTTCGACTCGTTTTTTGATTGTTTATGCGATAGCCTGCTTGATCAAAAGGAAGGCTTGGTGTTGGTGTTTGACAAATTGCATTCGGCTGATCCGGCGATCGTGATGGACGGCGTACAGTTTTTGCAGGTGCTTAATGATGCCGTCGGTTTTGCGCGCAAAAACGGCCGAGTGTTCATTTTTGGTATCCAGCACGCCGGCAAGCATCCCGACGCTAAGCCTGGCGTCGTCAATAACTGGAGTGACGAGCCCGCTTAACGGGAGTGCCCTGTGAGCCCCGAACGCCTACGCACGCGATGAGGCCTTTGCGCAGGCTACCAACCCAAGAGGGCGGTCGTTGCAGACACCAACGCGATCCCTGCGGTCTCGGTGCGCAACACTCTTAAACCAAACTTTATTTTTGTCACCGAGTGTGTGGCAGCCAGGGCCTGCTCCTCCGGGTTCCAACCGCCCTCTGGGCCAATTAGCAGGCTCAAGGCCAGAGTCACCGCTTGAGGTTTTGTTTGCACCTTGGTCGTTGCTGCAAGATGCTCGGCCAGTGTCCGCGGGGCCTCGGGGTCGCACAGCAAGTGTTGCCCGGGCGGCGCCAATGCAAGGGCCTGCGCCAGGCTTTGCGGCGCACACAGCCGCAGCAAACGATTACGCCCACACTGCTCAGAGGCTGCGCGGATAATGCCTTGCCAGTGCTCGAGCCGCTTTTCTAGACGGGAGCCTGAAAGCTTGAGCACACTGCGTTGTGCGGCGACCGGAATGATTGTGTGCACGCCCAGTTCAACGGCTTTTTCGATAATCCAGTCCATTTTGTCACCCGCAGGCAGGGCTTGGAGCAGGGTGATCTGCCCACCAAGTTCGGCTTCGCGAGGGCAGTGTTCACCCAGCAGAGCAGAGATTTTTTTTCCCTCAAAGCTTAACGTGCCTGCAATCTCGCCCCCTCGGCCGTCAAACAGCACCACCGGGTCGCCAGCTTCGAGACGTCTGACACGCACGTGATGCGCGAGCGCAGCGGGCAAATCGAGCTGTTGGTTGGCAAAAATCGGTGCCGAGCAGTAAAAGCGGGGGTTGGCCATCAGGGGGCTCAGTCAATGGGTGAGGAGTCATACGGGTGCTAAACTCCCACGTTTTGTAACCTATTTTGCTCGTGTTTGTGTAGGCGAGCCTTAGCCCATGACCCCAACGACCGCTGTCCCCGTTAAATTGGCCGATGCCATTCGCGCCCTCGCTATGGACGCAGTCCAGCAAGCGAACTCTGGACACCCGGGCGCGCCCATGGGAATGGCTGAAATGGCGCAAGCGCTGTTTACCCGCCACTTGCGGCACAATCCGGCCGATCCGGCTTGGGCGAATCGCGATCGCTTTGTGTTGTCAAACGGTCACGGCTCGATGTTGATTTACGCTTTGCTGCACCTGACAGGTTACGACCTGCCGATGGCAGAGTTACAAAAATTCCGTCAGCTGCACTCGAAAACGCCGGGGCACCCCGAGGTTGGCATCACACCCGGTGTTGAAACAACCACTGGCCCTCTGGGACAGGGCTTGGCCAATGCTGTTGGGATGGCGCTTGCTGAAGCGCTGTTAGCCGCTGAATTTAATCACCCTGAACATACCTTGGTCGATCACCACACCTACGCGTTTGTTGGTGACGGTTGTTTGATGGAAGGGATTTCACACGAAGTGTGCTCGCTGGCCGGCACCTTGCGTCTAGGCAAACTGATTGTTTTGTATGACGACAATGGCATTTCGATTGACGGCAAAGTTGAAAACTGGTTTGCCGACGACACCGCCAAGCGCTTTGAGGCTTACGGTTGGAACGTTGTAAGCGTGGCCGATGGGCACGATGTCTCTGCCGTGGATTTGGCCATCAAGCAGGCTCGTCTGTCCGGTCCGCAACAAGCCCGCCCAACGTTAATCATTTGCCGCACGGTCATTGGCAAGGGTGCACCGACCGTTGCTGGCACAGACAAAGTTCATGGCGCTCCGTTGGGCGCAGCTGAAATCGCTGGCACTCGTGCCGCGATTGGCTGGCCGTATGCACCTTTCGAAATCCCCGAAACTGTTTATCAGGGATGGAATCAGCGCGTTGTCGGGGCGCAGGCACAAGCCGCTTGGCAAAAAGGTTTTGATGCATACGCGGCAAAGTTTCCGGCGCAGTCGCACGAGTTTACGCGTCGCATGTGCGGCGAATTACCCGCGGATTTTGCCAACGCCGCGCAACAGCTTTTAAACGCCACCAACGACAAAGCTGAAACCGTGGCCTCACGCAAAGCCTCGCAGCAAGCCATCACGGCTTTGGTTGAATTATTACCCGAGATGCTGGGTGGTTCTGCTGACCTGACCGGCTCTAACTTTACCGACTGGAAAGGCGTGGCTCCAGTGCGTGCTGGCGCCACAGGCGTTCAGTTTGGCCGACATATTAATTACGGTGTACGCGAATTTGGTATGGCGGGCATCATGAATGGGTTGGCTTTGCATGGTGGCTATTTGCCCTTTGGCGGAACATTTTTGACGTTCTCTGATTATTCACGCAACGCGTTGCGTATGGCGGCGCTGATGAAGCAACGTGTCGTGCATGTGTTTACGCACGATTCAATTGGTTTGGGTGAAGATGGCCCCACCCATCAGTCGATTGAACATGCAAGCAGCCTGCGTTTAATTCCTAATTTATCTGTGTGGCGCCCGTGCGATACCGTTGAAACCACCGCAGCCTGGTTGGCCGCTGTGAGTCGCCCAAGCAGCATCGGAATGGCTGTGCATGCGGGCGGCCCGACTGCTTTATTATTGTCGCGTCAAAACTTGCCGTTTGTTGCGCGTAGCGCCGAAACCTTAACGCACGTGGCACGTGGCGGTTATGTGTTGCAAGAGGCCGCCAACGCAAAGGCTGCGATCATTGCGACAGGCTCAGAAGTTGCGATTGCGATTGATGCACAAAAACTCTTGGCCGCCGAGGGCATTGCGGTGCGTGTGGTTTCGATGCCATGCACAGAGGTATTCGATCAGCAAGACGCGGCCTGGCGCGCTTCGGTGTTGCCTACAGGGATGCCTCGCGTCGCTGTCGAGGCTGGGGTTACAGGTTTATGGCACAAGTATGTAGGACTTGATGGTGCAGTGATTGGCATTGACACCTACGGTGAATCAGCACCTGCTGGGGCGCTGTTTAAGCATTTTGGCTTAACGGCAGAAAAAGTCGCGCAAGCCGTTAAAAATCTTTTGTAAATCTCAAATAATCAGGAGCTCGACACATCATGACGATTCGCGTTGCTATTAACGGCTATGGCCGTATCGGCCGTAACATTTTGCGTGCCCATTACGAAGGTGGCAAAAAGCACGACATTCAAATCGTAGCCATTAATGATTTAGGCGATCCTAAAACCAATGCTCACTTAACCCAATACGACACCGCCCACGGCAAGTTTTCGGGCACAGTTGGTGTTGAGGGTGATTTCATGGTGGTCAATGGCGACAAAATTCGCGTGTTAGCCAATCGCAACCCAGCTGAGTTGCCTTGGGGCGAACTCAAGGTTGACGTCGTGCTCGAGTGCACGGGCTTCTTTACGACTAAAGAAAAAGCTTCGGCGCATATTAAAGGCGGCGCTAAAAAAGTCATTATTTCAGCCCCGGGTGGTAAAGACGTTGATGCAACGGTTGTTTACGGCGTCAATCATGGCGTGCTGAAAAGCTCAGACACCGTGATCTCAAACGCATCTTGCACCACTAACTGTCTAGCCCCCTTGGTGCAGCCTTTGCACGAAGCCCTGGGCGTGGTGACTGGTCTGATGACAACGATTCACTCTTACACCAACGATCAAGTATTGACCGACGTTTATCACGAAGATTTGCGTCGTGCGCGCTCGGCCACCATGAGCATGATCCCCGCTAAAACGGGCGCTGCGGTGGCCGTGGGTTTGGTGCTGCCTGAACTCAATGGCAAGCTTGATGGTTTTGCGATTCGCGTGCCCACCATCAATGTGTCGCTCGTTGACCTGTCGTTTATTGCTAAGCGCGACACCACTGTCGACGAAGTCAACGCGATCCTTAAGACTGCTTCTGAAGGCAAGCTCAAAGGCATTTTGACGTATCAAACTGAACAACTCGTTTCGATCGACTTCAATCACAATCCAGCCTCAAGCAACTTTGACTCGACGCTGACCAAAGTGTCGGGTGCGTTAGTGAAGGTTTCGTCTTGGTATGACAACGAGTGGGGCTTTAGCAACCGTATGCTAGACACCACGATTGCATTGATGACGGCGAAATAATCGCCATTAAGCAAAGAGGCCCTTCGGGGCCTCTTTGCTTAAGGGGCACCTGAAACAAGTGCATATTGTCTAGTACGCTTTGCATGTTTCGTGACCGATATTTTTTGTTCTCTTTGTGTTGGATTTTATGACGACTGTTCAAACTCTCTCTGGGCTGGCTCAGGCCGGCAAGCTTGCTGGTAAGCGCGTGTTCATTCGCGCTGATCTGAATGTACCGTTTGATGATGCGGGTAGCATCACCGAAGACACGCGTATTCGTGCGTCTGTCCCCGGTATTCGTCTGGCGCTAGATGCAGGGGCTGCCGTGATGGTGACGTCTCACTTGGGGCGCCCGACTGAGGGCACGCTCAACCCCGAAGATTCACTCGCGCCAATTGCCAAGCGTTTGTCTGAGTTAATGGGGATGCAGGTGACCTTGGTGCAAAACTGGGTCGACGGTGTGACGGTTGCACCGGGGCAGGTTGTGTTGCTTGAAAACTGTCGGGCCAACAAAGGCGAAAAAAAGAACGACCCCGTTTTGTCTAAAAAAATGGCTGCGTTATGCGATGTGTATGTCAACGACGCGTTTGGGACCGCGCATCGCGCCGAGGCGACCACGCACGGCATTGCACAGTTCGCGCCCATTGCCTGTGCAGGCCCGTTGCTGCAGGCAGAGCTCGAAGCCTTGGGGCGTGCGTTGCTTGCGCCTAAGCGCCCGTTGGTGGCGATTGTGGGTGGTTCTAAGGTCTCGACCAAGTTATCGATTTTGCAGTCGTTGGCAGATAAGGTGGATCAGTTGATTGTGGGCGGCGGCATTGCCAACACCTTTATGTTGGCCGCAGGCTTGCCGATCGGCAAGTCGTTGGCCGAGCCTGAACAATTGGATCAAGCCCGCGCAGTGATGAAAAAAATGCAGGCCCGCGGTGCGGCTGTGCCGATTCCTACAGACGTGGTGTGTGCGAAAGAGTTTTCGGCGCAGGCTCAGGCGACGACAAAGTCGGCCAAAGACGTATCGGCAGACGATTTGATTTTGGATATTGGGCCCCAGACCTCGGCGCAGTTAGCCGCGATCTTAAAGCAGGCAGGCACCATTGTTTGGAACGGCCCCTTGGGTGTGTTTGAGATTGACGCCTTTGCGAATGGCACCGAAGTTGTGTCGCACGCGATTGCTGATTCTGCAGGGTTTTCGATTGCAGGGGGCGGTGATACGCTGGCTGCGATTGCCAAGTTTGGGATCACCGAGAAGGTTGGCTACATCTCGACTGGGGGCGGTGCTTTTTTAGAGTTCTTAGAGGGCAAGACCTTGCCGGCAGTTGAGATTTTGCAACAGCGCGCGGCTGGTTAAAACGCCGTAGCATGCACCCTGCGCTGAGGGTGCTTGGCGCGATCAATCAACAATAAAAAGCGTCGCCCCGGTCGCGGTAGACGACTGATGCGGTTCGGCATGATCCGCGACTTGATAACTGGTGCCAGCCGTTAAGTCAAAATGCCGGCCGTCTTTTAGCTCGGTATGTAATGTGCCGGTCAGGCATAACAAGATATGGCCTTTTTCGCACCAGTGATCTGCCAGATACCCCGCGCTGTACTCAACCATACGCACGCGAATCGCACCGAACTGGCGTGTGCGCCAGAAGGCTTTACCTCTGGTGCCAGGATGTTCAGTGACTTCAACGTTTGACCAGTCTGTTGTGCCAAACGGGATATTGTTAATTTCCATAATAGCTCTCGAGTTTTAATCGTTTTAGCCCCATTGTGAAAGGGTGTCCACCCATTTGGTGAGGCTTCGCAGAATGATAGCCGCAAGGCGACCCGCAAACTTGACTGCGTGGAAAGCCTCGGTCTTTAGGCCGGGGAGGATGTCAAAGCCGCGAAAGTGATTAACAGGGTTTTTATAGAAGAAGGATAAAATAGAGGGCTATTTAAGCTTAGGAAAGCGTAATGAGCCAAGCGGTAAGCGCGATGGGTGGTTTGCAGCAAGGTGGGGTGCGGCACATGGCGAGTTTGTGCACTCGGCGACTTCAAGGCCTGGCTCAGGTGCTACGGAAGCGCGAGTTCGTACTGGGGTGCTGCGCGGCATTGTTCAGCGCCGCGGGCCTTGCCCAAGGGGGGGCAGGTGCGCCGCCCGCCTTACCGGTTTCGGTCATTCAGGCTGCGCCAACCACGTTGCCCAATATTCTCGAGATTACCGCGCAGGCTGAGGGTGCCAAAGAGACCGAAGTACGCGCACGCGTGGGTGGTATTTTAGTCAAACGCCTGTATGAAGAAGGCCGACCGGTGGCTGCAGGTCAGCCACTCTTTCAGCTTGATCCCGAACCTTTTAAAAATGCGTTAGACGAGTCGCAGGCGCGTGCGAAACAAACCGCGCGCGAGGCGGCACGGCTCAAAGGATTGTTCAATCAGCAGGCGGTCAGCCGCAAAGAATTTGACGATGCGACCTCCGCCAATGAGGTTGCGCAGGCGAACCTAAAAACTGCACAGTTAAACCTGACCTGGGCAACAGTTACCGCTCCGGTGTCGGGTATTTCTGGCCGCGTGCAGCGCTCAGAGGGCAGCTTGATTCACACGACGCTTGAGGGCAGTCTGCTAACCGTCGTTTATCAAATCAATCCAATCTGGGTGCGGTTTGGTTTGTCAGCAAGCGACACGGCGCGGTTGCCTGGCGGGCGTCTGGATCCTGAGCAAAAGACCGACGTTACGCTGCTCTTGCCAGGTGGTCAGGTGTACGACCAGCCGGGTCAGTTAAATTTCTTATCTATGTTTATTGACCCAAAACTGGGCACGCAACAAATGCGCGCCGAGTTTCTTAACCCAGCAAACAAGATTCTGCCGGGGCAGTTTTTAAAAATTCGACTCACCACCGGTCAGCAAGAGAACGTCTACTTGGTACCGCAGGCGGCCGTGATTCAAAACGAACGTGGCTTTATGGTCTGGACAGTCGGCGCAGACAACAAGGTCGTCCCGACTCCTCTGAAGATGGGCGCCTGGTCGGGAAAAAACTGGATCGTCCTTTCGGGCCTGAAACCCGGCGATCGCGTGGTGGTGGATCAGATCATTAAGATTCGGCCCGGCGCAACCGTGGTGCCTACCGTGATACCGCTTGAGCAACCCGCCCCTGCAGCGACTGCCAGAGACGGAAAATGAGCGTCTTTAGTTTTTTTATCAATCGTCCGATTTTTTCCACAGTCATTTCGATCACGATCGTGATCGCAGGCCTAATGGCCGCGCGCGGTTTGCCGATCGCCCAATACCCCGAGATCGCACCGCCCACGGTGGTTATCACCGCGAACTACCCAGGCGCATCCGCTGAAACCCTGACCCGTACGGTGGCCGGGCCAATTGAAGAGCAACTCTCTGGTGTAGAGAATTTACTTTATTTCAACTCGACTGCTCAATCGAATGGGACGCTGACGATTACGGCAACGTTTGAAGTGGGCACCAATATTGATATTGCAACCGTAAACGTCAATAACAGAGTCAAGATCGCCGAGCCACGCCTGCCCGATATTGTGCGTCAGTATGGCGTCACTGCTCAAAAGCGTTCAAACGATATCTTGTTAGTTGCGGCACTGACAGCGCCCGATAACGAGTTTTCGGCGCTTTACTTGTCGAACTACGCCTTGATTAACGTGCTTGACGAACTCAAGCGTTTGCCGGGCGTCGGAGACGCGCAGATTTTAGGGGCAAAAGACTATTCAATGAGGATTTGGCTTGCGCCCGATCGGATGGCACAACTTGGTGTCACGACTACCGATATTGCCAACGCGGTATCGGCACAAAACAAACAGAACGTGGCCGGTAAGATCGGACAAGAGCCTGCGCCACAAGGACAACAACTGGTATACACCGTGACGGCAAAAGGGCGCTTGGTAACGCCCGAACAGTTTGGCGATATCGTGCTTCGCTCGAGCGGTCCGAGCGGGGTCTTGCGTTTAAAAGACGTCGCGCGAATTGAGTTAGAAGCGGCTAATTACGATGCCTTCACGACGCTGATGGGCAAGCCTACTGCTGTTGTTGCGATCTTTTTACAGTCGGGTGCAAATGCGTTAAGCGTTGCCGAGCGTGTGCGTAAAACAATGGAGGGTGTAAAGAAAAAATTTCCACCTGGCATTGATTATGTGATCCCCTTTGACACCACAAAATTTGTCAATGCGTCGATCAAAGAAGTGGTCACCACACTTGTCGAGGCGATGTTGCTTGTCGCGCTGGTGGTTTACGTTTTTTTGCAAAATTGGCGGGCCACGGTGATCCCTTTGATTGCCGTACCGGTGTCCTTGATTGGTACGTTTGCGGGTCTGTGGCTGTTTGGCTTTTCAGTCAACACCTTAACCCTGTTTGCCATGGTCTTATCGATTGGGATTGTGGTCGATGACGCGATTGTGGTGCTTGAAAACGTTGAGCGCCTGATGGCTGAGCGTCACATGGCCCCGAAAGAGGCGGCGCTTGAGGCGATGCGCGAGGTGTCTGGCGCCTTGGTGGCGATTGTGCTGGTGTTGTCGGCTGTCTTTATCCCTGTGGCGTTTTTGGGCGGAATCGCTGGCAAACTTTATCAACAGTTCGCAGTGACAGTGGCGCTTTCAGTGGTGCTGTCTGGCGTAGTGGCATTAACGTTAACACCTGCACTGTGCGGGGTGTTGCTTAAACCCACGCACACCGAGCCCAAAGGTTTTAGATGGTTTAACCGAGCCTTTGGCGCGCTAACGAACAGTTACTGCAAACTTGTCGAGATGACGCTGCATCACCGTATCATTGGTGCCTCGGTGTTTGCTGCGGTGATTGTTGGTTCGATTGTTTTATTTAGAATGGTGCCGGGCGGGTTCGTACCACCAGAAGATCAAGGGTATTTAATTAGCGCGTTAGTCTTGCCCGATGGCGCAAGTCTGCAGCGTACGCAAAAAGCGGGCGAGTCGTTTCAACAAAAACTGGTTGCAGACCCGGCGGTTGCGCGTGTGTTTGTGATTGCGGGTAATGACATTATTGGTGGTGGTTTAAAAACCAATGCTGGTACGATTTTTATTCCGCTCAAAGACTGGGATCAACGAGAAGCCAGTGCCGCGCAACTGGCCAAGAAGTTTACCGGCATGGGGATGGGCATGCCAGACGGGATGGCTCTGGTCTTTAATCCGCCACCCATTCGTGGCTTAGGCTCTGCCGGTGGCTTAGAGTTCTACGTGCAGTCTAAAGTGCAACCTTCGCCCCAGCAGTTGGCGCAGGTGGTTGGCTCGTTTACCGAGGCCTTGCGTCAAGAGCCAAAGCTCACCGGAATCAACACCTTCTTTCGGCCAACTGCGCCTCAGTTGTTTGTCGAGGTAGATGAGGCGAAAGCTTTGTCGCTGGGCATTCCGATCGCCGACGTCTATCTGAGTCTGCAAGCGACGATGGGCACGCTGTATGTCAATGACTTCAATCTGAGCGGGCGTACGTATCGGGTTCAGTTGCAGGCTGATTCGCAATATCGCGCGCAGCCAACAGATTTGGGTCAAATTTATGTGCGCGCAGAAAATGGCAGTATGGTGCCGGTTTCGGCACTAATCCAGGTAAATCAAATTGTCGGTCCAGAGCAGCTTGAACGGTTTAACGGCGTTTTAGCCGCCAAGGTGTTGGGCAACGCCATCCCAGGCGTGAGTTCAGGCGAGGCGATTGAACTGGTACAAAATATCGCTCTGGCTTCGTTACCCCCAGGCTACGAGCTGGCTTGGGCCGGTCAGGCCTACCAACAAATTCGCACGGGCACGACTTCGGCTGTGGCGTTTGTGTTTGGGCTCTTGATGGTGTTCTTGATTCTCGCTGCACAATACGAACGCTGGTCCTTGCCTGTGGCCGTCTTGTTAGCGGTGCCGTTCGCTTTTTTTGGCGCGCTGTTGGCGGTTTTTTTGCGTGGCATGCCCAACGATATTTATTTTCAAATTGGCTTGGTCGTGCTGGTGGGTCTTTCGGCCAAAAATGCGATTTTGATTGTTGAGTTTGCGGCACAAAAACGCGCCCAAGGGCTTAGCAACATCGATGCCGCCTTGACCGCTGCCAAGCAGCGCTTCAGGCCGATCGTGATGACCTCGCTCGCTTTTATTCTGGGGGTGTTTCCGTTGGTGATTTCGTCGGGTGCTGGCGCTGCGGCGCGCCGTTCGATGGGCACGGGCGTGTTTGGCGGTATGTTGGCCGCGACCTTTATCGCGACGATTTTTGTGCCAATGTTTTTTACCTGGCTATCGCGTCGTCAGGGCAAGCCGGTGTCAACAGACGCGGCTGCGCCTGAGCAGCCTGTGGATCCTAAAGCTGGCGGTCAGGCATGAGTGGCGCGCGTGGTTTTAGCGTAGGCTCACGGCTTTTTGTTGCAATGAGCCTACCGGTTTTTCTATCTGGGTGTTTACTGGGGCCTGATTATCAGCGGCCAGAGCTCGCCCTGCCGGAAAAATACAATGCCGTTGCTGCGTCCGGTGGCATGTCAGTCGCCATCGCGCAGCAGGCTGAATCGGGACCCGTTAACGCCCAATGGTGGCTGCTTTTTAGTGATCCGACGCTTACTGATTTGATTCAGGCAGCCAGTCAAAATAATGCTGATATTCAGGTCGCACTTGCACGAATCGCGATGGCGCAGTCGCTCGCGGTGCAGGCTGGTGCGGCGCTTTATCCAACGTTAAACCTCACCTCTAGCGCCACGCGGGCAACGTCGGGGCCCTCTGTCTCTGTTTCGGGCGTTAGCGTCCAAGCCAACACTTCGCAAGTGGGGTTGGTGACTTCTTATGAGCTCGATGTCTGGGGGCGTGTGCGGCGTAATATCGAGGCGACTCGCTCGCTGGCCACTGCGAGTCGTTACGAAAAAGACAGCGTCAGCTTGACAGTCGCTGGGTTAGTTTCAAATTTGTATTTACGCTTACGTTCGCTAGATGCGCAGTTGTTGGTGTTGAAGGATTCTGTACTGACGCGCACGCAGGCTTTGAAGGTTGCGCAAGCGAAGTTACAAGGGGGGTTGGTGTCGCCCATCGATGTTAATCAAGGTAGGGCTGCGCTTGCTGCCTCTCAGGCGAACCTGTCTGAAGTGACACGGCAACGGGCGATTGCCCAGAGTCAATTGGGTGTTTTAACCGGAAGGCTTGATTTGGCGCTGAGCGCAGGCGATGTGCGTGCCTTGCCCGCGCCACCTTTACCTCCAGAAGGTCTGCCCGCTAGCATCATTGAAAACCGCCCCGATGTGCGGCGCGCTGAGCAAGAGTTACAAGCTGCGAATGCGCGTATCGGTGTGGCGACGGCGGGTTTGTTTCCGACTTTTTCGCTGGTGGGTTTATTCGGCGCGCAAAGCGTCGCTTTTAGTTCGTTTTTGACAGACCAAAGCTCGGTGTGGTCTGCTGGTATTGGTTTGTTACAGCCTATTTTTTCGGGAGGGCTCTTGCAGGCGCGTCTTGAGTATGCGAAAGCGCAACAACAAGAGGTGCTTGGTGCTTACGTTAAAGTCGTCAGAGGCGCGTTTGCCGAAGTCAGCGAGGCGCTGACTTCAGTGCGTCAGACCTTACAAACCGAACAATATTTGAGCGAGCAAGTGAAGGCGGCAACGCAGGCGCAAGAGCTTGCAGCGCTGCGCTACGAGGCGGGGTATGTGGATTTTTTAAACGCACTTGAAGCTCAGCGTGTCGCGAACGAAGCGCGCTTGGCCTTTGTGATCAATCGGTCAGCGCGATTGCAAGCGAGCGTGGATTTATTTAAAGCGCTGGGCGGAGGCTGGGTTGCCAAGCCCTAAAGCGCCAGTTATTTGACATCCTCCCCGCCCTCGTCCTCACGGACGCCGCTGACGCGGGAAGAACGGGGATTCCTACGGCGTAGGCCCCGGGATGGGGTCGATCGCTTCGGTGGGTTCCTGTTGCTGACGG
>JABMMM010000126.1 GCA_013205565.1 Alcaligenaceae bacterium | reverse complement strand
TGATTTGATATTCTTTATCTGTCAGCGTTTGGGCAGGTGCCACCGTGATCGAATCACCGGTATGCACACCCATCGGATCGAGGTTTTCGATCGAGCAAACGATAATGCAATTGTCAGCACAGTCGCGCACGACTTCCATTTCAAATTCTTTCCAGCCGAGCAAAGACTCTTCAATTAAGAGCTCTTTGGTAGGTGAGGCCTCAAGACCGCGCCGGCAAATGGTTTCGAACTCTTCAGCGTTATAGGCAATACCTCCGCCGCTGCCGCCCAAGGTGAAGCTGGGGCGAATGACTGCGGGAAACCCGGAAGTGCCGAGTTCAATACCGATGCGACGCTGAACTTCCCACGCTTCTTCGAGCGAGTGTGCGACACCCGACTTGGCCGACTCAAGCCCAATCGCGGTCATGGCGACTTTAAATTTTTGACGGTCTTCTGCTTTTTCGATCGCGTGCGCGTTCGCACCGATCAGCTCAACCTTGTATTTTTTAAGGACACCGTTTTTATCGAGATCGAGCGCGCAATTCAAGGCCGTTTGACCGCCCATCGTGGGCAGCACAGCATCAGGGCGTTCTTTTTCGATGATTTTTTCGACGACTTGCCAGGTGATGGGCTCGATGTAGGTGACATCGGCCGTTTCTGGGTCGGTCATGATGGTGGCCGGATTGCTGTTAACCAACACCACACGATAGCCTTCTGCTTTGAGCGCTTTGCAGGCCTGCGCGCCTGAGTAATCGAATTCGCACGCTTGCCCAATCACAATGGGGCCAGCGCCGATAATCAGGATAGTTTTTAGGTCGGTACGCTTGGGCATGGTGACTCTTTATTTGTTGCTGGCCATTAGGCTCATGAATTGATCGAACAAGACAACGATGTCATGTGGCCCAGGACTCGCTTCGGGGTGCCCCTGAAAACAAAACGCAGGGCGGTCGGTTAACTCGAACCCCTGCAAAGTGCCGTCAAACAACGAGACATGTGTGGCTCGAGCGTTGGCTGGCAGGGTTTTTGCGTCAACAGCAAAGCCATGGTTTTGTGCGGTGATGAACACGCGGCCAGAGGCCAGATGCTGTACGGGATGATTTGAGCCGTGATGGCCGGTTTTCATTTTGATGGTCTTGGCACCAAGGGCCAAACCCATAATCTGATGACCCAGGCAGATGCCAAAGGTTGGCAGTTTGCGCTCAAGAAACACTTTTGTAGCCGCAATCGCATAATCGCAAGGATCGGGGTCACCGGGCCCGTTGGATAAGAAGACGCCGTCGGGCTTGAGTGCAAAGACTTCAGCGGCGGTGGTTTGTGCCGGCACGACGGTGATGCGACAACCGCGCTCTGCCATTAAACGCAAAATATTAGATTTGACTCCAAAATCGTAGGCCACCACGTGGGGTAACTGACTGCTGCTTTGGCCAAAACCGGTCTCGAGCTGCCAAGTGGTTTCTGTCCAGTTAGTCTGCTTAGTGGCGGACACGACTTTTGCCAAATCCTGGCCTGACATCCCAGGAAACTGCGCCGCCAACTTTAAGGCTTGTTCGGCGTCGTCAGCGACCAAAATACACCCCCCTTGCGCGCCACCTTCTCGCAAGATGCGAGTCAGCTTACGGGTGTCGATCTCGGCGATCGCAACAATACCTTGCGACTTGAGGTAGTCGGGCAAAGACTGTGTTGACCGAAAGTTAGACAATTGCTCGGGGCAATTACGCACAATCAAGCCGGCAGCATGAATTTTGCCGGATTCGACGTCTTCGACATTAATACCAGTGTTGCCAATATGCGGGTACGTTAGCGTGACTATTTGCCCGCTGTAGCTGGGATCAGTCAAGATTTCTTGGTAACCTGTCATGGCCGTATTGAATACAACCTCGGCGACCGTGTGGCCCTCAGCCCCGATCGAGACGCCCTGAAAGACGGTTCCGTCGGCGAGCGCTAGAATTGCAACAGCAAGCTTTGACTGGGGGGCGTTTTGCTTGGCGCGTAGTTCTTCAAATATATTCGGCAGCACAATCAACCCCAGCGTTAAAAATTAGTAAGCAAACCTTGGAAGTATAACTTATGGCCAGCCTTCTCGACTCTCTGCGCACCCAAACCACCGTTGTGGCCGATACGGGCGACTTCGAGAGCATGCGGCGCTATTTACCGACCGACGCCACCACAAACCCCTCTTTAATCCTCAAAGCAGTGCAGCAAGACGCCTATCGCCCCATGCTTGAACGCTGTGTAAAAGCCAACCCCAAGGCGCCAACGAGTGACCTCGTTGACCAGCTGCTCGTCTCCTTTGGAAAAGAAATCCTTAATATTGTGCCTGGTCGAGTATCAACAGAGGTGGATGCGCGTCTGTCTTTTGACACGGTTGCCACCATCGAGCGTGCTCGGAAGCTGATTTCTCTTTATCAAACTGCTGGCTTTGGTCGTGACCGCATCCTGATCAAAATTGCCGCCACCTACGAGGGGATACAGGCAGCCCGCGTGTTAGAGGCTGAAGGTATTCATTGCAACCTGACGCTGTTGTTCTCGCTGGTGCAAGCGGTTGAGTGCGCCGACGCCCGCGTACAGTTAATTTCACCCTTTGTGGGCCGCATCTATGACTGGCACAAAAAACAACAAGCTAGCAAATGGGACGAAACCGCCAGCAGCGGCGTGAACGACCCGGGTGTGCTGTCAGTATCAACAATCTACAGTTACTACAAAAATTTTGAAATCGCAACTGAAATCATGGGCGCGAGCTTTAGAAACACTGGGCAGATTTTAGCGCTTGCCGGCTGCGATTTATTAACGATCAGTCCCGACTTGTTGGCTAACCTCAGTGACGCACAAGGTGAAGTCAGCCCTTGTCTAAACGCCACCTATGCGAAAGCTAACGTACCCGAACGCTTACCTTCGGGCGAGCAAGCATTTCGCTTTTTGCTAAACGAAGACGCGATGGCAAGCGAGAAATTATCTGAAGGGATCCGCGCGTTTGTCGCCGATGCACGCAAGCTTGATGCGTTGATCGAGGCGCAGCGTTAGAGGCAAACGCCTCAGGCTAACTTGTAAGCGAGGCGTTACCGATCGAAGCCTCACAGCTTTTCGGTTTCGCCAGATTTTGGCTGCCAACGCATCAGACGTTTTTCAATGATACCGACCAGCGAATCCAAGATCAGTGCGCAGGCAGTTAACACAAAAATACCAGCAATCACCGTGTTCACATCTAGCGTACCTTCGGCTTGCAAGATCAGATAACCGACCCCGGCCGCAGAGCCTAAATACTCGCCCACCACGGCGCCCACAAAGGCCAAACCCACTGACGTGTGCAAGCTTGAAAAGACCCAGCTCGTCGCGCTAGGCAGGTACACCTGCCTGAGTAGTTGCTTGCGATCCGCGCCCAGCATGCGGGCGTTGTCAAGCAAGGTCGGGCTGACTTCGCGCACGCCTTGGTAAACGTTAAAAAATACGATAAAAAATACCAACGTGACCGCCAACGCCACTTTTGACCAAATCCCCAAGCCAAACCACATCGCAAAAATCGGCGCCAAAATGACACGAGGCATTGAATTTAAGGCTTTGATATAGGGATCGAGAATATTACTGGCCATGGGCGACAAGCCGAGCCACAAGCCCATGCCAAGCCCAGAGGTGGTGCCAATAAAGAAGGCCAGAACGGTCTCGGTTAACGTGATTCCTAAATGCGAATAGATATCGCCATTGGCGACAAACCAATCCCAAATTCTGCCCCACACGCCAAGGGGTTTACCAAAGAAGAAAGCTATTTTTGGATCGGCAGAGGCTAGCTGCCAGCCACCGATGACAAAAATTAAAATACTGACTTGCCAAATACGCAGTGACAGCTGGGAGGTGGGTTTCAAAAAATTCAACATCTCAAGCTCGCTTTTGCTGGGCGTAGCCCTTAAGAACTTCGTCTCGCAGCACCGTCCAAATCGCTTTATGCAACTCAACGAACCGCGGCTGCATACGGACTTCGGCGACATCACGCGGGCGCGGCAAGTCAACAACGAACTCACCGATCGGACGCGTGCCCGGCCCCGCCGACAACACCACCACGCGATCGCTCATGGCAATCGCTTCGTCTAAATCATGGGTGATAAACAGCACCGCTTTACGCTTAGCCATCCATAACTCAAGCACTTCGTTTTCCATGAGCTGGCGGGTTTGAATATCGAGCGCCGAGAAGGGCTCATCCATCAGGATAACGTCAGGGTCACGAATCAAGGTCTGCGCGAGCATCGTGCGCTTACGCATTCCACCAGACATTTGATGCGGATAGCGATCTTCAAAGCCGCTTAAGCCCACGCGCTTCATCCATTCGCGCCCCTGCTCACAGGCTTGCGCACGCTCAACGCCCGCGAACTCAAGCCCGGCCACAACGTTATCGAGCGCCGAGCGCCACGGCAGCAACGCCTCACCTTGAAACATATACCCCGCGCGACTGTTGATTCCGCTAAGCGTCTGACCAAAGGACTCGACCACGCCGCTAGACGGCGCAAGCAGGCCCGCCGCGATATTCAAGAGCGTTGATTTGCCGCAACCTGTGGGGCCTACCACCGACACGAATTCACCGGGCGCCACCGCGAGCGTGGTGCTCGAAACGGCCGTATAGCGCTGGCTGGCATCGTCGCGCGAAACAAACGTACAGGTGATATCTTTTAATAAGAGTGCTGCAGCCTCGTCTTGCCTAACGCCCGAGACTGCTTGTGCTTCAGTGAGCGCCATGAACCATACTCAAGTTAGACTTTGACTTCAGGATATTTTTCATTGGCACGTCGGGTGAAATCATTGGTAAATGTTTTAGATAAATCAATTTTGGCATTACGGATTTCTGGGTTGTAGGCAGCCAGAGCCCTGAGTGCCGTGGGTGGGCCGTCTTCAGGAATCATGCCGTCCGGCGAAATTGCTTCCATGCACTTCTCGATGGCCTTCAAATAAATATCGGGTTTACCTTGCAAATACGCCGCCGGCAAAGCCTTTGTAACGCCAGCAGGGCCTGCTTTGATAATCCATTTATCCGCGCGCACCATCGCGTTGGTCAACGCTTGCACGGTTCTGGGATTCGCATCGATAAACGCCTGCGGCATGTACAAACTACCGGCCGGCATATTTCCACCAAAAATATCGATCGTATCTTTTAAGCGCCGAGTATCGACGATTATCAAAATTTCATTGGCATCTTCGAGCGTGGTGATGACCGGATCAATATTAGAAAGCACATCTATCTGACCTTCGCGTATGGCAGAGATCGCGCCGGCGCCCGTGCCGACACCGATAAAGGACACCTCAGTGGGCTTGATACCGTGCTTGGAAAGATAAAAACTCGCGATCATGCTGGTCGATGAACCCGGCGCCGTGACGCCAATTTTTTTGCCGCGCAAATCGGCTGCAGTTTTGAAATTGGGTAATGTCTTTTTTGAGACGCCAACAGTGATCATTGGGCAACGACCCTGCAAGACCACGCAGCGAAAAAACTGCCCCTTTGATTGCAGGTTGATGGTGTGCTCGTAAGCGCCCGACACCACATCCGCGCTACCGCCCACCACGGCCTGCAAAGATTTTGACCCGCCAGCAAAGTCAGAAATTTTGATATCAAGGCCTTCGTCTTTAAAGAAGCCTAGCTGTTCGGCAATTGTCAACGCCTGATAATAGGTGCCTACCTTGCCACCCACGGCGATGTGTACGGCGGCTTTTTCAAGTTTTTGCGCAAGCACCAAAGAAGGCGCAGCAGATAACAGGCTAGCGGAACCCGCGAATTGAAGTAACTGACGGCGTGAAAGCGACATGAGCGTCTCCCGAAATATTTTTGAACTTCTATTTAAGCACAGCCCCCAGCCGCCACGATACGGCGTTTACCCCTAAAAAAAGACGAATTTAGGTGGGCTTGCGCTCGAGTAACGCCCAGGCAACGGTGCCTGCGTCAACGTATTCAATTTCGCTACCGGCTGGCACCCCACGAGCCAGACGCGTGACTTTGACGCCTTTTAGACGTAAGGCTTCAGAGAGATAATGTGCTGTGGTTTCGCCCTCGGCCGTAAAGTTTGTGGCTAAGATGACCTCTTGCACGACCCCGTCGCTCGCGCGCTTCAGGACGCGCTCAAAATCGAGCTCGTCTGGACCCGTTCCTTCGAGCGGGGCCAGACTACCCATTAACACGTAGTACAGCCCCTGATAGCCGTGTGTCGCCTCGATCGAATTTTGATCGGCCGGCGTTTCGACAATGCACAGCAGGCTCGGGTCGCGCTCGGGGTGTAAACACACGGCACACACCGGCACCTCGGTAAAACCATTGCACTGCATGCAGTGTTGCAGCCGCTGTACCGCATCGGTCAACGCCTGCCCGAGTTGCTGCGCGGCCTTCAGATCGTGCTGCAGCAAGTGATAGGCCATTCGCCGCGCAGTGCGCGCACCAACCCCCGGCAAACGGCGTAACGCCTCAACCAAGGCTAAAAGCGGTTGCGGCTCAGCAGGTGTCTTGCTCATCAGAACGGCAACTTCATCCCAGGTGGTAGGGGCATCCCCGCGGTGGCACCTGCCATTTTTTCTTGGGAGGTCGCTTCGGCTTTGCGCAAGGCGTCGTTAAAGGCGGCGGCCACTAAATCTTCGAGCATCTCTTTGTCGTCGGCCAGCAAGCTTGGATCGATCGTGACCCGCTTGACATCGTGGCGGCAAGTCATCGTGACCTTTACCAAACTACCGCCCGAGGCACCTTCAACCAAAATATCAGCAAGTGCGTCTTGCGCTTTTTTCATATTTTCTTGCATCTGCTGCGCTTGACGCATCAAACCCGCTATCTGTCCCTTCATCATGGCCTGGCTTCCTGGATTGATTGAGTTAAAAATAAATGAGTTGGTATTACTTGGTTTAGTCACTCACTGCTTGAATGTTGATTTGAGTTGCACCGCCCTATCGCCACGCGCAGCTCAGCGCGATGCGTCGCCCGGACGAATCGATCCCGGCACCACCTGCGCGCCAAAATCTTTTACCAACGCCAGTACAAATGGATCGAGCTTAACGGCCTGTTCGGCAGCTTGCTGCCGTGCAACTTGATCAGCCAAATCTACAGCGTGCGCAGACTGCCCCTGACCTTGACCAATCTCAAAAAATACCTGCACCACAAAGCCAAAATATTCAGTCAAGACGGCACGTAAACGCTCGGCATGCGCGCCCTCAGACAAGGCTTTTGTGGCGACTCTTAAAGTCATTGTGCGGCCCGAAATGGCAACGCATTCAGATTGTCGTGCCAACTGCGCGGCCATGCCTGAGAGCGGTAATTTAGCTGAAAATCCAGCCCAGTCTTCAGGCAACACAATCGTGTCAGAGCGCGGAGCCGGAGCCGTTTGAGCGAAGTCCTCATCATCGGCCTGATCAAAGACGGGCTCTGAACGCCCATCAAACTCGTCGCCCGAAAAGAACTCAGGCTCGGGGTCTGAAAAGGAAGACTCGTCCTCACCGTCATCTGCGCGCGCTTGCGCTTGGGGCGCGCGCTTCTGACTTGCTGCACGCTGAGCGGTTGGCACCTGAGGCGTTGTCACCTGAGCGGTTATCACCTGAGGCGTGATCACCTGAGGCGTTATCACCTGAGCGGTTATCACCTGAAGGCTAACTGTTTTTTTTTGCGGCTCGGGCGTTGGCGCTAGGGTCGGCGCAATGGCAGCCACAGTCTGAGAAGACAAAGAACCTGAGTTCATTGCGCCCTGCCCGACTTGAGGCGACTCGGGTTGCAAGGCTCCGCCGGCCGCGCGCGACAGCGACAACATGCGCAGGCAGGCCATCACAAAACCCGCGTATTCGTCGGGTGCAATGGCGAGTTCTGAGCGACTGTGCACCGCGACGGTATAAAACAATTGCACAGCATCAGGCTGTAGAGCGCTTGCCAAACGCTTGATATCGGCGGCGATCGGATCAGCCTCGTCCACCGCCTGTGCAACGCGTTGCACAATTGCAATACGCGACAACAAAATCGCCAAATCCGCCAGCGCAGCACGATACGACAAACCACGGGTGGCCAATTCGTCTGCGATCTCTAGTACGGCGCCAGCCTGCCCCGTTTGCAAAGCCTCGAGCAGGCGAATCAGATGACGCTGATCGATCGTGCCTAACATCCCGCGTACGGCTTCTTCGGTAATGTTGTCAGCGCTAAAGGCGATGGCCTGGTCGGTCAGTGACAGGGCGTCGCGCATCGAACCCGACGCAGCTTGCCCTAATAAGCGTAAAGCGGGGACTTCGAAAGGGATGTTTTCTGAGTTCAGGACTTGCTCGAGATGACCCACAATCGCCTCGCCCGGCATCTGCTTAAGGTTGAACTGCAGACAGCGCGAAAGCACAGTGACCGGTATCTTTTGTGGGTCGGTCGTTGCCAAGATAAATTTGACGTGCGCCGGGGGCTCTTCAAGCGTTTTAAGCATCGCGTTAAACGCATGCCCGGTTAGCATGTGAACCTCGTCGATCATGTAGACCTTGAAGCGGCCCACACTAGGCGAATACACAGCCTGTTCAAGCAACTGCGTCATTTCTTCAACGCCGCGATTTGAGGCCGCATCGAGCTCTAGGTAATCTACAAAACGACCTTCATCGATTTGCGCGCAAGCCTGACACACCCCGCAAGGTGTCGCCGTGATGCCGGTTTCGCAATTTAAGGCTTTAGCCAGAATACGCGACAACGTTGTCTTGCCGACACCGCGTGTGCCCGTAAAAAGCCAAGCGTGATGGAGGCGCTGCGTTGTAAGCGCGTGCGTCAAGGCCCTGACAACGTGATCTTGACCGACCAGGGTGTCAAACGAACGGGGACGCCATTTGCGCGCAAGGACCAGATAAGTCATGAGAGGTGCGAATCACTGACAAAAATTACTGACAAAGCCACAGACAACAATCAACGACAGGAGCCACTGACCAACGTCACAGACCACAGACAATAAAAAATTAGAGAGGCGAGCCTGACTTCGGCACTGTTTCTGCACGACTATGGCTGCTTCGTTCCCGACCTGACCAGATTTGCCGCCGAACCATGCGAAGGGGCCCGCCAACCTACATTCTATCAGGGCTCAGGACTCGTTGACGGCTCGAACTCAAACCACAGGTCGTCCCTAGGAAAATAAAGCGCTGCGCGCGCCGCCCGACCATCTAATCCCGTCACCTGATCGCAATAGCCTTGTAATTGCTTGGCGTAACGCGACAACATTCGCTGACCAAAGGCTTGAGGCGTTTCAGTATGCAGCGGCCGACCCGTTTTGTAGTCGACCACCAACCATCCCCGCTCGTCTTGTAAGGCCAAGTCCAGCACAGACACCTTACCTGAGGCATCGAGCAACGCCCATTCTCGGCGTGCGCCCACCTGGCGCAGCAAACTTAGTCCTCGGTCGTGCCGCAGCATCGCAAGTAGCGTCTCAAGCACTTCGTGCGCCGCGTTCGCGACCTCTGGCGCGGGCACACCCGCCTGCACACACTGACGTTCGATCTGCGCACGTTGCTCGAGCAAGCTGCGCTCTGACCACGATGCCACACCCTGCTCGCCAAGGTGGTCAAGCCAGGCGTGTGTCAATGTACCCAACACCCGCTCGTAAGTTTTTGTCGCGGGCCACGCATACGCGGCGTTATAAGTGGGCGTCGCAGCCAGCGTTGGCGCAGTCTTTGCGTCGGCGCCACCCGAGGCTGCAGTAGCCGCGGCGTCGCTGGGCAAACTTGCGTGCGCGACTCCCACCGAAGGCAAGGCTGCTCGCACCAGTCGACTAAGCAGGCCACCTTGATAAAAGGGCATCGTCTTTGAGTGATCCTCTGGACGCACGAACACTTGGGCAATTGAAGCCCGATTCCAGGTCGACCATAATCGTTCTAGCAAGCTACCTTTAATCGGCTCAGTCAACGCCAACTCTTTATTTGCCAAGCTCAAATCTGCCACCAAATGCAACACTTCTTTGGCGCGAGTCGCGGCGACATACAACAAACGGTCTATTTCAAATTCGCCACGACACTTCTCGCGCGCCGCAAGATATTTCGCAATAGGATCCTGCTCTTTACTCGCGCGCGCTTTGATCGGACCGAGCATCAACTGCGCGCCAACCTGTTCAAATCGCAGCAAGGGCGAGCGATCTGATGGAGGTTTTTTTTGCAAGCCATACAGAATCACGGTCTCAAATTGCAAGCCCTTGCATTTATGCATGGTCATGATTTCAACTGCACGCTCGTGCGGGTCGGGCGCGGCATAGAGTTTTTTTAACCGCTCTTGCAGCACGTCAAGATCAAGCGCACCATAAGGCGCAAGGCGCTCAATCAGTTCAAACAAACTTTCAGCATCTTGCAAATCTGCCTCAGACTGAGCCAATGACGGCCCCGCTAAGGCACGCCAAACGCCCTCAAGGCGCGCCGCAAAAGGCTGCGCATCATCCTGCTCTAAGGCGTCAAGCAAGATCGTTGCTGTGGCACGCAAGCGCAAAAATTCTGCCGGCATCAATACTTGTTGAGCAACGCACGTTTGGTCTGCCCCGTTTGGCTCAAGCGCGGCACGCAGCATTTCGGAAATAGTCTGGTAGGGTTGCGCGAACAGGCGGTGCAAGCTCTCGAGAGTCAAGCCGCAGTAAGGCGAACGCAGCACTGACAGCCAAGCCAGACGATCGGCTGGGTGGGTTAAGGCCCGCGCGAGCTGCACGAGGTCAATCACATACGAGCGTTGATACAACGGCACCAACTCAACCGCCCGACACGCGATTCCGGCTTGTTGCAGCAACTGAGTGACGTCGAGCAGGTGCGCGCGTGCACGCACTAGAATTGCGACAGGGTGCTTGTGCTGGGGCTGATTAAACTGCGCCAACGCCTGACGCGCCAACTCAACGACGCGTTGCTGCGAGGTTTGTTCATCACCAGGCAAAAATGAATGGTACTGCACAGCCTCGAGCGCCGTGTCGGCTTTAAAAGCCACCGACGTCGCATACGAAATCGCGCCAATCGTCGGATCATCCGTTTCGGGCAACATCGGCTTAAAGGTCGCGTTGACCCACTGCACGATCTTACCTTGAGAGCGAAAATTATCGGTCAACTGCAAACAGGTCAGGGCCAGCCCCTCTAAGCCCTGATCTCGCACTTTAATAAACAGACTGACGTCCGCTTTGCGAAACCGATAGATTGACTGCATCGGATCGCCCACCAAGAACAAACTTCGTCCATCACCTTGCTGCCAACCCGAAGTGAGCTTCGTAATGAGCGAAATCTGTGAAAGGCTCGTGTCTTGAAACTCATCAATTAATAAATGTTGAATGCTTGCGTCGAGCTTAAGTAAGAGCTCGGTCGGCTCGTCTGAGTGCCCGAGCGCCAAGTCCGCACGGCGCGCAATCTCAATAAAATCAACTTCACCCGCCCGTATAAATTGCAGCACCAACTGGCCCGCAGCCAGATTCAAACACCGAATTTGTGCCTGAATGATGGACCACTGCCCGGCGGTAAATTCAGCCTGCGGCGCCTGAGCAATCGCGGCCAGACGAAGCACCCACTCGGGCCGTACAAGAGCCTCGTCGCTTGTTCGTTGTGCGTCAAGCCATTCCAGCAAATCAGCCTTTAGCGATTTGGACTCGGGGCCAGGTGGGAACCCAGTCGCTTTGTCAACCGTCTGACGAAAATCACCATCTTTTTTCAACAACAACGCCGCGAGACCTTTCCAACGGTCAAGCTCATCGATGCTTGCTTCGAATTCCTCACCAGACCAGTCCAACAGGGCCTCGATGGGATGACCTGCTCCGGTCGCCATCAGATTGTTGGCAGCGTAATGCCCAAAGGGTGCAAGCGCTTGCGCCCAGCCGGCCGGCATTTGCGCAAGCAACCGCTCAAGATCCCTTTCGATCGCCTGCTGTAAGTTATGTTCTAAGTTGTCGCGGCCAGAGTCTTGCTCAGCCGACCCTATGCGTCCGACCTGCTGCACGTGCGGCAACCATTGATCGCGCTGACTCAGCATATCGGCCAACGCATCGCGCGTCGCTGTCACGTCCAAATCCATATGTTGAAGCAAACGCTTCACCTCAGGCTCTGAAGCAGCAAGCTCAAGTGTCGCGGTCGCTGCGGCAAGATAATGCGGCCGCGCGTCTTCCGAAATACCGGGCAGACCGCCCATCGAAGACATCCAGGGCATCGCACGCACCAGCGAGGCGCAAAACGAATCGATCGTACGAATCGTCAAGCGCGCGGGATACTGCAGGATCTCCCATTGATACTCTCGATCACGCTCAAGCACCTTGCGCGCCATTTCCCAACTCCGGCGCTCATGCTCAAGCGCGGGCGGCATGTCGCTTAGCCCTTTAGTTAGTTTTTCAAGCACGCGCTCGTGCATTTCGGCGGCCGCTTTGCGCGTGAAGGTAATGGCGACAATGTCTTCAGGTCTTTTAACCGTGCTTAGCAACGCCAGAATTCGATCCGTCAAGAGCTCTGTTTTTCCAGAACCTGCTGGGGCCTGCACTAAAAACGAATGTCTGGGGTCGGTGGCCTGAAGCCTGATCGCCGCATCGCTGGGTTGTCGCTCACTCATCATCGGGCTCATCTTCAGACAGGCGCAGTAAGGGCAAGACATCGCAATACTTCAAATCATCTTTTGACCAAGATTCATTTAACGCATGACCTGTCATGAACTCGATCGCAAGTGTTTCGACGGAAGTCCGCAGTCTGGTCAACATTGCCTGCCAGTTTTCGTCTTCAAATTTGGCTTCGTCAAGCGTCTTGGGTCCTTTTAAATCCAAACACTGCTGTTTGACTAAACCCGCAACCGCCATCTCTTTTGCATGTAGCTGAACCAAGACTAAGCCGACGACTTGATTGGTGCTTGGGTC
>JABMMM010000125.1 GCA_013205565.1 Alcaligenaceae bacterium | reverse complement strand
CCTCCTCGGATGCGCGACGCATCATGGGTCAGCCCTCAAGCAAAATCGCCGATATTCTTGGCGTGATGACTGAGGAAGAGTTAGTCCACAGGGATAACCTCATCATTCTTTGAGATTGATGCGGGCATCGCTGTCAAACCAGACCATCCTGCCCTATACTTTGCACTTGAATGCGGGGGTACTTGGCATGTGCCAGGTTGAGAGAGTCCCTTCGTACCAGTACGGATAATGCCGAAGCTGGGAGCGCTTTCCGACCTGCTCGGAATCCATCCCGATTCGGCTCCAATTAAAAAACGGAGCCTTTCAATGAATGCCACCCCAAAATTTTTAGCTGCTACCGCTGCAGTTGATGCGGCTGCGGTTGCGCCTTTGCCAAAATCGCGCAAAGTCTACGAGATCGGTTCGCGCCCTGATATTCGCGTGCCGTTTCGCGAGATCGAGCAAGAAGATACTGCGACCTCGTTTGGCGGTGAAAAAAATCCACCCTTAACGGTCTATGACTGCAGCGGCCCCTACTCTGACCCCGCAGTCAAAATTGATATTCGTCGTGGCTTGCCAGACATGCGTCGGGCTTGGATCGAAGAGCGCGGCGATACAGAAGTTCTGGCTGGCCCAAGCAGCGTTTACGGCCAAGAGCGTTTGGTTGATCCGAAGCTCACAGCCATGCGTTTTGACTTGCGTCGTCATCCACGACGCGCCAAAGCAGGCGCCAACGTATCGCAAATGCACTACGCCCGCCGCGGCATCATTACCCCTGAAATGGAGTACGTATCGATTCGGGAAAACCTGCGCCGAGAACAATACATTGAAAGCCTGCGCGCTACCGGCCCAGAAGGTGAAAAAATGGCGCGCCGCATGTTGCGTCAACATCCAGGTGAGTCCTTTGGTGCCTCGATCCCCAGCACCATGACGCCCGAATTTGTGCGTTCAGAGATCGCACGTGGTCGCGCCATCATCCCACTCAACATCAATCACCCTGAAGTTGAGCCGATGGCGATTGGGCGTAACTTTTTGGTCAAGATTAATGCCAATATCGGCAACTCGGCCGTGAGTTCAAGCATTGCTGAAGAAGTTGAAAAAATGACCTGGTCCATTCGTTGGGGTGGCGACACCGTAATGGATTTATCAACAGGCAAAAATATCCACGAAACACGCGAATGGATTTTGCGCAATTCACCTGTGCCGATTGGTACCGTGCCGATTTACCAAGCGCTTGAAAAAGTGGACGGCAAAGCCGAAGACCTCACTTGGGAAATCTTTCGCGACACGCTCATCGAGCAGGCCGAGCAGGGAGTGGATTACTTCACGATTCATGCAGGCGTGCGTCTGCCCTTTATCCCGATGACGGCTGACCGCATGACGGGCATTGTGTCGCGCGGCGGCTCAATCATGGCGAAGTGGTGTCTGGCGCATCACAAAGAAAGTTTCTTATACGAGCGCTTTGAAGACATTTGCGAAATCATGAAGGCCTATGATGTAAGCTTTTCGCTTGGCGATGGCTTGCGCCCAGGTTCTGGCTTTGACGCCAATGACGAAGCGCAGTTTGCTGAATTAAAAACCTTGGGTGAGCTCACCAAGGTGGCCTGGCAGCACGACGTGCAAGTCATGATCGAAGGCCCGGGCCACGTGCCCATGCAATTGATCAAAGAAAATATGGAAATGCAGCTCAAGCATTGCGATGAAGCGCCCTTCTACACCTTGGGCCCTTTGACCACCGATATTGCACCAGGCTATGACCACATTACCTCCGGCATTGGCGCGGCGCTGATCGGCTGGTATGGCACTGCGATGCTCTGTTATGTCACACCCAAAGAACACTTGGGCTTGCCTAACAAAAAAGACGTCAAAGACGGCATCATCACCTACAAGATCGCGGCTCACGCAGCAGATCTGGCCAAAGGACATCCGGGTGCGGCCATCCGTGACAATGCCTTATCGAAGGCGCGCTTTGAGTTTCGCTGGGATGATCAGTTTAATCTTGGCCTGGATCCTGACACAGCCAAAGACTTTCACGATGAGACTTTGCCTAAAGACTCAATGAAAGTGGCACACTTCTGTTCAATGTGCGGCCCACACTTTTGCAGCATGAAAATTACGCAAGATGTGCGCGATTACGCTAAAAAGCTCGGTGTCGAAAACGAAGCTGCACTCAAGGCCGGCATGCAAGAAAAAGCGATTGAGTTTGTCAAAAAAGGCTCTGAGATTTATCACAAAACTTAAGAGCTTCGTGCTTTTAAGTGCGAATGCTCAAGGGCAAACGATCAGGCCCTGCGTCAAGCAGGGCTTGATCATTTAAACCTGATGACACGATCTCGCCTGCCCCTGCTGGATGCCATAAAAGGCCTCGGCTGCATCGCCATTGTGCTGCACCATCTTGCAGTGTATGGGCCGATGTCTGACGTGGTGCGCGCTGATTTCCCTGCACTCATCGGTGGACTTGAGGTCTACGCGCGCTTAGCCGTGCAAGTGTTTTTTGTGTTGGCTGGGTTTTTAGTCGCGTCTCAACTTGCGCCCGAAGGACAACCCTCTACCTCTTCGGCGACCTCGGCCTTGGGCCTGATCTTTAAACGCTACCGCCGCTTGGTCACGCCTTTTTTGTTTGCGATTGCCTCTGCAATCTTAATCACCGCACTTGTCAGGCCTTGGTTTATACACGACTCGCTTTCAGCACCGCCAAGCTTGGCACAGTTACTAGCGCACGCCTTGTTACTGCACGACCTCACCGGGGTTGAAGCCTTATCCGCTGGGGTTTGGTATGTCGCGATTGATTTTCAACTATTCATCTTGACGGTATTGGTGACCGCATTCAGTGCGCGCGTGGCGTCTACCTGGCGCTGGGTATTTCCGTGTTTAATGATCGCGCTAGCTGCCGCCTCGTTGTGGGTGCTGAATCGCCACGATCAATATGAGGACTACGCCCCCTACTTCTTTGGCGCCTACGCGCTAGGAATGTTGGCCTACTGGTCAACGCGCAACACCTTAGGTGGCATCTTTCTATTAACAATCACGGCACTTGGCTCAGTGGCCTTGTGGTTGCAATTTCGCAATCCGATCGTCGTGGCACTGGCCACTGCAATCATTGTTGCCCTCGCGGGCCAACGCGGCTGGCTGGCGCTTTGGCCGCGCCCAGGTCTGTTGACGTGGTTGGGGCAGCGGTCGTATTCCATTTTTTTAATTCACTATGGCTTTATCATCGGGATGAACGCGCTGTGGGCGAAGCTTTTCCCGACCGGGGTGCTCATCAACGCGCTAGGCATGATGCTTGCTGTCTTGATCTCAGTTGGGGCAGGTGCGCTTCTGTATCGTTACGTTGAAAGCCAACCCAGCGCGCTGGGCCCCAACTGGGTCACTGCAGTCTTAGCTGCGGCAGTCGCGGCTGCATTTTTGCTTGAAACGCTTGCTTGGTAATAGCAAACCTCTGGGCGCACACCACTCATCAACCTAGATTAGGCGCCAGAGTTCTTTTGACGTCTTTTTCTGTGCGACCTGTGCGCTTGACGTAATCCGCGACTTGATCATCGCCAATGATGCCCACACTAAAGTACTGCGACTGTGGGTGGCTAAAATAAAATCCTGATACGCTGGCGGCTGGGTGCATGGCATAACTCTCTGTCAGCATCATGCCGATATCGCCGCCGTCGAGTACTTCAAACATTTCGCGCTTGACCACGTGCTCTGGGCAGGCAGGATAACCCGGTGCAGGTCGTATCCCTTGATACGTCTCTTTGATCATTTGCTCGTTGGTCAAGGTTTCATCGGGCACGTAGCCCCAAATATCTTTGCGTACGCGCGCGTGAAGGGCCTCGGCAAACGCCTCGGCGCAACGGTCTGCCAATGATTTAAACAGGATGGCCGAATAGTCATCGTTGGCACGTTCAAATTCTTTTTCTTTTTTCTCGATTCCTAAACCTGCGGTGACTGCGAACAAGCCAAGGTAATCCATGACACCAGAATCTTTAGGTGCAATAAAGTCAGCCAAGCATTTATTCTCAACGCCTTCGCGTTTAATGCCCTGCTGACGCAGGCCGCGCCAAGTGAACAATACCTTTTCGCGAGTTTCGTCTGTATAAATTTCGATGTCGTCGTCATTCACAGTATTGGCCGGGTAAAACGCCACGGCGCCGTTGGCAGTGAGCCAACGCCCGGCGATCATGCGCTTGAGCATCTCCTGCCCGTCTGCGTAAACCGAGCGCGCCTGTTCGCCTACTATTTTGTCCTCGAGGATTGCCGGAAATGGTCCGAACAGACTCCAGGTTTGAAAAAAGGGCGTCCAGTCGATAAAGCTTGCCAGCTCAGCTAAGTCGAAATTTTTAAAGGTGCGTCGCCCGATAAATTTAGGACGTGGCGGCGTATAACCCGCCCAACCAATCACGGGCTTTGCCGCACGCGCGTCAAGCAAAGACAGCAGCGGTGTGGCTTTACGTGCAGCGTGACGTCGACGCACATCTTCGTATTCAACCGCAAGCTCTTCAAGATAGGTATTGGCGGTTTCAGACACCAGATTTTGCGCGACTCCCACCGAACGGCTGGCATCGGGTACGTAAATCACGGGGCCTTCGTAATGTGGCGCAATTTTGACTGCCGTATGCACACGGCTTGTGGTGGCGCCACCAATCATCAAGGGGATTTTACGGCTGCGAAAATAGTCATCGCATTGCATCTCGCTGGCAACGTAGGCCATCTCTTCGAGGCTAGGCGTAATCAAGCCCGACAGGCCAACAATGTCAGCCTTTTCAGCTTTGGCACGCGCCAGAATCTCGGCAGCTGGTACCATCACACCCATATTGACGACTTCAAAGTTATTACACTGAAGCACCACCGTCACGATATTTTTGCCGATATCGTGGACATCGCCCTTGACGGTCGCGATCACGATCTTGCCTTTTGCGCGCACATCGCCGCCCGCGGCTTCGATCAGCTTTTTTTCGGCTTCGATAAACGGAATGAGATGGCCCACGGCTTGTTTCATCACGCGAGCAGATTTCACCACTTGCGGCAAAAACATTTTGCCTTCGCCAAACAAATCGCCCACGATGTTCATGCCATCCATGAGCGGGCCCTCGATGACCTCGATGGGGCGCCCTTTACGATCGTCAATCTGCTGACGAATTTCTTCAGTATCTTCAACAATGAACTGCGTCATGCCATGCACCATGGCGTGCGCTAGGCGCTTTTCTACAGACTGCTGGCGCCACGCAAGATCCTCTTCGCGCTTGATGCCGTTGCCTTTAAAGTTTTCGGCAAACTCAACTAGACGCTCGGTGGGTGTGCGCGTATCGTTGGGGTCTTTTTTTCCCAAAGCACTCGTTTTATTCACGATCAAGCACCACGTCTTCAACCAATTCGCGCAGCGCTGAGTTGATATTGGCGTACACGCCCAATTGTCCCGCATTCACGATCCCCATCGTCATTCCCTCGCGGATGGCGTGATACAAAAACACAGTGTGGATCGCCTCTCGGATGGGCTCGTTGCCCCTGAACGAAAAGCTGACGTTCGAGACTCCGCCAGAAATACGTGCGTGGGGCAGGTTCTCGCGAATCCATTTGGTGGCTTCAATAAAATCCACCGCATAGTGGTTATGTTCATCGATACCAGTGGCGATGGCGAATACGTTTGGATCAAAAATAATGTCTTCAGGTGGAAACCCGACTTTCTCGATCAATAAATGATAGGCACGCGTACAAATCAGTTTCCGACGCTCAAGGCTATCGGCCTGACCTTTTTCGTCAAACGCCATCACGACCGCAGCGGCACCGTACAAGCGGCACAAGCGCGCCTGCTTCAAGAAGGGCTCTTCTCCCTCTTTTAACGAAATTGAGTTCACAATCGACTTGCCCTGCGCACACTTCAGGCCTGTTTCAATGACTGACCATTTTGAACTATCAATCATTACCGGCACGCGCGCGATATCAGGCTCAGAGGCGATCATGTTCAAAAACCGGTGCATGCACGCAGCCGAATCAAGCATGGCTTCATCCATGTTGACGTCAATGATTTGCGCACCGTTTTCGACCTGTTGTCGCGCCACGGCCACTGCCTCATCGTACTTTTCTTCGCGAATTAGTCGGGCAAAGGCTTTGCTGCCGGTTACGTTTGCACGCTCGCCGACGTTCACAAACAAAGACTCGTCGTCAATATTTAAGGCCTCGAGGCCAGATAAGCGCGTTTTAACAGCGATGTCTGGCACCACGCGTACTGGCAACGACGTCACTTTGGCTGCGATGGCCTCGATGTGCTCGGGCGTCGTGCCGCAACAGCCCCCAGCCATATTGACCAGCCCTGCACGTGCGAACTCTTCGAGCAAGGCTGAGGTATCGGCCGGAGTTTCGTCAAAGCCGGTATCGCTCATGGGGTTTGGCAAGCCGGCGTTGGGATACACACAGACATAGGTGTCGCAGATTTTGGACAGTTCGGCGATATAGGGCCGCATTAAGGCTGCACCGAGCGCGCAATTCAAACCAATCGTGATGGGTCGGGCATGGCGCACTGAATTCCAGAAACCTTCGACCGTCTGACCCGATAGGATCCGCCCCGACGCATCGGTAACGGTACCCGAAACCATCACGGGAAGGCGCTCGCCGCGCGCCTCAAAAACTTCTTCGACGGCAAAGATCGCTGCCTTCGCGTTCAGCGTATCAAAAATCGTTTCGATCAAAATAAGATCAACGCCCCCGTCTAGCAACCCGTTGAGTTGCTCGGTGTAAGCCACGCGCAACTCATCGAAGGTCACGTTGCGCGCGCCCGGATCATTCACATCGGGCGAGATAGACGCCGTTTTAGGCTGCGGGCCGAGTGCGCCCGCGACAAACCGCGGACGCTCGGGCGTACTGTGCGCGTCACAGGCTTGGCGAGCAAGTTGTGCAGATATTAAATTCAGTTCGTAGGCAATCTCAGCTAAGTCGTAATCGCCCTGTGCAATCGTTGTTGCCCCAAACGTGTTGGTTTCAATGACGTCGCAACCAGCAGCCAAGTACTGTTTATGAATTTCAAGAATGATATCGGGGCGCGTGAGTGACAACAACTCGTTGTTACCCTTGACGTCTTTGCCATGTGCGGCGAAGCGTTCAGAACGAAAGTCAGCTTCAGAAAGTTTGTACTGCTGAATCATCGTACCCATGGCGCCATCAAGGATCATGATGCGCGCACCGAGCGCACGTGCAAAAGAAGCACCGCGGGTATAGCTTGCAAGCGGGTAGGGCAGTTTAGGGTGTGACATCACGACGCTAAAAATTTAAGTGACGATGCACAGAACCACTGCACCGGGTTGACAGCGCCCTCGCGTTCAAGCACTGAAAACTGAAAAACCACTGGCAAGTTGCTTTGTTTGGGTCGAGCCGCAAAAGCCTCGGGCAACGAATATTGAATTTTACCAAAAACAGACTGGTGTAACATCGGTGACAGAATTGGTGCTTTCGATGCCGTCACGTGATGCCCAAAAAAGGTATTCGTCGCATTGGGAAAGTTAAACGGGAAACAGGGAAATACGTCGCAAGACGGTTATGCCTGTGCTGCCCCCGCAACGGTCAACGCTACGGTTTTAGTCAATAAACCCGAGCGCCAGCCCGATACCGGCCAGTTTAAGCAAAGAGCAAGAGCCTTTTAGGCACTGACTCTTTTTTGAACGTTCAAGGTCTGCGGGGACGCAGGCTCTTTCGAGGTTTTACAGATGCACTCTTCTACTTTGCGGCTCTGCGCCGCTGCCGCGGTCTGGGCGCTAACGGGCGGCACGCTCGCCCAAACCACAAGCGAACCCAACCCCTCCCCGACCCCACAACTTGCCACCATCGTCGTCACACCTGGGCGCGCCTCCGAGCCCTTGGCGGACACGCTCGGCGACAACAGCGTCATTGGTCGCGACGAGCTCGACACGCTGCCTAACGGAACCTTGTCTGACGCACTGCTGCGTGAACACAGTATTGAGGGGTTGAATTATGGTGGCCCGCAGACCACCAGCAGCATTAACATTCGCGGCACGAATAGCAATCAATCGTTGATTTTGATCGACGGCTTGCGCATAAACAGCGCCACGAGCGGTAACGCGCCGTTGGGCGCGATTCCACTCAACAGCATCGAACGTATCGAGGTGGTACGTGGCACGAGCAGCAGTCTGTATGGCGCTGACGCCATCGGTGGCGTGGTCAACATCATTACGCGAGGTGACCAAGACCGGCCGTTTTCGGCCTATGCCAACGCAGGCATCGGCAGTTATGCCGCGACACAGTACGACGCGGGATTTTCGGGCGCCTCAGAGGGCTGGGTTTACAGCTTGTTTGGTGGCTATGGCCAGAGCGGTGGCACCAATGCCACCAAGCCCAGTAATTATTACTACAACCCAGATAAAGACTCGTATTACCGCAGCAACGTCGGGGGCACGCTGGGCTACACCTGGAAACCCGGACAGACACTCACGGTACAGAGCTATCAGTCAAACGTGAATGGTGCCTATGACGCGGGCTTGCCCTACTTCAACGATCGTGGCATTCAAACCGTCAGCACAAATATGCTGACCAGCAAAAATAAACTGTCGGAGTTTTGGACCAGCACCTTGCGGGCAGGTTTTACAACGGAGCGCTATCAGACCATCAATGCGGGCGCAGAACTCGTTCCCTCAAATCCAGCGGATGGTAAACAGCACTTTGAGACTCGCCAAAGTCAGTATTTGTGGCAAAACGATTTGAAGTTCTCGCCGACGCAAAGCGTCTCGGTGGGCTACGAGCGCCTAGAGCAAAGCGTCGACGGCGTTCTGTCAAACGGCGGGTATCCGCAAGCCTCGTTCGTCAATTATCAGCAAACGGCGCGCTCGACCAATTCACTTTTCGGTATTTATCGCGGCAGCTGGGGACCGCAGGCGATACAGGCCAGCGTGCGCAACGACAACAACTCCCAATACGGAAACTTTGTCACCGGCAGCTTGGTTTATGGG
>JABMMM010000124.1 GCA_013205565.1 Alcaligenaceae bacterium | reverse complement strand
GATCCGCAGACACGTGAGCGCCTGATTGCCTTAGGCGTAACAATCCGTGGCACCAGCGCCGCTGAGTTTGGTCAGGCCACACAAAAGCAATATGCCTTGTATGGCAAGCTCATTAAAGATAACAATATTAAAGCGGATTAAGGCGGGTGACCGCAACGCCGGCTCAGCGCTTTGGTTATATCGACGCGCAGCGCGGGCTTGCAGCCTTATTGGTGATCTGGCTGCACGCCACCGACGCTTTCATGCAATTGCCTACGCCTCCGACCGGTGGTCTGCTCTATAAAATTTCAGCGGCAATCGATACCGGACGCATTGGGGTGATACTGTTTTTTGCCATCAGCGGCTTTGTGATCCCCTCGAGTTTGCGGGCAGTTGGCAACCAAACGACCTTAGACGCACTGCGAGTCTTTTTCATCCGCAGGGTCTTCAGGCTGTATCCAGCCTATTGGGTGTCGGTCGTGGCTGCAGCCCTGCTTGGGCTGTTCTTGATGACGCCCTTCTCATCCCAAACGGTGTTGCTGAATCTGACGATAATTCAGAGCGTCTTTGGCGCACCAGACGTGTTGGGTCTTTACTGGACTCTACGCCTAGAGTTAATTTTTTATATCGCCTGCGCGCTTCTATTTACGTTTAAGGTTTTGCAGCAACCGCGCTGGCTGGTGGTGGGCATGTTCGGCGGGCCGATCGTTTTTGCAGTGCTACCGCGGTGCGTGCATTGGCTCAATCCCCAATGGCTCAATCCTGCCAGCGCGGGTCCCTTTTTAAACTACCTCACAGAGTACGGGCTGTTTATTGCGATCATGTTTTGGGGGGCTCTGTTTCGTTGCTGGCATGATCGCGCGCAAGCTGACGGCACTCAGCACTTCTCTCGGGTGGTTCTGGTCGTCTTTATTTTGTTTGCGCTGGGTATTTGTGCCGCGCCCCTGCTCACTTGGATGTTTTACGCGTACTTACCAAGCGCTTTGGCATCAAAATTAACAGTATTTATGCCCCCGGTGTCTTTAGGGCTAGGCTTGTTTATCCTGCTGTCGACGACACTAAAGATCAATCACCGTGTCACCACCTGGTTAGGCGAAATCAGCTATTCAATGTATCTGTTTCACCCTATTGTGTTTTACACGCTCTTCGTACTGCTGCGCGATGGTCGCTTGCCGTGGCTCGCCGAGGCTCACCTCGCAGTTTATTTACTACTTTCCGTCCTTGGCTCGATCGTGCTCTCAGCACTTATTTATTACGCAGTCGAAAAACCCATGATGCGGCTGGGGCGCAAGCTTTCCGGCACACTTCTTGCTTGAGGTTTACGATGTACTTTTACTTTTCAGGATAAAACATCATGTGCTTGAATCGCGAGATCTCTGCCACCGACTAGCCCCTTTAGCAACGCCCGCTAAGTCGGCTTCGCCGGCGCAGACCGCACTGGATCGCGCCATAGCAGCAGTGGTGGCAACACCAGTAACCAAGCGATCCGGGCCTGATAACGATGATGCGGCTTTGAAAGCGCACCGGTCGCGAACGCGTTAGCCGCGACACCGAGCCAAAGCATCAGAATAAAACTGACCACTAATTTAGTGTGCTGACCATCAAGCTGGGCGTGCGGTGGCTCACGGTCTAATGCTGCGTTCGTTTGCCGACCGCTCAGGCGTGCGTCGCGCTTGCGCCAGGCATTGAACAGTAAATAAAATCCAAACACTACGGCAAAATAAAACACCCACACACTCACACGACTCAACCAGACGGCATCGGCAGCAAGCGTATCTTTCATTTGTCGTGAGCGATTCAGGCGCTCGAGCTCTGCAGGCGCAAAATACTGGCGAACACTTTTAGCAACCGTCACATCTAAGTGATCAGGATGCAAGGTGTCGCCCAACTGAATCATCCACAACTGCTCAGCCATGTTTTTCAGACCAGACAGCAAGACCGGCCAAGGTCTGGTACGCAGTACATAGGACACAATCTCTGAGGCCTCTGGCGCCAGACCGATCGGCCCTCCGGGATGACTCCAGACGGGGCCCTGACCGTTCCACAAAAAATCATCGCTATCTGCAGGTAATCGATCGACCCAGGCGCAGAGATACCAGTTTTTTTGCGCGCAATATTTTTCAAGAATCTCTTTGGTGTTGCCATCGCCCGACAGGCGCGCAAGCATAAAGACTGACCCATGTGGCGAGATCGTGGCTTTTTGAAACGCATAAAAATTAGTGCCAAGCAAAATGATGATGGCACCCACCAAGGGCAAGGCTGCGACGCTTAGACGACGCCAACTCAGACACAGCACGCCAAACATACACGCGGCGGCAATCACAAGATGCGAAAGGTGCACCGCGATCGCTAAGGCACCCAGCAACACCAGCCAAGCACTCTCAACGCGCGTTAAACGCGTAGAAAATCCTAATAAAAAAATACAACACACCGCCATGGCCGCATAAATATCGGGCATCAAAAAGCTCACGAACCACGGGGCCGTACTGAATAGCGCAAGTGCACCGCACGTCAACAGATGACGCTTGCCCAAGGACCAGCCTGCTGTCGGTGGGCGCGAGTCAATCGCGTCAACGCGCTTGTGCTCGGGCATCAGAGCGACCACGATTAGCCAGAGTAGGTGCGAGACCAACAGGGCCTGAGCGACAACCACCAGCCAAAGAGTTTGCCAGGCATGGAACAAAAGGATCAAAGGCCCATAGACAAAGGGCTTATCCCAATTCATAAAACCGGCCACAGGCTGCGAGATGAACACATGCGAGTCGCTGTAGGCCAGCGGATAGCCGTTATAGATGGCTGGCCATAGTAAAAACAGACCGCCGACCACTATGTAACAAATCTGGATATATTTTGAATTCATCAACATTTTCAACTGGTTAAATATTGCTATTCCATCTGGATGTAGCGTATAAATCACTTAAGATGTACTAATTTAAATCGCTAAGGTATACTATGCGGCCTTGAGGGAATCTACAGATGCCACTCCCACGTTCAATCCCTGCAGGCCAAGCGCAGTTCACTGCGCAACGCTATCGATCCTTGCTCGAGCAACGTGGGCAGCGGGTGCCCGCGAGCTTAAAAAAACTCGCCGCGCAAGTCGATGCCCAACCTGAGTTGCTGTTGGCGCAAATCCAATTGCTTGAACGTGCACGCCTCGTCACGCAGGCCGATTACCTGACCATTCGCACAGCGGCGCGTCTCAGGGTGCTGAGAGGTTCGGGGCAAACCGAAGCACGCACCCCTTACGGCAGCGTCGAGGCCGACCGACAACGCCTGAAGCGCACTCAACAAAAGCTAAAACATACTCAGGCGCATGAGCAGGCGATTCAAGCCTGGGCAAACGGCGGACGCTTTGCGGTGTATTCAGCCGTCATGAAAGAGCTACCCGCGGACCAGGTCATTTTGGCCGATCAGTTGTTAATGGATTTAATGAATAAGCAGCCCTGTCTTGACGCCGCACAATACCAACTGATGCTGTTGCTGGTACTAAAGCCAGCGCCTTAAACCAAACGCAACATCCAACCATGGCGATCGGGCAAGCGCCCCGACTGAATATCGGTGAGCTCTTGCCGCAGAGACATGGTGAGCTTTCCGGCGGGTGCGTTTTCGTCACCCGCGATAAAGCCTCGGCCCTTGAGCGCAGCAATAGGTGTTACCACCGCCGCCGTACCACAGGCAAAGGCCTCGGTGACTTCACCCGAGGCAATACCGTTGCGCCACTCATCAATGGTAATTTTGCGCTCTTGAACTTTATGGCCGCGGTCACGCGCAAGTTGGATAATGCTCATGCGTGTCACGCCTTCAAGAATGCTTCCGGTTAATTCGGGCGTCACGAGCGTGCCATCTTTGAGCACCAAAAATACATTCATCCCACCAAGCTCTTCGATGTACTTACCTTCTTGCGAATCTAAAAACAAAACCTGTGGGCAGCCGTTTTCGTAAGCTTCTTGCTGAGGCAACAGCGAGGCTGCATAGTTACCGCCACACTTGGCAGCACCTGTACCACCAAACGCCGCACGAGAGTGATCTTCAGCTAACCAAATCATCACAGGCGCAACGCCCTTGGCAAAGTAAGGACCTGCAGGGCTCGCGATCACATAGTAAGCCGCACGGTGCGCTGAACGCACACCTAAAAAGCTTTCATTGGCGATCATGAAAGGCCGAAGATACAAGCTCATTTCGCCCGCACCTGGCACCCAGTTGGCGTCAGCGTGAACAAGTTGCTTGATCGACTCAAGAAATAAATCTGTCGGTAGCGGCGGCAAGGCCAGTCGCTTTGCCGAGCGCTGCAGCCGCGCAGCGTTTTCTTCAGGACGGAACGTCCAGATTGAACCGTCGGGGTGACGATAAGCTTTCAGGCCTTCAAAAATCTCTTGGGCGTAATGCAAGACCGACGAAGCCGGATCCAGCATCAAGGGGCCGTAAGGCTTAAGCGCGGCATCGTGCCAACCCCGCTCTAAGGTCCAGTCAATCGATACCATGTGATCGGTAAAGTACTTACCAAACCCGGGGTTAGCGACGATTGCCTCGCGTTCGGCCTGAGGGGTAGGCTGAGAAGACTTGGTCGACTGAAAAGCAAGCGAAGATTGTGCGGTCATGGCAAGGTTCAAGTGATTGGCTATATGTTCACTCGATTATAGCCATGAGACTGACAATTCCCTTAATCGCGTTCTTGCAAACGCAACCTGCGCTCTTGCTCTTCGCGGCGGGTGTCTTCGATTTCTTGCATTAACCCGGCCATATCAACAGGTGTCGTATCGGCCGCCACAAAGCCTGTTAACGGCGTTTCAGGCGTCAAGGTGCTAGCGACATAGTGCTGCCAGATTTCTTTGGCATAGGCTGTTGTCAGCAACTGCGGGGCAAACTGACCAAAATAAACAGCCAGATTTTGCACATCGCGCGAAAGCATAGCAGCGGCTTCGTTATTACCCGCAGCATCGACAGCCTGCGGCAAATCAATAATCACTGGGCCGCTGGCTGCCATCAAAATATTGTATTCAGACAAGTCGCCATGGATCACCCCGGCGCAGAGCATACGGACGACCTGTTTAATCAGATACGCGTGGTGCTCAAGCGCCGACTCTGCAGTCAGTTCAACGTCGTTCAGGCGCGGCGCCACTTGTCCATCAGCGTCTGTGACGAGCTCCATCAACAAGACACCGTCAGTACAAATATAAGGCTGTGGCACGCGCACACCAGCGTTTGCCAAACGAAACAACGCATCGACCTCAGCATTTTGCCAGGCTTCTTCTTGCATTTGTCGGCCGTAGCGCGTGCCTTTTTCCATGGCGCGGGCTTGGCGGCTGTTTTTAACTTTGCGGCCCTCGGTGTAAGACACCGCATTTTTGAAGCTGCGCTGCTTGGCGTCTTTGTACACTTTGGCACAACGCACAGAGTCGCCGCACCGCACCACATAAACGGTGGCTTCTTTGCCACTCATGAGTTGGCTGAGCACTTCGTCGACTAAGCCTTCTTCTACCAAAGGTGCAAGGCGTTGCGGGACTTTCAATGACCACTCCGTAAAAGCTTGCCTTTCAGAAAATAGGAGGCCGTCTGTTAGGCTCCAGCCGAGGCAAGTACCCACACTTTACCTGATTGAGCGAAAAGCCCCGTCTCGGCCATACGCCCTAGTGGTGCCAACGGCGATGCCCGTAAGGCCTATCGTGATGCCCGTGAGGCCGATAGCGCGGATATCTGACAGCCGGCACGACTACGGTTGGGTAGGGCGCCACGTACACGGGATACGCAGGTCTGTACGCGTACCCTGAACCATACCCGTAACCGTAACCATGCGCCCCCGCCTGAGGGCCATAGGCCACACAGCCCGTCAGCAACAACGACACCCCAACAACCATACCGCGCAAGACTTTCATGTTGTACTCCTCTGTTGAGTGAAACTGAGGAGTAGCTTAGAGCCGTTAAATGCCTAGCGTAAGGGGCAAGGGTACGACCACTTGTTTCGATCGATTTCAGGTGCTTTCAGCGTGTTCTTGACATCTCTACCGGGTTGCCAGTGCCGCCTCGACCGCCAGCGCCACTGCCGCCAATGCCGCATCATCACCCCTCACCGACGACAGCATCAAACCGACCGCCTGCTCGCCAGCATGGTGGCAAGGCAAGCTAAAGGAGCAGCCGTCCAAAAAGTTGAAAGCAAACGTGTTGCGCAACATCTGGCCAT
Organism: Alcaligenaceae bacterium; assembly: GCA_013205565.1. Lineage (GTDB taxonomy): Bacteria > Pseudomonadota > Gammaproteobacteria > Burkholderiales > Burkholderiaceae_B > Zwartia. The sequence continues at coordinate 1,788 of JABMMM010000124.1, read as the reverse complement.
TCGCCTTAAAAAACGCTTCGTCCGAGGCTTCAAGCTTCGCGATCTCTGGCGCAATAATTGGGGTGGTTGGGCAAAGCACCGCATCAAACCCTTCGAGCGCACGTTCAACTCTTGCAATCCAACCCAAGCGGTTGTCGAGCATAGCAAGATACTGCTGCGCGGTCACCGGCGCGCCCAACGCAATACGGGCAGCCACGCGGTGATCAAAGCCTTCTTTTGACTTGGCCAGACGCGCATGATGCACGGCATAGGCCTCAACCGGTGATAGCCCACCGGGCGCATTGAGCTTAGGGATTTCAGCTAACTCAGCCAACGGGATCTCAATGATCTGCGCACCTGCAGCCGACAGCGCGGAGACGCTACGTGCAAAGGCCTTTGCCACGGTGTCATCCAAGCCATCTAGCAAGGTCGTCTGCGGCAGCGCAAAACGCATACCAGACAAGGGCCGGCGTTTAACCTTCAACAGGGCCCCCGAGAGCACACCGTCGACGGTCAGGCAATCTTGCACACTGCGCGTCATGGCGCACGCGGTGTCTAGCGAACGGGCAAGCTCGAGCGCCCCCGTCAGCGGCACACGAAACTGAGAACTCTTAAAACCGACGATGCCACAAAGTGCTGCAGGCACACGAATCGAGCCACCCGTATCCGACCCCAGGCCTGCCACGGCCAACCCCAATGCCACTGAGACCGCCGCGCCCGACGACGAGCCGCCTGGCACACGTGCCACTTTGGTGTCAGTCGGATTGATGGGGGTACCGTAGTGGGGATTGATGCCGATCCCGGAAAAAGCGAATTCGGTCATATTTGTTTTGCCAATAATGGCCGAGCCCGCAGCACGCAGTCGCGCAATGACGGGGGCGTCATGCGTTTGCACCGGTTCGCCTTTGCACACGATTGAACCCGACATCGTGGTTTCGCCTGCCACGCCATAAAGGTCTTTAATCGAAACAGGCAAACCGGCCAAGGCGGGTTGCTCAAGCCCTGCAGCCTGCGCCGCATCCGCTTGTCGCGCCACCGCAAGGGCTGCCTCTGGATACAGCTTGGTGAAGACACTTTTAGCCAAACTGTGTTGAGCGTTTTCTAAAGCCTGCGAGACCAGCGCTTCGCGAGTGGTTTCACCACGAGCAAGACGGGCGTTGAGTTGATCGATCGTTTGCGTGATTTGGGTCATGATGAAGGATAAAAAAAGTTAGAAAAATTAATTAAGCTACCAGCGGCAGCACGTCAACCGAGTAACGATGTTTGATGCTGCGCTTGCGCCGTGGGTCGCGGATTTCAAGTTCCATTTGAGCAGCAGCCCGTATCCCCTCGCCCTTTGCGTTTGGGATTGCACCCAGCGTGCCGCATGAAACAAAACTACCTTCGTCAATGTGTGGGCCCACGAAACAGCCATCACGCAAAGATTCAAGCGGTCGAATCGAGGCGAAGGTGCCCCTCTGATAGTCAACCCACTTGCCCTCTTCAAAAATACGCGAGATCAGTTCGAGTTCGTCTTGGTAGGCCAAGACGTCAGACCAGCGCCACGCTGCAGCACCCGTCGGCTTAGGGCACAACTGTTTAGACACCGCAATCGAATAGGTTTCAACCCGACGGTCGGTGTGATCGGAGCCAACAGTCAGCCACCATTCGCCCTCTGCATAAAACAACACCGGCTCAACCTCGCCTGAGCTATCGGGGCCCACCACTTCGATCGTTTCGGCTTGCGTGAGAAGCCACGCCCGCCCCCGGTAATACCGCGGCACGGTCGAGGTCGCTCGCCCGACAATTAAACCAAGCTCATGAATGTTG
>JABMMM010000013.1 GCA_013205565.1 Alcaligenaceae bacterium | reverse complement strand
TCATCGATTTATGCCGTGGGCCGCACGTACCCAATACTGGCAAGCTCAAAGTCTTTAAGCTGATGAAGCTAGCCGGCGCGTATTGGCGCGGCGACAGCAACAACGAAATGTTGCAGCGTATTTATGGCACGGCTTGGGCGAACAAAGACGACCAAGACGCGCATCTGCATATGCTTGCAGAAGCCGAGCTTCGCGACCACCGCAAAATCGGTCGTGAGCTTGATCTGTTTCACTTTCAAGAAGAAGGCCCGGGCCTGATTTTTTGGCACCCAAAGGGTTGGGCAATCTGGCAGCAAGTTGAGCAATACATGCGTAACGTGTATCGCGATAACGGCTACCAAGAGGTGAAGGCGCCCCAAATTCTTGACTTGTCACTCTGGAAAAAAACCGGTCACTGGGATAACTATCGTGAAAACATGTTCACGACTGAATCCGAAAATCGCACCTATGGCTTGAAACCCATGAATTGCCCAGGCCATGTTCAAATTTTTAATTCAAGCCTGCACTCTTACCGTGATTTGCCGCTGCGCTATGGTGAGTTTGGTCAGTGCCACCGCAATGAACCCTCAGGTTCGTTACACGGCATGATGCGTGTGCGCGGTTTTACACAAGATGACGGTCATATCTTTTGTACCGAAGCACAAATGCAAGAAGAGTGCGCAAATTACACGGCACTTTTGAAAAAGGTTTATGCCGACTTTGGCTTTACCGAGATTTTGTACAAAGTGGCGACGCGTCCTGAAAAACGCATCGGTAGCGACGAGGTCTGGGATAAGGCTGAAAACGCATTAATGGAAAGCTTGCGGCGCACAGGTTGTGACTTTGAAGTCTCGCCCGGTGAAGGCGCCTTTTATGGCCCCAAGGTTGAGTACACGCTCAAAGACGCTATCGGACGCCACTGGCAGTGCGGCACGATTCAGGTTGATTTCTCGATGCCGCAGCGCTTGGGCGCCGAATTCGTCGACGCAAACGATCAACGCGTTGCACCGGTGATGCTGCATCGGGCGATTTTGGGTTCGTTCGAGCGTTTCATTGGCATGTTGATCGAAAACCATGCGGGTGCCTTGCCAGCTTGGCTGGCACCGGTGCAAGCGGTTGTTTGCTGCATCTCTGAATCCACTGCTGAATATGCAACAGAAATCACACAAAGCCTGAAAAAACAAGGCTTTAGAGTAGAATCTGATTGCCGTGGTGAAAAAATTACCTATAAAATTCGTGAACACAGTATGCAGAAGGTCCCTTATATCCTGGTGGTTGGTGAAAAAGAGCGTCAGGCGGGGACGGTTGCTGTGCGTAGTCGGGGTGGCTTAGATCTGGGTGTCATGCCCTTTGAACAGTTCACCTCATTGCTAAACGAAGATGTGGCCTTACGCCGCAATTCTGGCTCGCCTGCACCGCAGGCGGCCTAACCCTCAGGAGTCGTCAACATCGCAACAGAAAAACCCCATCGCATTAACGGTGACATCCGCGTTCCCGACGTGCGTTTACTTGGAATCGAAGGCGAGCAGTTAGGTATTGTCAATACACTAGAAGCTGTTCGTATGGCAGAAGAAGCGGGCGTCGATTTAGTTGAAATCGCCCCTAACGCCGAACCGCCAGTTTGCCGGTTAATGGATTACGGCAAGTTCAAATATCAAGAACAAAAGCGTTTAGCTGAAGCCCGCGCTAAACAAAAAATCATTCAGGTTAAAGAGGTAAAGTTTAGACCTGCCACCGACGAAGGTGACTATCAGGTCAAACTGCGTAATCTCAAGCGCTTTCTTGAAGAAGGCGATAAAGCAAAAGTCACTTTGCGTTTTCGTGGCCGTGAAATGGCCCACCAAGAACTTGGTATGCGAGTCCTTGAGCGCGTGCGCGACGATCTGACCGACATGGCTTCGGTTGAAGCGATGCCTAAGCTCGAAGGTCGCCAGATGGTGATGGTATTGTCGCCACGTAAAAAAGCGCCTGCAGGTAAAGCAGAAGCGGCTTGATGATGCACGTCCTGTTTGTCATTGATCCGTTGCCAGGCTTAAAAGCCTACAAAGACAGCTCGGTGGCGATGATGCGGGCGCTTGTTGCTCGCGGTCACCGCTTAAGTGTTGTCTTGCAGGGGGGCTTGTTTATTGAAGCCGGACAGGTTTTTGCGCATGCGACGCCGATCAGTCTTGTGCCCAACGCAGATATGCATGGGCATGCTTGGTGGCACGACGAATCGATTGCGAAAGATGTTGCTTTGCAAGCGTTCTCTGCAGTCTTGATGCGCAAAGATCCGCCCTTTGACATGGAGTACGTCTACGCCACGCACATGCTTGAATATGCCGAGGCGCAAGGGGCGCGAGTCTTTAACAGCGGTGCCGCAATTCGTAATCACCCTGAGAAACTGGCGATTACAGAGTTTGCAAAATTCACGACACCTACCTTAGTCACGCGTGAGTTGAATCGCTTAAAAGCGTTTCATGTCGAACACCACGACGTCATCGTGAAGCCTCTTGATGGGATGGGTGGTACGGGGGTGTTTCGTTTAGCGCCACACGAAACTAATTTAAACGCCATTCTTGAAGCGTTGACGCACGAAGGTACGCGCACCATTATGGCGCAGCGTTATATCCCTGAGATCAAACAAGGTGACAAGCGCATTTTGCTGATTGGTGGTGAGCCCGTGCCGTTTTGCCTCGCGCGGATACCGCTGGCTGGCGAAACGCGCGGCAACTTAGCCGCGGGTGGGCGCGGTGTTGCGCAACCCTTGACTGAGCGTGATTGGGCGATTGCGCGCGAAATCGCGCCGCAGTTAGTGACGCGAGGTTTGCTACTTGTGGGTTTGGATGTCATAGGTGAGTACGTGACCGAAATCAACGTGACAAGCCCGACGTGCTTTGTTGAAATCACCGAGCAAACTGGCTTTAACGTAGCCGAGTTTTTTGTCCAGGCGCTTGAACGGACTGTGGCGCCTTCTTAAAATGATTGCAATCGTAATCGTGGCGCACGTACCCTTGGCTTCAGCGCTCGCCGCTTGTGCCCAACACGTGTTGGGTCGCGCGCCAGACGTTGTGATCGCAGATATCTTACCCAACGAATGTGCGTCAGATTGTGCACCCAACTTGGCTCAGCAATTGCTTGCCGCAGATCAGGGTGAGGGCGTTTTAGTCTTAACCGATCTGCCCGGCGCGACGCCCTCAAACATTGCAGTAAAAGCCAGCCACTTAGTGCAAGCAGCCGGGGTGCCCTGTTGCGTGCTCGGTGGCGTGAACGCTTCAATGTTGCTGCGGGCGATTAATTATCGCCAGGGCAGTCTAGAAGATGTCGCAACCAGCGCACTTGCGGGTGCTACGCATGCATTGTTGCGTGTAGACTGAAGGCATTCTGTTAACAAGCGTCAAACTCACTTAGCCTATGTCACAGTTAGATATCGTTGTTTCCAATAAACTCGGTTTACATGCGCGTGCCGCGGCCAAGCTCACACAGCTTGCGGGGCAGTTTAGTAGTGAAATTTTTATTTCAAAAGGTGCGCAGCGCATCAATGCAAAAAGTATTATGGGCGTGATGATGCTTGCAGCCGGTATCGGTAGCACAGTCAAAATCGAAGCGTTGGGCGAAGATGCCGACCAAGCACTTACTGCAATTCAGGCGCTTTTTGATGACAAATTCGGCGAAGGCCAATAAGCTAACTCAGTCCGCCAAGGCGGGCAATCCTATGATGTGCCTTTATGGGCAGGGCGTGGCGCGCGGCTATGCGATTGGTCGCGTAGTCGTGCTCGGTGCAACCGCTCTTGAGGTGTCGCACTACCGCATCGCTGAAGATCAAATTCAGGCCGAAAAAAGTCGTTTAACCAACGCCTTGGCAACGACTCAACGTGAGATGCACGAAATGGCCGCGAATCTGCCCGCGGATGCTCCGCGCGAGCTTGCCGCGTTGTTAAGCGTACATGGCATGTTGCTCAGCGATCCGTTGCTCGCCGATCAGGCCGTGGCGCTTATTGACGAAAAACATTACAACGCCGAATGGGCGTTAACAGCACAGGGCCAAATCTTGGCTGAACAATTCGCGGCCATCGAAGACGAATACCTTCGAGAGCGCGGTTCAGACGTGCGTCAGGTGATTGAGCGAGTGCTTCAGGTGCTGTCGGGTTCTAAACAAGTGCTGGCGCTTAACCATGAGGCCGACGCTGACGAGCACTTAATTGTTGTCGCGCACGATATTTCGCCGGCCGACATGATTCGGTTGCGGGGCGCGCGGTTTGCGGGCTTTGCTACCGATCTTGGCGGGGCAACCTCACACACTGCAATTGTCGCTCGCAGCTTAGGTGTGCCGGCCGTGGTTGCTTTGGGGCACGTACGTAGGCTGGTGCGTGACGGCGATATGGTTGTTGTCGATGGCGCACATGGCACCATACTGGTGAATCCTTCGCGTGAGGCGCTTGAACAATACCGCCGCCTGCAGCAGCTTTATTTAGACGAACGCGCCGAGCTGTCGCTGTTAAAAGATGTTCCGGCCGAGACCTTAGACGGCATACTGATTGAACTCGAAGCCAATATCGAATTGCCGGATGAAGCGGCCTTGGCCGTGGCTAATGGTGCGACGGGGATTGGACTGTTTCGCAGCGAGTTTTTGTTTTTGGGGCGCGGTGATTTGCCCACCGAACAAGAGCAATTCGAGGCCTATTTAAGCGTTGTGACAACGATGCAGCATCGTCCCGTTACGATTCGTACGCTTGATCTTGGCGCGGATAAGACGCTTGATGGCGAGGCAACCGTTGCGACCAATCCTGCTTTGGGTTTACGTGCGATTCGCTATTGTTTAGCGCATCCAGAATTGTTTGCGACCCAGTTACGCGCCATCTTGCGGGCCTCAGCTCACGGCACTGTTCGGATTTTGATTCCGATGGTGGCGCATATGCACGAAGTGCATGCGACGCGTGCGGCGATTGCGTCTGCCAAGCGAGAACTTGACGAACGAGGCCAAGCCTATGACGACCACCTTTTGGTGGGTGCAATGGTCGAAGTGCCTGCAACCGCGATCGCCATCGAACCCTTCGCCGAGGCACTTGATTTTTTGTCGATCGGCACAAACGATTTAATTCAATACACACTCGCGATCGATCGCGCAGACAACGAAGTTGCGGCGCTCTACGATCCGTTGCATCCGGCGGTGTTGCGATTGATTGCCAATACGATTAACGCTGGTGAACGCTTAGGTAAGCCAGTAGCGGTTTGCGGCGAAATGGCCGGAGACTCGCAGCTGACTCGTTTGTTGTTAGGCCTTGGGTTAAAGAACTTTTCGATGCAGGCGCAACAGTTGCTCGATGTGAAACGCGAAATCCGGGGTGCACATTCAAACGCCTTGCGTCTTAAAGTCGCCAACGCCTTAAATCGTGCCAGCGAGATTGATCCTGCCACGCTTTACCACTAAGGGCTTCAGAGCGCTGTGCCGACAAGTGCTTGGCGCAGTCCTTTGGCAAGAGTAAAATTCAATTGTCACTTTATTGTTTGTCGAGAAAGCTATGATTCCAAAAAACGCCTGGTTTGAAGAGTTTCAAAAAAATGTTTCTGACTTAATTGCGCGTAGCCCTGCTGCCGATATCGAGCGCAATGTGAAAGGGTTTATGGGTCAAGCGTTTAACAAAATGGATTTGATTACCCGCGATGAGTTCGATATTCAGGTCGACATGCTCAAGCGCGTGCAAGAACGAGCGGCCGTGCTTGAAGCACAAGTTCAACAACTTGAGCAGCGCATGACCTTGCTTGAGGGCGCGAAGGCCTAAACACCCACGGCATTTGCGTGTTGACTTTGCGCGCCGCGCAATATGATCCCTCGGTAGGCAGTCGCGATTCCTCGGGCGATACTCTTGGCTTTTAGCCGAGAAGCCTATGACTTTAGCAGTCCTCATGAGCCGTTCGTTGTTTGGAATGGACGCGCCCCCTGTTCGTGTTGAAACGCATTTAAGCAGCGGATTGCCTAGCTTTACGATGGTGGGGCTTGCGGATGCCGAGGTGCGCGAAAGTCGCGAACGCGTCAGGGCTGCAATTTTAAGTAGTGGCTTTGAGTTTCCGTCGGGGCGACTGACAGTGAATTTGTCGCCGGCCGAACTCCCTAAAGAGTCGGGTCGCTTTGATTTGCCGATTGCCTTAGGCGTATTGTTGGTGTCAGGGCAAATCGAACTGCCAGAGTTAGCGGCTCAGGCTGCTAAAGGGGTGCAGCAAACCAGCTTTTCGTCCTTAGTGGTCGCAGGCGAGCTCTCTTTGACAGGGATGCTTTCGCCCATCAATGGTGCGATTGCAATTGCTCTGGCCGTCGCGCGCAGTCAACCCGAGGCAAGTTTGTTGTTGCCGCTTGACAATGCTGAGCAGGCCGCTTGTGTGCCGGGACTTCGCGTGCTCGGTGCGCGCAGCCTAAGTGAGGTCGTCGAACACCTGAACGGGCGTCGACCGCTTGCTGCCTTCGTCGGCTCGGTTGCAGTTGCCGGGCTCAACGACTTACCTTGCTTATCAGAGGTGCGCGGGCAACTGATGGCTCGGCGCGCGCTTGAGGTCGCTGCCGCGGGCGGACACAGCTTGTTGTTCTCGGGCACCCCTGGGGTGGGCAAAACGATGCTCGCTAGACGCCTGGGTGGTATCTTGCCGGCGTTAACCCCTTCAGAGTGCCTGGAAGTCGCCTCGGTGGCCGCTTTTGCAGGGGTGCGCGATCTTGCCTGGGGTCAGCGGCCCTTTCGCGCGCCGCATCACTCGGCCTCGCTCGCTGCGATTTTGGGTGGGGGCTCGACGCCACGCGCAGGTGAGGTGACGTTGGCCCATCGTGGGGTTCTCTTTTTAGACGAGTTTCCGGAGTTCGAGCGCCGGGTACGCGAGGGCTTGCGCGAACCGCTAGAAAGTATGTCAGTGACCATTGCGCGAGCTAAGCAAAAAGTCGAGTTTCCAGCAGATTTTCAACTCTTGGGGGCGATGAATCCTTGCCCGTGCGGTTGGTTTGGCCATGCGCAAGGTCGTTGCAAGTGTCGCACAGAGCAAATTGCCGCATACCAGCAGAGGCTTTCTGGACCGGTAATGGACAGAATCGATCTGTTCGTGACTTTGACAACGAGCGAAGAACCCTGGCTTGAGCTGCCGCCCGGTGAGGCCTCTGCCTGCGTGCGCCTGCGTGTTCAAGCCGTTCGGGAACTGCAGCTTAAACGCCAAAGTACCGTTAATGCCCGTTTACCCGATCGTGCGCTAGAGGCTTGCTGCCCGATGACGCCTGCGGCCGCTAAGCTGCTGGGCAGTGCAATTAAAACGCACCATCTGTCGGCTCGTTCAATACAGCGAATTCGCAGGGTGGCACGCACGTGCGCGGATCTTGCCGGTGCGCCAGAGATCGAGGTCCCGCATTTCGCTGAGGCGTTTCAATATCGAGCTGCGACTTCTAAAGCGCCTCGTTAGGCTATTTTTAGACGGCTAAGCCCAGTGCTCAAACTTGGGTTTGGTTTCAGGCGTTTTTTGGTTTAGAGCGTGCAAAGAACAAGAATTTGTCATATAATCTAAGGCTTTCCTGCATAACTTGCAGAGAAAACGAGCCGTAAGAGTCAAAAAAGCAGTAAAAAAAGCAGTAAAAAGCAAATGCAGCCATAAGTGGATCTTGGGTTAACAAGACTGGCGGTCGAGTCGCAAAGCAGTGCGCGCCTCGAGCAACATGCCAGGCACCTACAGAGCACAATTTAAGTAACAGGAACTGAAATGCCTAAGATGAAAACTAAAAAAAGCGCTGCGAAGCGCTTTGAGGTTCGCGGCAGCGGATCAATTAAGCGGGGTCAGGCTTTTAAACGCCATATTTTGACCAAAAAAACCACCAAGACCAAGCGTCAGTTACGCGGGTCGGCAGCGGTCGACAAATCAAATGTGGCTTCAGTTAAAGCCATGATGCCCTTCGCTTAAGGATATAAAACATGCCTCGCGTCAAACGTGGTGTAACGGCCAGAGCCCGTCACAAAAAAGTTATTGCCAAAGCTAAAGGTTATCGCGGTCGCCGCGGTAATGTGTTCCGTATTGCCAAGCAAGCTGTTATGCGTGCTGGACAGTACGCCTATCGTGATCGTCGCAATAAAAAGCGTACGTTTCGCGCGCTTTGGATCGCCCGTATCAACGCAGCAGTGCGTGAGCACGGTGTCACCTACAGCGTCTTTATCGCTGGCCTGAAAAAAGCTTCAATCGAGCTCGACCGTAAAGTCTTGGCCGATATGGCCGTGCGTGACAAAGCTGGTTTTGCTGCAGTATTGAATCAGGCAAAATTAGCGTTGGCTGCTTAAGCACGGACAAGTTGTATCTGCAAACGGGGCCGTTGGGCTCCGTTTGCATTTTAAAGATGTGATTTCACGAAGGTTGTAAAAATGGCTCAGACGGTCGATGACCTGATTGAACAGGCCCGGGCACAGTTTGCACTGGCAACTGATGCGGCTGCGCTCGAAAACTCAAAAGCGCGATTTTTGGGCAAGCAAGGCTCGCTTACCGAACTCATGAAAGGGTTGGGCAAGCTTGACCCTGAGGCAAAACGCACAGAAGGTGCGCGTATTAATGCCATCAAACAACAGATTGAAGCCCTGCTGAACGCCCGACGCGCAGCGCTGGCGCAGGCTGAGCTTGATTCGCGGCTGGCAGCCGAAACGATTGATGTGACGTTGCCCGGTCGTGGCCGAGGCAAAGGTGGGATTCACCCAGTGATTCGCACTTGGCAGCGTGTTGAGGCGATTTTCAGATCAATCGGCTTTGATGTGGCCAATGGCCCCGAAATCGAAAACGACTGGACCAACTTCACTGCGCTGAACAACCCTGAAAATCATCCAGCACGTTCAATGCAAGATACCTTTTACGTCGATATCAACGACGCCCAAGGCCTGCCACTTTTGTTGCGCACACACACGAGTCCGATGCAAGTGCGTTACGCACGCATGCATCAGCCTCCCATCAAAGTGATTGCACCCGGGCGCACTTATCGTGTGGATAGTGACGCCACGCATTCGCCGATGTTTCATCAGGTTGAAGGCCTTTGGATTGACGAAAACATTTCGTTCGCAGACCTCAAAGGTGTCTACACAAATTTCTTGCGCTGCTTCTTTGAAACCGACGCCCTTGAATTACGTTTCAGACCATCGTTTTTTCCGTTCACCGAACCGTCGGCCGAGATCGATATGATGTTTACCTCGGGGCCAAACAAGGGTCGTTGGCTTGAAATCTCTGGGTCAGGGCAAGTCCACCCTGATGTGATCCGCAACTTTGGTCTCGACCCCGAACGTTACATTGGCTTCGCCTTTGGCTCGGGCCTAGAGCGCCTGACCATGTTGCGTTACGGTGTCAATGATTTGCGACAGTTCTTTGAAGGCGATCTGCGCTTTTTACGTCAGTTCAACGATTAATTTTTTAGATCGATACGGTTCACTATGCAATTTTCTGAGTCTTGGCTGCGTACACTCGTCAACCCCCCGATTTCTACGGATGAATTGTCGCATCGGCTGACGATGGCTGGGCTTGAGGTCGAAGACACAGTGACCGTTGCGCCGGCTTTCTCGGGCGTAGTAGTGGCCTTGATTCAAAGTGCCGAGCCACACCCCAACGCAGACAAACTGCGCGTGTGTATGGTGGATGTGGGTGCTGCGGCGCCCTTGCAGATCGTGTGCGGTGCACCAAATGCAGCAGTGGGATTGAAGGTGCCGCTTGCCACGGTTGGGGCCATGCTACCCGGCGAGCTCAAGATCGGCGTTGCCACGATGCGTGGCGTTGAGTCGTTTGGTATGTTGTGCTCGGCCAAAGAGTTGGGTCTTTCGCAAGAGCACGCTGGGCTACTCGTGCTGCCCCTCGAGGCCAAAGTTGGGGTCAGCCTGCGAGAAGCGCTTGACCTCGACGACACCTTGTTTACTTTAAAACTTACGCCAAATCGCGCCGATTGTTTGTCGCTTTTAGGCGTGGCCCGAGAAGTCGCGGCTCTGACGGGCGCCGTCTTAACCCCGCCTAAAACACCCGCGCTTGTGCCAACCTTAACGGAAGTGATTCCGGTCACCGTGCATGCCCCAGAATTATGTGGGCGGTTTGCAGGGCGGGTCGTGCGTGGAGTCAACGCGCGCGCCACAACCCCCGAGTGGATGGTTGAGCGCTTAAAGCGGGCAGGGCAGCGCTCGGTGACTGCGTTAGTTGATATTTCGAACTACGTGATGCTGCTGCTGGGTCGGCCGACCCACGTCTTTGATTTAGACCGCATGCCCGAGAAACACATCGAAGTTCGCTGGGCGCGTGCCGGAGAAACACTCACGCTGCTAAATGATCAGACCATCGAACTGAACGAACAACTGGGCATTATTACAAGCGCAGGAACAGCAGAAAGTCTGGCAGGCATCATGGGGGGCGCTTCGACGGCGGTCTCGCTCGACACCACGAGCATTTATGTTGAGGCTGCGTTTTGGTGGCCTCAGGCGATAGCAGGTCGTGCCCGCAAGCTTAAATTAAATTCTGAAGCCAGCCATCGTTTTGAACGCGGAGTTGATTTTGAAAATATTCCCGAACATCTTGACCTGATTACTCAGTTGATTCTTGACATTTGCGGCGGTCAGGCGGGTCCGATTGACGACCAACAGTTGGCCGTACCCACTCGGGATGCTGTCACGATGCGTTTGTCTCGTTGTCACCGTGTGCTCGGCGTTAAAGTGAGTCAAGAAGATGTCGCTCAGACTTTTACGCGACTGGGGTTTACCTTCGTTCTTGAGGGGGATAAATTCATTGTTGTGCCGCCAAGCTACCGATTTGATCTCCAGATCGAGGAAGACTTAATCGAAGAAGTCGCTCGCATCATTGGTTTTGAAAGTATCCCCGCTGTGCCACCGCTGGCGGCCGCTCAAATGCGGATGACCCCAGAGACCACGCGTTCGGCTCACACGGTCCGCGCAGAGATCGCCGCCCTTGATTATCAAGAAGTGATCAACTTTTCGTTTGTCGAACAAAGTTGGGAAGTTGAACTTTTGGGCCAGGCCGAACCGATTCGACTCTTAAATCCGATTGCAAGCCAACTGGCCGTGATGCGCTCATCGTTGCTACCTGGCTTGGTGGCAACAATTCGCTACAACGCGAACCGTAAGCAAACACGTGTGCGAGTCTTTGAGCTCGGCCGAGTGTATGCGCGTGATTTATCTGTGCAAGACGGCCCTTTGTCCGTCGCTTCAGTGCGTCAGCCACAACTTTTGGCGGCGGCGGCCTGGGGCGCGGTGACCGAGGATCAATGGGGCGTTGCGAGCCGAAGCGTTGATTTCTTTGATGTCAAACGCGATATTGAGGTGCTTTTTAGCGCACAGGCTGCGCACCTGCGCTTCATCCCTGCCCAGCATAGCTTGCTTCATCCAGGGCGAAGCGCGCGTATTGAATTTAAGGAAAAAACCATCGGTTGGCTCGGCGAGCTGCACCCGCGCTGGGTGCAACAGCAAGAATTGGCGGCGGCGCCCGTGCTGTTCGAGGTGTCGCTTGAGTCTTTAGCTGTGTTACCGATGCCCGAGATCCGCGAACTGTCGCGCCAGCCAATGGTGCAGCGCGATCTAGCTGTATGGGTTGCCGCAGAGCAGTCGGTGCAAAGTTTGCTCGACACGATCCATCAGACGATCGCTGCAGACCCAAGTCTTGCTGTGGTGCAGCATGTGGTGCTCTTTGATTTATGGCGCGATCCTGCTAAAACAGCAACTCACGAAAAGAGTCTTGCTTTTAGGGTCTCGTTGCAAGACACTGAGGTGACGCTTGATGAGATGCGCGTGGATTTGTGTATATCCAAAATTCGCGCCGCGCTTGAAAGTACGCACCAGGCCCGTTCACGTTAAACCAGAATGTTGGATAATAAAAATGACACTTGAACATTCGTTAGCAGAATCCCGTACCCTCACGAAGGCTGAATTAGCAGAATTGCTTTTTGAGCGCGTAGGTCTTAATAAACGCGAGGCAAAAGATATTGTCGACACGTTTTTTGAAGAAATTCGTGACGCTTTGTCGCGCGGTGAACCGGTCAAGCTCTCGGGATTTGGTAATTTTCAGGTTCGAAACAAACCGCCGCGCCCAGGGCGCAACCCCAAAACCGGTGAAACCATTCCGATCGCGGCGCGCCGGGTCGTGACTTTTCATGCAAGTCAAAAACTAAAAGGCGCTGTCGAACACCCCGAAGCTCAGCAATCTGAGGTATAAAACCAATCTCTGCTTTGGGTTCGCACCGAAACTTAACGCTCTTTAGTTTTCTCTTGGCACATGATTCTTTCAGATACCCCCATCGTTTTGCCACCGATACCCGCAAAACGTTATTTTACGATTGGTGAAGTCAGTGATCTGTGTGGCGTCAAGCCGCACGTGCTGCGCTACTGGGAACAAGAGTTCACTCAGTTAAAGCCCGTCAAAAGGCGCGGCAATCGTCGCTATTACCAACATCATGAAGTGTTGCTGATTCGTAAGATTCGCGAGCTCCTTTATGAGCAGGGCTTCACAATCAGTGGCGCACGCAATCGTTTAAGTGACGGCCGTGAAACGCCTCAAGACCCAGACGCCGCCGTGCGTCTAACGGCTGCCGAACTGCAGTCCTTGAGAGCTGAGTTGCACAGCGTGCAAGAGTTGCTGGCGCACGCAAGTGCACCCACGGCTCTGACTGGGCAACTTGACCTCAGGTAGACGTCGGCTCTGCTATACTTACTCCCTTTCGGGGCGTAGCGCAGCCTGGTAGCGCACTTGCATGGGGTGCAAGGGGTCGAAGGTTC
>JABMMM010000123.1 GCA_013205565.1 Alcaligenaceae bacterium | reverse complement strand
GTAATCAACCGCGCCGCCAAATGACCACCGACAGCACCCGCACCGTAAATACAAATCTTCATGACTTAGCTCAAGTAACAAAAGTAACCAAACCTCGCATTATCAGGTTGGCGGTGTTTGACGCAAGTCGTTCAAAACATTACTTTACATAATATACATTATGCGTATTATCACAATAGACAAAAAGGGCATTTGCTCTTGCTTTCGCAATGAAAATGCCCTCTACTCCTTCCGTCTAGTTGCCAGTGAACTTTGGCTTACGCTTTTCTGAGAACGCTAAAATCGCCTCTTTGTAATCTTGCGTCGTTTGCACCAGCGCTTGATTGGCCGCTGCCATATCCAACGACGTATGCAACGGCACGTGCTGCGAATCACGAATCAAGCGTTTGCTGGCGCGTGACGACTGCACGGGATGCGACGCAATCCGTTGTGCGAGCTTTCTTGCCTCGTCCATCAAATCCGCGTCATCCACAACCTTAGACACCAAGCCTATCTTAGCCGCCTCTTCGCCGTCAATAAAGTCACCGGTAAAGGTCATTTCATAGGCTTTAGATAACCCCACAGCGCGTGGCAAAAACCAAGCCCCACCGTCGCCTGATAACAATCCCACGCGCAAGAAACTCTCGCCAAACTTGGCGCTGCGTGCCGCAATGCGGATATCACACATCGTGGCTAAGTCGAGCCCGGCACCAATCGCTGCACCGTTGACGGCTGCGATTGAGGGTGCTTCAAGGCTATACAACGCCAACGGAATGCGCTGAATGCCCTCGTGGTAATAGCGGCGAACTTCAGTCGGCGTCCTCGGTTTATCTTCTGTGGCGCGATCTTTCATCTTTTTAACGTTGCCACCTGACGAAAACCCCTCACCTGCACCAGTCAAAATCACGCAACCGACCGATAAATCGGCATTGATTCTTGCTACATGTGCAACGATTGCATCGATGATTGCATCCGACAAGGCGTTACGCGTATCGGGTTCGTTCAGTGTTAGCGTCACAACCCCGCCGTTCTGCTCATAGGTCACTGCATCAGTCATCTTGAAATCCTATTTTGAAAGTACTTCATTTTTTACGGCAGCTCGCCAGCGCTCTGTTTCGGTGGCGATATGGTTCTTGACATCGTCTGGGCTACCCATCTTGATTGCTGTCGCAAAACTTGCCAAGCGGTCTTGCATCAGTTGCGTCTTTAAAGCCGTATTGACGTTTGCATTGAGCTTTGCGACGATGTCTGCGGGGATTCCAGCGGGGCCTAATAAAAAGAACGAAATATCAGGTGTCATCGTTGGAAAACCCGCCTCGATTGCGGTGGGCACATCGGGCAAGGCATTCAGGCGTTTTTCACCAGTCACGGCCAGCGCTGTAACTTTGCCCCCCTTGACCAGGGGTAAAGCAGAGGCCGAAGTGGTAATCCAAAGCTGAATACGGCCGGCCAAGACATCGACTTGAGCATCTGAGGTAGCTTTGTAAGGCACCATGACCATATCGACACCTGCACCAGATTTAAAGAGCGAGCCTAAAAAGGCCGACATACTGCCAGCTGGTCCGTTGTAATTCATCTCACCTGGTTTGGCTTTGGCTAACGCCGCCAACTCTTTCAGTGTTTTTGCTGGCACGCTAGGCGGCACCGACAGCACGTAAGGCAAGCCTGCCACAAAGGCGATCGGTGTGAAATCGTTAGACATGTTGGTTCGAATCGTGTTCGAGACCTGATAAATGATACTGCTCGTGCTGGTCAGAATCATTGTGTAGCCGTCAGGCTTAGCTTGGGCTGTGTAATCCATCGCAATATTGCCGGTAGCGCCCGCCTTGTTCTCAATCACAAAGGTCACGCCTAATTGCTCATTCAGTCTTTGCCCGATTTCACGGGAAATCATATCGTTGCCACTGCCTGGGCCATAGGGCACGATAATCGTGACTGGCTTGGTAGGATAGTTATTTTGGGCGTGCGCGCTTAAGCCCACTAAGCCCGTGATAAACGAGAGAGAAACTACAATCAAAGCACGCAGTGTCATTGTCATAAAGCCTCCTGATTATTGTTTTTACGAATTTATTGTTTTTACGAATTGTGGTCAAATTTTTCTAGTTTTTAAACAATACCGATTCTTGTGCTGAGGCGCAATGCCTCGTAGGTGCCCTCCTCACTTTGGCTTTAACCCCGCCTCTTTGGCAATCTTGGCAAAACGTGCGATTTCTTCAAGCTGGTAGCGTCGCATTTGTTCAGCCTTAAATGGCATTAACTCAACGAGCATTTGATCGGCGTACTCTTTGACCACGGGTGTTGCCAAAATGGTCTGCAGAACCTCTTCTAATTTATTGGTAATACTCTCAGGCGTGTCGCTTCGAACGTAAAACGATGTCCAGGTGTAGTTTGTAAACTCTGGAAACCCACTTTCAACGATCGTAGGCACCTCTGGAAAATCTGGGTGGCGCTGATCTGATGATAATGCCAGGGCTCTGTACTTACCTGCCTTCAATAGCGGCGCAGCACCGTTAAAACTTACGATACCAAAATCTAACTGATCGCCCTGCAGATTCACCATAATCTCGCCTAGGCCCTTGTACAAAATATTTTCAAATTTCACGCCTGCTACGTTGGCCAACCAGGCAAGCGCCAACTCATACCCTAACGCATACGTACCGCCATTCAGTGGTACGGGTGAGGTCTTGGCCGCGGTAAGAAGTTCGGTGAACGATTTATATTTTGAATCTTTTCCGACCACAATCGCATTCACGCCACGCGTCAAGCCGCCAATCGGTTTGAAGTCTTTGATTGCATCGTACGTGAGCTCTTTGAGCATGATGGGGTTGACCGCCATTAGCGAGTTACTACCCATCAAAATCGTATACCCGTCAGCTGGCGCAGCCTTCACTGTGTTCATCGCCAACAT
>JABMMM010000122.1 GCA_013205565.1 Alcaligenaceae bacterium | reverse complement strand
TTTTGGAGTCCAGGGGCCTAAGCCCGCCCGCCAGCCATCAAACTCAGGTTGTTTGTCCAGATGGCCATACATCAAGACGGTCTGGCTTGTTGGCGTTTGGGGGCGCGTTGCGGCGACCTCAAAAAACATGAGGGGAGTGCGGCCTGGCAGTCGAATGATTTCAGCTTTCAGACCGGGGACTTTTTGCTGCTCAACCCAGGTGGTGGCCCGCTGAAGCACGGTTTCAAGGTAACCCGCTTTTGCCCAGTTGGCGTCAAAGGCGGGTGACTTTGCCGGAATCTCGATGTAGTCGCTTAACTGTTTGACGAGATCGTCGTCCCAGGCGCGACTGACCGTTGAGAGCATTTCTGCGGTATCAAGCATTGGGACGGGTGCGTTCATGTTGATTCCTGAAAAAATTATGCTTTCGCCTTGACCTTGAGGCGCCAGGCGTGCAAAAGTGGCTCGGTATAGCCACTCGGTTGTACCAGCCCTTTAAAAACTAAGTCACGTGCTGCCCGATAGGCCGACGATGCCTCAAAATCTGGCGCCATTGGCGTATAGAGCGGATCATTGCTGTTTTGATTATCAACGACTTTGGCCATGCGCTGCAAGGTCTCGTTGACTTGCGCTTCGGTGGTGATGCCGTGCAAGAGCCAGTTCGCAATATGCTGACTTGAAATACGCAAGGTGGCGCGATCTTCCATCAGACCAATGTTGTGGATGTCAGGCACCTTTGAGCAACCAACGCCTTGATCCACCCAGCGCACCACATAGCCCAAAATCCCTTGGGCGTTGTTATCAAGTTCTTGGGCGATGTCGGCGGCAGACCAGTTGGGTTTTGTGGCGACGGGCACTTGCAAGATCTCGTTTAGCAAACGATCGATTTCCGCATCGCTGGCTGTTTTTTCAAGGTCTTGCTGAATCGTTGCTACATTGACCTGATGATAGTGCAAAGCGTGTAAGGTCGCCGCAGTGGGCGAGGGCACCCAGGCAGTATTTGCACCGGCCTTTGGGTGACCAATTTTTTGTTCGAGCATGGCGGCCATCAGGTCGGGCATTGCCCACATGCCTTTGCCAATTTGCGCGCGACCTCGTAAGCCGCAAGACAAGCCGGTTAAAACATTGCTGCGTTCGTAGGCAGACAACCAGGCACTTGACTTCATGTCGCCCTTGCGCATCATGGGGCCTGCCTGCATGGCGGTGTGCATTTCGTCACCGGTGCGATCTAGAAAACCGGTATTGATAAACGCGACTCGCGCACGCGCTTCGTTGATGCAGGCTTTTAAATTGGCGCTGGTGCGGCGCTCTTCGTCCATGATGCCAAGCTTGACGGTGTTGACGGGTAAACCCAAAACGGCTTCAACGCGACCAAACAGTTCGCTGGCAAAAGCCACTTCGGCGGGGCCGTGCATTTTTGGCTTAACGATATAAACCGAACCTGTGCGAGAGTTGCCGTACAAGTGTTCTGTTGTGCGCTTGAGATCGTGCAGCGCGATCGTGACGGTGACGACCGCATCAAGAATACCTTCAAAAATTTCGTTGCCCTGACCATCCAGAATCGCAGGGTTGGTCATCAGATGGCCGACGTTGCGCAAAAACAAAAGCGAGCGACCGTGCAAAGTCACTACGCCATTCTTGGCCTGCATCGCGCCGACACCTGCTTGATATTTACGGTCAGCGTTGAGTGTGCGATTAAAGGTTTTGCCGTTTTTAGTGACGCTTTCAACCAACGTGCCTTTGAGGATACCCAGCCAGTTGGTGTAGGCTAAAACTTTGTCGTCTGCATCGACCACTGCCACCGAGTCTTCAAGGTCGAGAATCGTTGAAAGTGCCGATTCGATCACGATATCGTTCACGCCGGCAAGATCATCTTTACCGATGCCTTTAGTGCTATCGAGCTGCAGGTCGATATGCAAACCATGATTCACCAGCAAAATCGCCGAGGGTTCAGCCTCGCTGCCCTGGTAGCCGACAAACTGTTTGGGCTGAACCAGGCCGGTGGTGCTGCCGTTTTGTAAGGTGACGCTCAGTTCACCCGCCTGCACCCTATAACGCTGGGCTTGGGCATGCGAGCCCGTGGCCAGGGGGGCGGACTGATCTAAAAATTGGCGGCCAAACGCAATGACGCGCGCGCCGCGCACTGGGTTGTAGCCCGTACCGTTAGCGGCGGCTTTAGAGGCACCCTCGGTTTCGGGTAGGACATCGGTGCCGTAAAGCGCATCGTACAAAGAGCCCCAGCGTGCATTGGCGGCGTTTAAGGCGTAGCGTGCATTGAGTACGGGTACCACCAGTTGCGGCCCCGCTTGCAAGGCAAGTTCTGCGTCGACATTGGTGGTGGTAATGGTGACCGCGCCCGGTGCGGGTGCCAAGTAACCAATCGCGCTCAGGTGCGTGCGATAGGCTGTCATATCCTGGATTGCGCCCGGGTGAGCGCTGTGCCAAGTATCCATGGCGGTCTGGATACGGTCGCGTTCTGCAAGTAAAGCAAGGTTTTTGGGCGACAGGTCATGCACCAACGCATCAAAGCCTTTCCAGAAGGTGAGGCTGTCGACGCCCGAACCCGGAAGCACGCTGTCTTCAATAAAACGGAATAAAGAGGTTGCGACTTGAAGACGATGAATTTGAGTGCGTGCAGTCATGCTAGACAGCCTTACATAAAAAGAGGAAAGAGGTAACCGAATTTAGCGAAACGTATTGAGCAAAACACTAGCGGGGCGCGTCACAGTGCGCGCATCACTTTTTGCACCTTCAAGGGCTAGTTTACTGATTTATCACAGTGCTGACGTCAAATTCACGCGCGCGTGCGGGTTTTGTTCAAGGCCTCAGTAAGTTTGTAGACCGTTGTGCAGCAAATCTAAAGGCAGATTTAACGCCCAGGCCGCCGCGACTGCAGCCAAAACCGGCACCATGTTTTCTTGAAAAGACGCTGGGTTGGCGCTGAGCAGGGGCAGTGTCGAGACCTGACAAAGTGGGGTGCGAACCGAGCCCTCTGCCAGAATAATTTGCTCTGCAACCAGCAATACTGCACGGTGCCCGCCAGCGAGATGTGCCTGGATCAGCGTCGAGTCAGGGCTTTGGCTGAAGTATGTCAGCGAACCATCACAATATTCGGCGAACGCCGCAACGATAGGGTCGTCGGCGTTCAGTACCCCTGTGCCGGTTGGGTAGACCACGTCAATCTGAGTGCGGTAGACCTTAATCAAGTCTTGCGCAGTCTTAAAATTGTGATGTTCAACGGTGGGGCCTTTGAAAGCTTCGTTAAAGGTGATGTCGGTGACAATGCCCACGAGGCATCTGTTGTAGTCCAGACCCTGGGTCAGTAGTTGCATGCCGTCGTTTTCAACAACGGCCGCCTCAAGTTGGCAGTTTAAAAGCAAACGCTGCGTATTTGACCAAGACGAAGACACGTTAACGGGCAAAGCGCGGTCGTTGACACGCACACCTTCACTGTTAGATAAGCCAACGTGAAGGCCGCTTTGCTTCAAAAAATGAAACAGTAAACGTGTGACCAGCGTGGTGCCGGAGGCGCCCGTCACGCCAATCAACGGAAATACCTGATAGTTCTCTGGCGGAAACATGTAGTCGATGATGGCTTTGCCCACTTCGCGCGGCTGACCTTCAGCCGGTTTTAGATGCATCAAAAGCCCAGGGCCCGCATTGACCTCAACAATCGCACCGCCTGTCGCTGAGAGCGGCTTGGAGATGTCTTCAGTGACCAAATCGATACCGGCGACATCGAGCCCTACGGCTTTGGCGGCGAGCGCGGCCAGTGCGGCGACTTCAGGGTGCACGTCATCGGTGCAGTCAAAGGCAACATTGCCGTTGCGCTGAATCAAGACTTCGCACCCAGCGGGCGCAACGCTCTGAGAATCAAAGCCTTGCCGTTTGAGCTCGAGTCTTGCGGCCGAGTCAATGCGCACTGGGTTCAGCGGTTGATCTTCGCCGCGCCCACGACGAGGATCCGAATTGATTTGCAG
>JABMMM010000121.1 GCA_013205565.1 Alcaligenaceae bacterium | reverse complement strand
GGGACCAAACGTGCGAATCTATTCCCCCCCGACCTCCGCGATCGCCTTGAAGCAGGGCTAGACGAAGCCCAATTAACGAATACGGACTGTCTTGTAATAAAGGGTTGAATTCAATGGTAGTAGGGATGCTAAATATGGTTTGACCACTTGGCAGAGGTCATTTCCTCGTCGTGCTGTTGTTGTGCGTCTTTCATGTTGTTTCCTTTTTTGAGATTGAATTTTGGTTATTACTCGATGTAAGACTCTTGTTCCTCCTTGATTTTCAACCACAGTTCAGTTGCTACTTTGACAACATCGGCAGTGCATTCGCAGGACCGTGAATCACGCAACGCACGTACGATTTCAGGACCCCACTGGTTTTCAGATAACAGGTCAGGAACGGTCAGTTCGTATCCATTCCAGCGCCGTCCCTCGACCGCAAGCACGGCGCTGACGTTCTCCACCATATCAATATCGAACCCATTCTGAAAGGTTCGATTGGTGAGCTGCACAAACCTTGCTTGGGCATTGTCTGCGTAGCCTGAGCGGATGACCTCCATCTCTATCCGGCTGTCTTCCATTCCGTTGATGATGCCACCCAAGACGTTGCCATGCTCACGCGCGGCGTCATCCCATGGGTCGCTGTCTGTGAACAAAGCATGACCTACCTCATGCAGCACGTACCCGGTCAGGTCATTGAACAATTCCTGCGACACATCATCGGTATTGTTCAAAGCCGGGAGAAGGACAGTTGCTGACAGCTTGCGCCGACGACGTCTAAATCTAATGCCTGCTCCCTGCCCCGCAAACCTAACGTCAAGTCGTTTGATTTTGTTGCCACTAGAACGCCACACCTCTTTGAACAACGCAGTCAGTTCAGCCTTCGCTACGGTTCCTTTCATTTGTTTCTCCAATAAGTTTGAAGTTTTAAAACGCAAACGGTGATCCGTCTGTTGGTTAAATTCCAAGCGTGTTTTCTCCTCTTGAGAGCCAAGTTGTTAAAGAGCGTCTGGGCTAGAAATGCAAAAAGCCCCTTCAAGAGGGGCTTCTAGACGTTTAGTTGTCCGGTAACAGACCACATCCGCTATACGCGTAAGCACCTTTGCCCGTTAGGCAGGTTGCTGTGGGCTTTCGCCCCCTCTTAATGTCGGTGTTATTTTAGCGGTGAAACGGTGAAAAGTACATTAAAAAGTAACGATATTTATCAGAATTTTTGTATCAAAGTACGCGACTTCGTACCGCAAAACTATAGGGGGATGGAATCATTTCAAGAACTAATCGAGATTCTGTCAGGGTGATTACTTTTTTCGTAGGATTAGGTTCTTAAAAGTAGGATTGTTTAATAGAGTGGATCGATAAATCGTCAAGTCTTTATCAGCTAGACGCCATATCATTTGTTTGATCGACTCTGAAGTATCTTTATTTAAGTAAGGACTTAACCTTATTTTAGATATTGCATCGTGAGGGACATCAAATTCAAAAGTATCTTTTTTCTCACTCAAAGACTTGATGAGACGAAGCTCTTGTTCGTCCGCGAAAGCGATACGCTTTAAGTAGGGATATCGTTTGTATTGTGGGCGACGCTCAAGCGGCTTGGCATTTAGGTATTGAATTTTGCCCCATTCAATGCCTTCCAACTTAGCAGCTGCGAGCAATTTTTTTGTGTCAAATTCTATCGCAATCCGATCATTCCTCTCAGTCCAAAAATGGTGCTTATCTGATGCTAGAGTGAAACAAAGCGCAAGAGTATTCTTGTTAATCCTAAGGTCATACTGCTCCATATAATGCGTGTCGTTTTTATCAGCCCATTTTGTCGGGCTTACGAGTTTGAGTTTATTAGTTACAAGATAGTCGACTAAGAAAGCTAAATCGGTATAGCGAGTGAGAGACTTTTTTTGGGGTATTGGTGCAGGCATTAGGCGCTCGATATTGATTGCAAGTCTGACGAGTTTATAGCAAAGAAGTTATCTTTGAATAAGTTTTTAAAATTAGCACGAGTCCCTACAATGTTCTGGGATTCTTGTGACGTTGACATCTGCCTATAAAACGCACGAGCTATCATTTTGTGCAAGACGTAAAAAAATCACCACACGAAAGAGAGTGGTGATTCTAGTGATGGAGGGTTAAGGTATTTTGCTACTGCAGAGAAGCAACGCACATTTGAAAGGATTCTGTCACTAACTGTTTTATTTCAGGATTTGCAAGAGGATCATTTCCTTGAAGACTTCCTCTCAGCAAGAGACTACTTTGCTTTAAATTTATCCGCATTGAAATTCGAGTGCAATAGCAACTGCAAACCGCATCAAAGACAAATGGTATGTCCATAAGACTTACATTATCTGGACTACTATTCTGTTCTTTTAAACAACTTGGCATACAACTTCTATAGAAATCGACCTTCTGAGTCGAACTTATCTCCTGCGCACTTAAAGAACAACTCATCAGTAATCCTAAAGCTGCTAGATAAAGTTTTGTCATATGAAACCTATGTTGGGTGTTCACACTGTACGATTAATTGACTGAGGTTCTACGAGTTCTCAACCGCCTTGACCATATCCTCAATCACCTTTTTCGCATCACCGAACACCATCATGGTTTTGTCCATGTAGAAGAGTTCGTTGTCTAGGCCGGCATAGCCAGAGGCCATTGAGCGCTTATTGACGATAATTGTTTTGGCTTTGTAGGCTTCTAAGATTGGCATACCTGCGATAACTGACTTGGGATCATTTTTTGCAGCAGGGTTCACCACGTCATTGGCACCCAACACGAGTACCACATCGGTTTGCGCAAACTCGCTGTTGATGTCTTCCATCTCAAACACTTGATCGTAGGCGACTTCAGCCTCAGCTAGCAACACGTTCATGTGACCAGGCATACGACCGGCAACAGGGTGAATCGCGTACTTCACGATCACACCGCGTTCGGTCAATTTTTCAGCCAACTCTTTCAAGGCATGCTGAGCACGTGCGACCGCCAAGCCGTAGCCAGGCACAATTGTGACGGTTTCGGCGTTGGTCAGCAAAAAGGCGGCATCATCAGAGCTGCCTGAGCGCACGTTTCGCTGCTCTTGACCACCTGTCGCCGCACCGCCGTCGCTCGTGCCACCAAAGCCACCCAAAATCACGTTAAAGAACGACCGATTCATGGCCTTACACATGATGTAAGACAAGATCGCGCCTGAGGATCCCACCAGCGAGCCAGCAATAATTAGCATCGGGTTATTTAACGAAAAGCCAATCCCCGCAGCAGCCCAGCCCGAGTAGCTGTTAAGCATCGACACCACCACCGGCATATCCGCACCACCAATCGGGATGATGATCAGCACGCCCAACACAAAGGCGATTAAGGTCATGATCACAAACGGTGTCCAACTTTGTGTGGCCATAAACCAGGCGCCGCACCCTAGCATCACAAGCGCTAAGGCCAAGTTAAACAAGTGTTGCCCCGGAAACGATACTGGTGCCCCTTGAAACAGCCTGAATTTATATTTGCCTGACAATTTGCCAAACGCAATCACTGAGCCCGAAAACGTAATTGCGCCCACAAAGGTACAAATAAACAATTCAAGGCGATTGCCGACGGGTATCGGTTGCCCCGCAGCAGCCACGACCTTAAACGCCTCTGGCTCGGCAACAATAGCGATTGCGATGGCAACAGCCGCCAACCCAATCATGCTGTGCATGAAGGCGACCAGCTCAGGCATTTTGGTCATCTCAACGCGCTTGGCCATCACCGTGCCAACCGTGCCGCCGATTAACAAGCCTAACAAGACCCAACCCAAGCCTGCGACGGTGCGCGCTTCGTTCACTGAACCGACGATCAGGGCTGCCGTCGTCAACACAGCAATCACCATTCCGATCATGCCAAAGGCGTTGCCTAAGCGCGAAGTGGTGGGGTGAGACAAACCCTTTAGTGCCTGAATAAAACAGACTGAAGCAACCAAGTACAACAGCGTGACAACATTGATCGAAATCATGCTTTGCCCCCAGCTGCGTGGGCATCATCGGCTTTTGCCTTGGGCGCTTTTTTCTTAAACATTTCAAGCATTCGGCGTGTGACTAAAAAACCGCCGAATACGTTGACCGCAGCAAGTGCCACGGCAAATACGCCCATGCCGCGCGCTAAGCCACCTTCGGTGAGCGCGGCCGCGAGCATGGCGCCCACGATCACAATCGCTGAGATCGCGTTGGTCACGGCCATCAAGGGCGTATGCAAGGCGGGGGTGACATTCCAGACCACGTGGTAGCCCACATAAATGGCCAGTACAAAAATAATCAGATTGATAAGGGTGGGGCTAAGCGAATCCATTATTTCTTCCGTAAGTTTTGGCCGCCTTCGCAGACCAGACAAGCTTGAACAATATCGTCATCACGTGCAATCGCGAGCTTGCCTTCTTTGTCGATAATGAGCTTTAAGAAGTCAAGCAGATTGCGGGCATAGAGGGCCGAAGCATCTGTGGCAATCATGCCAGGTAGGTTGGTGAGGCCAACCAAGGTGACACCGTTTTCTTGCACGACCAGGCCTTTTTGTGACAGGGGGCAGTTGCCGCCCCGCTCAACAGCCAAGTCAATAATGACTGAACCAGGTTTCATGGCGCGCACGGTGTCGGCCGAGATCAGCGTTGGGGCCGGGCGACCTGGGATCAGTGCGGTGGCGATGACCAGATCAGCTTGCTTGCAACGCTCTGACACTAACATCGCCTGACGCGCCATCCAGCTTGCCGGCATGGGTCGGGCATAGCCGCCAACGCCTTTAGCGATTTCTCGTTCTTCGTCGGTTTCAAAGGGCACATCAATAAATTTTGCGCCAAGCGATTCAACTTGTTCTTTCGCTGCGGGGCGCACGTCAGAGGCTTCAACCACAGCACCTAGGCGCTTGGCAGTGGCAATGGCTTGCAAGCCTGCAACGCCCGTACCCAGAATCACAACGCGGGCCGCCTTGATCGTGCCGGCCGCGGTCATCATCATCGGAAACATGCGGCCGTAGTAATGCGCGCCAAGCAGCACGGCTTTGTAGCCGGCCAGGTTGGCTTGCGATGACAGCACATCTAAGCTTTGCGCGCGGGTGGTGCGCGGTGCGGCTTCAAGTGCAAAGGCGGTCAAGCCTGCCTGCGCCATGGCGTCAAGACCTTCGGTATCAAAGGGATCGAGCATGCCTGCTAACGCGGTGCCAGCTTTGATCGAAGGCAACTCGGCAGGGCTAGGTGCCCGCACTTTGAGAATGAGTTCGGCATCAAAGGCCTGTGCCGCATCGACGAGCGTGGCGCCCGCTTGTGCGTAGGCTTCGTCGCTAAAATGCGCGGCCAGGCCAGCGTCGTGTTCAACGAAGACTTGGTGGCCTGTTGCCACATACTTTTTGACCGTTTCCGGCGTTGCCGAAACCCTTGTCTCTTTATCACGGGTTTCGCGCGGGATGCCAATGCGCATCGACTTCTCCGAAGGTAATATCTGTGAGTGGCGAGTGTACCTGTTTTGCCCCGTCAGCTTGTTGAACCAAGCCTTAAAACCCTTCGGTTTTCTGAGAAAATGCGATTTGTGGCACACCCCGTCGCCAGCCAAGGCATGGGCGAGCGAAGCGACTACAATTTGGCATATGGATTCTTTAGTGCCTATGCGCCCCACGGGGGTTAAAAAGCGAGTCGTAGTCGGCATGTCTGGCGGAGTCGACTCGTCAGTCACGGCCTGGTTACTTAAAGAACAAGGCTATGAAGTCATCGGCCTGTTCATGAAAAACTGGGAAGACGACGACGACTCAGAGTACTGCTCAACTCGGCAAGACTGGTTGGATGCCGCAAGCGTAGCCGACGTGGTTGGGGTTGATATCGAAGCCGTGAACTTTGCAGCCGAATACAAAGACCGAGTCTTTGCCGATTTTTTGCGCGAGTATTCAGCCGGGCGCACGCCTAATCCTGACGTTTTATGCAACGCAGAGATCAAATTTAAGGCCTTTTTAGACCATGCGATGACGTTGGGCGCTGACCACATCGCCACCGGTCATTATGCCCGGGTGCGCGCGGTGCAAGGTCCAAGCGGGTCGCGCTATCAGCTGCTCAAGGCGCTTGACCACACCAAAGATCAAAGCTATTTTTTGCATCGTTTGAATCAAGCGCAGTTAGCGCGCACCTTGTTTCCGCTTGGCGAAATCACTAAAAACGAAGTGCGTCGACTGGCGCATGCACTCGGACTCCCCAACGC
>JABMMM010000120.1 GCA_013205565.1 Alcaligenaceae bacterium | reverse complement strand
GTGTACGGTAAGCCCGCGATAAGTCGAGTGTCTAGGTGGCGTTAGACCAATCTGGTGATACATCAGAATAGGGATCGACGGCATCGTGAAGACAATCAAACGTAGGCGTTAAACAAATCGGTTAAACCTGATCTTTATACACAGTAATCGTCGCATCCACAAACGCCTGCAAACCGAACTCTTGGGCGGCATGCACCCGCGCTAGCTGCCCCATTTGAGCGAGCCGCTCGGGTTGCTGAAGCAACTCAAGAAGAACCTTTGTAATGAACTCGGGGGAGCGTGGCGGCACCACCCAGCCCTCACTGTTGCTGGGTAGACCGGCGCCTTGTTGCGCAGGAAGGTTTTCGGGTAATCCACCCACTCGCGTAATCAGCACCGGCAAACCAAGTGCCATCAATTCTCGGCAGGCAAACGATAGGGTCTCTTCGTAGGACAACACGAAGCCAAGATCGCAGGCACGAAGCCAGGGGCGTACATCGTCAAGCAGCCCGGGCATACTCACCTGCGCGGTCATTGCACGATCTGCCACCTCGGCACAATGAAAATCATGTGGCCGATCACCAATCAAGACGATATGAAATCTCTCGCGCTGGCCAGAGGGCAGAGCCGCAACCGCAGCAACCAAATCCAGCCAGCCTTTTGCATATTCTGTTCCGGCAGAACTACCTAGTACGATTTTGTGCTCAAAGTCTGGGCCGAGCAGTCGCTCGCGCAAACGTTGCTTTTCGGCACCATCGACTGGCGAAAAATAGTCTGTGTCAATGCCATGGCGAATCGTCGTAATCGGCTTGCACTTATAGGGCGATCGCAACAGAAATCGTTTGACGTGATCACTGACTGCGATGACGTGATCGGTCGAGAAGAACACGCGCAAAGCGTGCCCGAAACTGTTCAGTGGATGATCATTGTGTTTTGTAAAAATGATCCGAGGGCGGTGTCGCATGCCAAACAAGGCCAGCATCACTTGCTTATGGTCGGCCGAGCCATTGACGTGAACGATATCAAAGCCTTCTGAGGCGATCAAGTGGCGCAGGGCTCTGCGATCCTTAAACCAAGAGATCGGGCGTGTGGTAAAGGCCAAATCCACCACACGTACACCGGGGACCAGGCTAGCTAAGCGATACAAACGACTCGAAGCTTGCGTTGCGACCGTACACTGAAAAGAGTCAGGCAGCCCTTGCAATAAATTCATAATGTAGGTGACGTGGCCACCACCATTACGGGGATGAAAGTTAGTGAACAAAATTTTCATTTCGTTTTTTTTTGCTCGCGCGCTTCATTTAAAAACATGAGTTTTGAATACCGAAAAAAACTACCCGAAGCTGCCGTCACCGCGAGTACAAAACCATGACGACCATCAAGAAACCCTCTTTTTAGCAAATAGATGCGGATGAACGTCCAGACGCTGTGGCCAATCAACCCAAGCACGCCAACGCGCTTGCCTTGGGTTGCCATCAATTTTGCCGCTTCGCCAGAATAACGGTTGATTTTAACCACAAGCGCATCGAGATTTTCGAAGGGAAAATGTAACAGACATGCCTTGAGTTTGCCCACGCGTCCTGTGAGCACGACTTGTTCGTGTACCGGTGCGTCGTCAAAGGTGCCGAGTTCGCGGCGAAACAGGCGTAAGACGTAGTCGGGCCACCAACCGCTGTGATGAATTTGTTTTCCGCAAAACTCTGAGAGCCGGGCAAGCCGATAGCCGTCATAGGCTGGCTCACTGAGAGTTTGAATAATTTCAGCTTGTAGCTCGGGAGTGACGCGCTCGTCTGCATCAAGCGACAGCACCCAAGGCTGGGTCGCTAAGGCTAAGACACGATTTTTTTGCAGGCCAAAGCCAGGCCAATCGGCAACCTGATGCACTTGCGCGCCCAACGCCCGAGCCACGCTGGCGGTGTCGTCGGTGCTAAAGCCGTCTAGCACGATCACCTCGTCTGCGAAGCAGACGGACGCAAGGCAGTCAGCGATGCGCGTTGCTTCGTTTTTGGTAATGATAATGACCGAAAGCCCTAGGCTTTGGCGCGAAGCGCTCGCTTCCATAGTTTCCATTTGTTGTACAGCGGCCCGACCATGGGGTGGGCGGCAAACCAGATCCGCAATAAGAGCCAGGCCCCGCCCCGGTTGCGCACGGCAACACGATAGATATGCGCCGGCGAGACCCCCACCAGATTTTGGCCATGTGCCACAGTTGTATAAAAATATTTGAAACCTACCGACTGTGCGACTGCGACATAGTCCTGCGCAAAATAACCCTGGGGCCAGCAAAAATGCTCTGAGACCGACCCAAGCTGCTGTTGCAGCGTCGCACGAGAATCGCTTAAGTCTTGTGTGAGATTTTTTAGGCAAACCTCACGCACGTCGTCGGTTAAATCCCAGCGCTGATGGGTATGCGTGTGGCTGTGCACCTCAAACGTACCGGCCTCTTGCATTGCCCGAACCTCGGCCCAGCGCAGCATCGCCAAATCGGCTGCGCCACTGGCAATCGCCGCCTTACTTTGCAAGTGACCAAGCACCGCTGGAACCTCTGCCCCAGTCTGACCGGCGTGCGGTCGGGCAACATCCTCACCAACCAAACCCGTAATCAAAAAAAGAACAGCCTGCATGGAGTGCTTTTGCAAGACGGGGTGGGCATAGACCCAGTTGTCAAGATAGCCATCGTCAAACGTAATTAAGACTGATTTCGCAGGCGTGGGTGCGCCTGCCAAAAAATCGGCAAACTGCTCGGCCGTGAGCGAGCGATAGCCGCGCCTGGCCAGACTAGCAATCTGACATTCAAAGTTTTCAGGCGACGTGGTAAGCGAACCCGCCGCGGGCGACACGTGGTGATACATTAAGACAGGTACGCAGTAGGCAGTCGTCGTCATGCTTCAGGGTGCCCGACGCTAGCGCTTGCCGGCGTTGGGGTTTGGGCGTTGGTCAAACCGGACAATTCGTCAAGCCACCGACGATAGAAAAACTCGGTGCGCTTAGCGAACGTCTGAGTCGTAAAAATACCCTCAGCCGCGTGCATTCGAGCGTAACCAGCTTGTCCCATTTTTTTTCTGAATTCGGGTGAATCGATTAGCTGCACTAAAGCGTTTTGCAACGCTCGTTCGTCATCAAGCGGCACAAGCAAACCCGTCACGCCGGGAATCATGGTTTCGCTCACTCCCCCTACATCGGTACCAATCACTGGCAAACCGCTGGCAGCCGCTTCAAGAAAAGCTGTACCCAGCGCTTCTTGGCGAGTCGGCAAACAAAAAATATCTAGTCCCTTTAATACATTGGGTATGTCGCGACGCGTGCCCAATAAATGAATGCGCACACCTAAACCGCTATGCAAAATATGTGTCTGCAATTGTTCAAACAGGGGAGAGCCATCGCCAGCGATCACCAAATGCAAGTGGGGGCGCGCGCGCAACAAAGGCAACATCGCGTTAATCAACGAGAGGTGACCTTTATCGGGGCGCAGCACAGCCACACACCCCACTAAGACATCTTGGTTAGAAATTTTTAATTCGCTGCGCAAAGTGGAGTGCTCAACGGGCGCTGAAAAAACAATTGGTGTGTAAATCGTCTCAATGCGCTCAGGCGCAACCCCGCGCAAAATCAATTGTCGTCGCACGGCACTGCTCACTGCAATGACCCGATGCGGTAGCCACGTGTACGTTAAGAGCGAATTCGGCGGACTTGCCAGATGGCGCGTGCGCACAATCAATGGAACTTTAGCCAAACGCCCCGCCGTCGCAGCGATCACCGTATCTTGTCTGCTATGGGTGTTGAGCACGTCAAACCTACGCGCTTGCAAAATCTTTTTGATCGCGAAAACGCCGCGTACGATGTTGACAGGACCATCCATCGTCATAGTGTGCACCAAAAAACCTGCGTCGAGCAGACGCGCGCCTAGTTCGGCGTCCGGTTGGCAAATCACCTCGAGATGATGACCAAACTCGCGCATGGCGATCATTTTTTTAAACAGACGATGCTCTTGGCCACCAAAGCTTGTTGCAGCTTCGGAGTGAATGATACGCAGCGCACGCGTCTGATCCATCAGTAGGCCACCTCGATATCGGACGCTGACGTCCAGGCAGTCAGTTGTTCGACCAAATGATCAGACAGGCGCACTCTCCACGTCTCGTCTAGCCTGAGCACGCAAGCCAGCCCTGCGTTTTCGTAGAGTACCTCGACGGGTGTACCGCGGGCCGGGCCCGTTGCCGTGACGCGAAAGGGGTCTAGCATTTTTTTAAGTAAGAGCGCGTCGGCGTTACCATTTAGACGAATCCGCAGCGCCTTAGCACGCGCCTCGCGTGCCAATTGCAAATCATAGAGATTCTCGGCAACAACGCGCGTGCCCTTTGAACGTTCGTTGTTAGTGACTTTGACTTGCAAAATCACTAGCTGGTCGTCGCGCAAGCGATGACGGTGGTGCTCAAAGAGTTCAGAATAAACAGTAACCTCGACTTGTGCCGTACCATCATCTAGCGTAATGAATTGCAGTTTGCCTTTTGAGCTCATCATGCTGCGCACACCGCTAATCACACCCGCAATCCATTGAGAATCGCGCAACGGCTCAAGACGGGCCAGCGGTTTGGCGGCAAAGAGTCGGACTTCGTCACGCCAGACATCAAACAGATGACCACTAAAAAAATATCCCAGTGCGGCTTTTTCTTCGGTCAGAAGGGTGTGGAGGTTCCAGGGCGCTGTCGAGGCAAGTTCAACCGCAACCACCTCGTGGCTATCGTCACCAAACAAAGACACCTGATTAGCGCTGCGTGCGTGCTGCTCTGCTGCCTCGAGTGCTGTCGCCAACGAGGCAAGGAGTGCGCAGCGATTGGGCTCGAGCGCATCGAAGGCGCCTACTCGGATTAAGGCCTCGATGCTGCGTCGATTGACGGCTCGACGATCGATTCTTCGGCAAAAATCGAACAGACTAACGAAGGGGCCGTCTTGGCGCACGCGCAAGATATCTTCAACTGCGCCCTGCCCGGTGCCCTTGACTGCACCCATCCCGTAGCGAATCGTGCGGGGCGGTAAACCTTTTTGAGTTTTTGCGTCAGCTACGGGTTCAAACCGGTAGGCCGAAGCATTGATATCAGGCGGTAAGACCGTGATGCCGTTGGCCAGGCAATCACGCCAAAAAATCTGCACTTTATCGGTGTCGTCCATATCAGACGACAGGGTCGCCGCCAAGAACTCTGCCGGATGATGCGCCTTGAGCCAAGCGGTGTGATACGCGATCAGTGCGTAAGCCGCTGAGTGCGATTTGTTAAAACCGTAGCCTGCGAAGAGTTCCATCAGGTCAAATAATTTGACTGCGACTTTAGGGTCGTAACCTTTTTTAAGCGCGCCCTGTTCAAACAACTCGCGGTGCGCGGCCATCTCTTCGGGCTTTTTCTTGCCCATGGCGCGACGTAGCAAGTCTGCACCACCTAACGAATAGCCGCCAATGATCTGAGAAATCAGCATCACTTGCTCTTGGTAGACAATCACGCCGTAAGTACTTTTAAGCGTGGATTCGAGGTCGGGATGAAAATAATCTACGGTTGCACGGCCATGCTTACGATTAACAAAATCATCGACCATGCCCGACTCCAGCGGCCCAGGACGAAACAGCGCCAACACAGCGATGATGTCTTCAAACGTGTTGGGGCGAAGCTTTTTGAGCAGGTCTTTCATGCCGCGCGACTCAAGCTGAAATACCGCTGTGGTGTTTGCCTTGCAAAGAAGCTGATAGGTGACGGGGTCGTCAAGCGGCACCGACATGACATCAAAATCAGGCAGTTTGTCGTTAAATTTGCGCACAAACCGAACGGCCCAATCTAGCACTGTCAGGTTACGCAAGCCCAAAAAGTCGAATTTGACGAGTCCCGCGGCCTCGACATCGTCTTTATCAAACTGGGAAACCGCGCTGCCTTCGTGACCGGGCTGGCAATAAAGCGGACAAAAATCAGTCAGCTTACCGGGTGCAATCAACACGCCACCGGCATGCATCCCCACGTTGCGGGTCAGGCCTTCGAGTGGGCGTGCCAGATCGATCAGGGCGCGCACCTCTTCTTCTTTTTCGTAGCGCTCTTTAAACTGAGGTTCGTCTCTGAGTGCGCGTTCGAGCGTCCAGGGATCGGCCGGGTTATGTGGAATCAGCTTGGATAAGCCATCGCACAGCATGTAGGGCATGTCGAGCACTCGGCCCGCGTCACGAACGACCGCCTTGGCGCCAAGCGTGCCGAAGGTGGCAATCTGGCTGACGGCCGCGCGCCCATATTTGGTTTTGACGTACTCAATCACGCGTTCGCGGTTGTCTTGGCAAAAGTCGATGTCAAAGTCGGGCATTGACACGCGTTCTGGGTTCAGAAAGCGCTCAAACAGCAAATCGTAGCGAATCGGGTCTAAGTCGGTAATCCCAAGCGAATAGGCGACCAGAGAGCCAGCACCCGAGCCGCGACCGGGCCCCACAGGCACGCCGTTGCTTTTGCCCCAATTGATGAAGTCTTGCACGATCAAAAAGTAGCCCGGAAACCCCATTTTGATAATGGTTTGGCATTCAAGGGTCAGACGCTCTGAGTATTGCTGTTGAGCGGCCGCGCGCGCGGTCGGATCTGGAAACAACTGCAACATTCGCTTTTCAAGACCGAGTTCTGACAACTGAATCAGGTGATCGTCGAGCGTGACGCCCTCAGGCGTTGGAAAGTCTGGCAATTGCGGCTGACCCAGCTCGAGAGTCAGATTGCAACGCTGCGCAATCGCCACAGAATTGGCTAACGCCGAGGGCACATCGCTAAACCGGCGAGCCATTTCGGCAGAAGGCAGCAGATACTGATCTTCGGTAAACCAGCGGGGACGGCGCGGATTAGTCAGGATTTGACCTTCTGAAATACACACCCGAGCCTCGTGCGCCCGAAAATCTGACCGATCGAGAAACTGCACGGGATGCGTGGCCACCACCGGCAAGCCCAACTCGGCTGCGACCGACAATGCAGCCTGGCAATAGGCCTGATCGGCTTCGGCCTCGGTGCGTTGTAATTCGAGGTAGTACGAGCCTGCAAATGCGGCTTGCCAATGGCGCGCGTAAGCAAGCGCGGCTTCGCGGTTACCGGCCATCAGCGCCTGGCCAACGTCGCCGGCACGTGCGCCAGACAACACAATCAACCCTTGAACGTTGACCAGCCATTCGCGACGCATTTCAGCGCGCCCGCGGTGACCATTGGTCAACCAAGCCCGGGTCAAGAGCTCGCACAAGGCAAGATAGCCAGCCTTGCTCGCGACCAACAACAAAATGCGATAGGGTTTGTCACGGTCTTCGTCGTTGGTCAGCCAGACATCGCAGCCGGCAATCGGCTTGACCCCAGCACCACGCGCGGCCTTGTAAAACTTGATTAAACCAAACAGATTTGACAGGTCTGTGAGTGCAACCGCTGGCTGGCCTTGGGCGACCGAACGTTCGATCAGGTCTGAAATACGTACAATACCGTCAACGACCGAAAATTCGGAGTGAACGCGTAAATGCACGAAGGGTGGAATCTGACCGACGGTATCCATGACAGGATTGTACCTACTCTACTGCTTGGTCAGTTGTGTGGAAGGCCGCGCTTCAAAGCCAGACGCCTAGACGCGTTCACTCAGGAACCCGCATGAAATGGATTTTCTTAGGCGTTTGGTTAAGTTCGATCTTGTTTTTTCATTTTCGAAGCAAGGTGCGCCTGCCCTTCGGGCGCCAACTCCTTGATCATTCTATCTTTTTAGCCCCTTTAAACGCCGAGCGATCTAATCGCTCATTTGGACGGATCTTGATGGCTGCAGCAAACTCGCCAGATTTTTGCTGCTGACGCTAGCGCTGCATGACCTCAAACGCCTTTTGCAAGCGCTTGACCGAGACCGGCATGGGCGTGCGCAGCTCTTGCGCAAATAAGGCAACCCGTAGCTCTTCGAGGAGCCACTGAAACTCGTCAAGCCCTCGATCGGAGGCGCCCTTTAGCGCACTACGCGCCCGCGTATATTGTGCAATCAAAGGCGCCATCTCAGACTGCAAGCGGGCATCGCGTGCCGAATCGCTGCGCAGTTTGTCAATGCGCGCGACCACCGCTTTTAAATAACGTGGCAGGTGAGCAAGTTGTACAGTCGGGATGCGAACAATAAAGTCAGCCGATACCAGTTGCGATAATTGCGCCTGAATATCCTGATACGCCGCCGCGTGACTTTTTGCCAGGGACAACTTACGCACGGCTGCAACCCAGGCCTCGAGGATCGCGCCGGCGGTGCGTGCAACGTCCTGAGCCAGCAAGCCAATCTTGGCCTTACCCTCAAGCCGACGCGTCTCGAAGGTTTGCGCGTCGAGCGGCCAAGGCTCGTGTAAGCAGGCCCGTTCAATCGCACAGTCGATCAACTGATCGCGTAACTGCTCTTGCGTGCCAAGGCTTAGGTACAACATCCCAAGCTTGGTGAGTTCGTGCAGGTTTTTTTCTAAAAACTTGACCTGCTCGCGTAACGCGATTTTAAACAGGCGTCGCAAACCGCGTCGATGCGCAAGCTTCGCCGCATGTGGGTCATCAAACACGTCAAGCGCACAGGTTGCACCTCGATCGACCAAGGCTGGGTAACCCACAACGGTGCTGTTTTTTCGGCGAATTTCTAAGAGCTCGGGCAAGGCACCAAAGCTCCAGTCAACGATCTCATCTTGCGACAACGCACTGGCGACCTCGTGGTCACGCGTGGCGAGTTGCGCAAAGGTGGCCTGCGCCTGCTTGCCAAACTCGGCCTTGAGTTGCGCCAGGTTGCGCCCAGCCCCCAGCATTCGGCCATGTTCGTCGATTACCTTAAACGACATAAACAGGTGCGCGGGCAAGGTCTCAAGCTTGAAATCAGTGAGCACTGGGCGCAGCTTGAGTTGTGACCACATATCCTGGCTAAGAGCCTCGGTCAGCGAGCAACCGGGCGCGCCAAGCTTTTCAAACCAGCGTTCGTAAAATCCAGCGGCATACTCAGGCAGTGGTACACAGTGTCGGCGGATTTTTTGCGGTAATGATTTGAGCAACAGGTTGGTTTTTTCTTTAAGCATGCCTGGCACCAGCCATTCGCAACGTTCGGCCTCAAGTTGGTTCAAAAAAAACAACGGTACGGCCAACGTCACGCCGTCGCGTGGCGAGCCGGGTTCGAAGTGATAATCAAGCGCCAGACGCGTGCCTTGCCAGTCAAAAAACTTTGGGAACACGTCGGTAGTGACGCCCGCGGCTTCGTGTCGCATCAGGGCTTCGCGCGTCAAAAATAGCTCTTGCGCCTGCTCTTTGGCTAAACCCTTCACCCAGTGCTCAAGCGTGCTTAACTGATGAATATTCGAAGGCAACAAGCGATCGTAAAACGCCTGGATCAGACTGTCATCCACCAAAATATCCGGGCGTCGGGTTTGGTGCTCAAGGTGCTCGATTTGCGCAATCAGTTTGCGATTGTGAGCAACAAACGCCAGCGGGCTGTCAAGCTCGCTAGGCACCAAGCCTTGCAAAATAAAAATCGCTCGGGCCTCTGTGGGTGCGATCGGGCCGTAATGCACGCGCCGCCCTGAATAAACGTTTAACCCGTAGAGCGTGCCCTTTTCATTGGCAACAACTTGCCCAAGTTTTTTCTCCCAGCGCGGCTCGCTCCAAGAGCGTTTAAGCAAATGCTTGGCAACCTTTTCAACCCAGACCGGCTCAATTTTTGCTATGCAGCGGGCGTACACCTTGCTGGTATCGACCAGCTCGGCGGCCATAATCCACTTACCCGCTTTTTTTACCAGACGCGACCCAGGATGAATCCAAAAGCGCAGTTCGCGTGCGCCCATGAAGTGCCCCGCCTCGTCAGACTGCAAACCAAGATTACCCAACAAGCCTGACATCAGGGCCAAATGCAATTGATCATAAGTGGCATCGCTTTGATTCAACCGCCAGCCCTGCTCGCCGGCAAGCGCCAGCAACTGCCGATGGATATCGTGCCACTCGCGCAAACGCACGGGCGATAAAAACTGCTGGCGTAATTGGGCCACCAGCTTACGCTGAGAGGCTTTGTGATCCACCTGTTCGTGATACCAACGCCACAACTTCACGTAAGAGAGGAATTCAGACTTGTCGTCGGCAAACTTGGCGTGCGCGAGCTCGGCCGCTTCGCGCGCTTGCAGGGGTCGGTCGCGAGGGTCTTGCACTGAGAGTGCCGCAGCAATAATCAGCATCTCGGTCAGGCAGTTTTGTTCTCGGGCGGCCAAAATCATACGTCCGATACGAGGGTCGACCGGTAATTTAGCGAGCGCTTGGCCTGTGGAAGTCAGGCCAGTATCGGTGCTGGAGTCTGGGTCGATGGCGCCAAGCTCTTGCAGCAAGTGATAGCCATCGGCAATCGCACGACCTGAGGGTGGGTCAACGAACGGAAATTGTTCGATCTCGACCAGGTGCAAGGCCTTCATGCGCAAGATCACACCGGCAAGCGATGAACGCAAGATCTCGGGGTCGGTGAACGGTGGACGCTCTTTAAAGCTTGGTTCGTCGTACAAACGAATACAGACTCCGGGACCCAAACGGCCACAGCGCCCCGCCCTCTGGTTTGCTGAGGCTTGGCTGATAGGCTCGATACGTAACTGTTCGACCTTGTTGCGCCACGAGTAGCGTTTGACGCGTGCCAGACCCGTGTCAATCACAAAGCGGATGCCCGGAACAGTCAGCGATGTCTCGGCGACGTTAGTGGCCAAAATGATACGCCGTCCGCTACTTTGTGGAGTAAAGATTTCTTCTTGCTCGGTCTGTGACAAGCGCGCATATAAGGGCAACACTTGAGTGCCCGGAGGATGGTGCTTGCGCAACGCTTCTGCCGCTTCACGGATTTCGCGCTCGCCGGGCAAAAAGACCAAAATATCACCAGGCCCGACGTGTGCGCACTCATCGACGGCATCGACGAGGGCATTGATCAGCTCGCGTTCTTCGTCGCGCGCCAAGCCGCGCTCAGACTGCCCTGCGGGGGGCTGGGTTGCCGTCCCGGCCTCAAGACGTTCGGGATCATTGACTGGACGATACCGAATATCAACGGGGTAGAGCCGGCCTGAGACTTCAATTACGGGTGCTGGTCGCCCCTGAACGTCAGAAAAATGTTGCGAAAACCGCGTCGCATCGATCGTGGCCGACGTAATAATCAGTTTCAGATCGGATCGCCGTGGCAGCAGCTGTTTGAGGTAGCCCAGCAAAAAGTCAATGTTCAAACTGCGCTCGTGCGCCTCATCGATGATGATGGTGTCGTAGCGACGCAGCAGAGAGTCACGTTGTGACTCGGCAAGCAAAATACCGTCGGTCATGAGTTTGATCGCGGTTTGCGCGCTGCTGCGGTCTTGAAACCGTACTTGATAGCCAACCCACTCGCCCAAGGGAGTTTTGAGCTCGTCGGCGATTCGTTTAGCGACGGAACTTGCCGCGATTCGCCGCGGTTGGGTATGCGCGATCATCTTTTTTAGACCCCGCCCGAGCTCTAGGCAAATCTTGGGCAACTGGGTGGTTTTGCCCGAGCCGGTTTCGCCGCTGACAATAATCACTTGATGCTCGGCGATCGCCCGCGCGATCTCTAGCCGGCGCGCGCTGACGGGAAGATCTTCGGGATAAACGATCTGAGGGGGCTGGCGTGGGGAAATGACAACGCTTTCGGGGGTTATTCTGGGCGTTATCCCCGCGTCAGGCTTTGATTGAAACATATTTTCTAATCCGGACGAAATCGCATTTTGACATCCTCCCCGCCCTCAGT
>JABMMM010000012.1 GCA_013205565.1 Alcaligenaceae bacterium | reverse complement strand
TCAGTGAATCGCGACTTCGGCAAGTAGACGTCGGCCTCATGGGGTTAGAGGAGAACGTCGCCGGAGCGCGCGCAATGGTGGCTTGCTCAGAGTTGGCCTTACTTGCCGATGGAGACACTGGCTACGGCAACGCTGTCAATGCGTATTACACCATCCGGGGATTTGAACAGGCTGGCGTCGCAGGCGTCATGCTTGAGGATCAAGTTTGGCCAAAACGATGCGGTCACATGCGTGGCAAAGAGGTCATTGCGCAGGAAGAAATGGTCGAAAAACTTCACGCAGCCTGTGAGGCGCGTCGCGACCCAAATTTCATCATCAAATCGCGC
The DNA here is from genome assembly GCA_013205565.1 of Alcaligenaceae bacterium. Classification (GTDB taxonomy): domain Bacteria; phylum Pseudomonadota; class Gammaproteobacteria; order Burkholderiales; family Burkholderiaceae_B; genus Zwartia. The sequence continues at coordinate 3,148 of JABMMM010000012.1, read as the reverse complement.
ACCGACACACTCGCCACGCATGGCATTGATGAAGTCATACGTCGCCTAAATGCGTACGCTGAAGCCGGGGCGGATTTACTCTTTGCAGATGCACTTCTGGACGCCGAACAGATTCGCTTAGTCGCAAAGAACGTACCCAAGCCCTTGTGCGTAAATATGGGATTTGGAATAAGACAGCGTTCCACTACACCTCTGCTCTCGGCCTTTGAACTGCAGAAATTAGGTGTTGCTGTTGTCATTTACCCCCGATTACTGACAGCTTGTGCCCTTGCCGGCATGAAACTAGGCTTGCAATTACTTGGACAGTCGCTAGCGAGCGGTGAAGTCGTTGACCGACCAGATGCTGCTTTCAGCTTCGAAGATCTCAATGAAGTCATGGGGATGGCGCACATTCAATCGCTTGAATCCCGGTTTTTAACCGAGGCACAAAAAAAGGCCAAGTACGGCAACGAGCACGTCGCACCTGTCAATCTGAAAAAGACAAAATAATGAAAGAAAAAGTGAGAAATAGCCTTCCACTTGGCGCGGTGGATTGCCATGCCCACGTATTGAAGAAAAATGCAGTACTCGTTGCCCATAGACATTCTGCCCCCACCCGCGATTGCGATGTCCAAGAGTATCTGCAACTATTGGATACGCACGGAATCACCTACGGACTACTCACTGCCCCGAGTTTTTATGGGTCAAACAATGAAGTGTTGCTTGACGCATTAAAAATCGCGAACGGCCGCTTGCGAGGAACCGCTATCGTAGAGCCTACAATCACTGAAATCGAACTGGCGAAAATAAAAGCTGCAGGCATCTGTGGTCTGCGACTGAACTGGATCCGCCGCGAAAAACTTCCTGACATCGAATCCGAACCATACACGGCACTTCTAGCGAAAGCTCGCGATGCAGGTCTTCACATCGAGGGCTACCTAGAAGGAGAGTTTTTAGCTCCGGTGCTCAAGGCCATCAACCGCAGCGGTGCGAAGGCTGTCATAGATCACTTCGGTCATCCACTTGGACCAGCTGCACCGCATAGTCAGGGTTTTATTGCACTACTCGACGCGATTGATCAAGGCAACACTTGGGTGAAACTGTCAGCGCCCTATCGCTTGCGCGATACGAGTCCAAATGAGTTGAGTCAAAAGATAACGACACACGGAAACGGTGAGCGCGCAGTGTGGGCAACCGATTGGCCTTGGGTTGGCTTTGAGAACACGGTGGTCTATGATCAGTGCATCGAATGGCTATTCGCCTGGGTTTCTGATGAAAAAATCCGCAACAACATTTTAGTCAACACCCCTCAAGCCTTATTCGGGTTTCCGGGCAGCACCCGTGCAAATATTTAACATACAGTCGCACATCTAATTATAAAAAACAGGTATTGGAGACACTATAGTGAACAAATATAAAGCTTTAGGTGCAGCGCTTTTATTGGCATTTGCACACGTATCAGCAGCCAATGATGTCACAACTCTGATCATTCCCACTGGCCCTGGTGGAGGGACCGACACATTATTTCGGGCGATCGCCCGCTATGCAGAACCACATCTGAAGTCAACCATAGTGGTAAAAAATGCGGGGGGGGCAGGAGGTTCGATTGGCGTTACGCAACTGACAAGAGCTAATCCCGATGGCCATACGCTCGCCGGTGTCTGGATGGGACCGATTACAACAGTTCCCCACACCATCAAAACCTCCTACACATTAAACGATTACATACCTGTTTTATATGTTGACAGCGCCCCCTATGTTATGTGCGTTCGACCAGATTTCCCAGCCAAATCAGGCAAAGAGTTTTTAGATCTGCTGAAGTCCAATCCAGATAAATACAGCTATGGTACAGACGGGGTAGCGGGGCCTGCTCAATTAGCATCCGAACTTATTTTTCGAGAGTATGGCGTGAAAGCGCGCGATATCCCATACCGAGGCGCAGGAGAAACGATGCCAGCTTTGCTTGGCGGAGTGATTGATATATACGTTGGATCTGTCCCTCCGGCTGTTGCAATGGAAAAAGCCGGAACAGCAAAATGCTTGCTTGTGACCTCAGCAAAAAAATCCACGTCTTTACCCAAAGCGACTAGCCTAGATGAGTTGGGTATGGCCGACAAAGAATTGCTGCTCTGGCACGGCCTGATTGCCCCGTCAGGAACACCCCCAGACGTTATCCGCAAAATACAGGATGCGTTTGAGAAAGCAGTTAACGCGCCTGAGATTGTGGAATTCTTCAAAACTGCGGGAGTAGAAAAATCAATTCTGAAGGGAGATGCTTTTGCAGAGCATATAAAGAAAGAATACGAGAAGCTCGGAAAACTGATCAAAGAACTAGGTCTTAAATAAAACCCTGCGTTATCACATATGGCCAGCTTAAAACTAAAAAGTGATACTTTCGATATTGACAGAAATCGTTCATAACCTCTAACCGTCTTGGAGATCACTTGTGTCTGAATGGTCGATTAGTATTGATATTGGCGGTACCTTTACTGACGTTGTAGCGCTTGACTATTCGGCGGGTAGACTTTTCAGCATGAAGCTTTTGACCACGCACGGGGATCCTGCTCAGGCAGTGACTGATGGCGTAAAAAATCTCATCAAGACGTGCAAAATCCGTCCCTCAGACATTAAACGCGTTGTTCATGCGACAACACTCTTTACTAATGCCCTGATTGAGCGTCGCGCGACCGGTACGGGGATGTTAATCAACCGAGGCTTCAAAGATATTATCGAAATCGGTAATGAGCGAAAATTTGATCTTTATGATTTAAGTATTGAGCGAGCGCCGGTACTGGTACCCCGTAATCTTCGCGAAGAGATCTCTGGAAGACTCGATTCAAAGGGCAATGAACTTGAACAATTGAATGAAGAAGACGTTGTGTCTGCCGTTTCTAAATTAGCGGCTTTAGATGTGAATTCAATTGCAGTCTGTCTGTTGCATTCGTATGCTTTTGCTGGTCATGAGCAAACGGTTGCGCAATGGATTAAGCGTTTTTTTCCACAAATGGAAGTCACACTGTCTTCGGATGTGGCACCAGTGATTCGCGAGTTTGAGAGGATTTCGACTACGCTTGCTAATGCCTATATCAAGCCAATGGCAAGTCGCTATCTGACGGCACTGGAGCAAGGACTGGTCAGCCTAGGCATTGAGTGTGGCGTTCTCATGATG
>JABMMM010000119.1 GCA_013205565.1 Alcaligenaceae bacterium | reverse complement strand
TTTCATCAAAAAAATTATTTCGGCGGTGCGTAAGATACCTAAGATCTTGGCGCCCTTGGGCTCGATGAAAGAGGAGAGCATCTGGGTATAGCCATCTGCGAAGCACTTATTCAGCATCTTTGCTGAGCTCAAAGAAAACGGCAAGCTAGCAACGCCGACACGGGCATCCATTTGCTCTAACCTCGACATGACGGGAAAAACGATTTGTACCGCGCCTGTACCTAGAGCCGCAATGGCGTCCCGATCGTTATACAGTGAAGCCGCATGAAAATATTTGCCTTGTATCGCGCCATTGGTGCGCTTGGTGACCGTCTCGACAAACTCAACGATGTAAGGGCTAGGGTTCACGATCAACGGAATTTCACTCGTTACAACCATTTCTGCGGCGTACAAAGGTGTCGCGGCGTGGCCCTGTAAAGAGAGAGCTGCACAAAATAAAGTCTGTAGCACTGATCTGCGTATAATTTTCATCACTATCTCCAGTTAAATAACGACAGGCTTGGTTCAAAAGCTAAAAGGTCAACAGCACTCAATATGAAAATAAATACTTCTAAAGTAAGCACTTCTAGAAAGCCACGCCAGCCAATTTATAAACGTTTAGCGGTACAACTAACATCGGATATCGAAAAAGACCTTTACAAAGTCGGAGACATCTTGCCGACCGAAGAAGCGCTATCAAAAATGTATAAGGTAAGTCGTCATACGGTTCGCGAAGCGCTTCGCGAGATCAAAGAGGATGGATTGATCACGTCGCGCGCGCGTATCGGGACAGTGGTTAAGCGTAAGCCTACCGACCTAATGTTTTTGAATGGGATAAACACGATTGTCGACTTACTCCAATTCGTTGATGCTACAGAAATGCACATCATAGAAACTAAAAAAATCAGAACGAATGAAATACTAGCTAAAGACTTGAATTGTCCGGTCGGGCAGCATTGGATGACAGCAACCATCATTAGAAAAATTCCGGAGCATGCCAAGCCACTTAGTTATTTACAGCTGTACCTTAGTCCTGAATATGCTGATGTACTAAAAGGTGCGACGGTGTTTTTTAAACCCATCTACTTGATGGTTGAAGCTCGGCATCGGGTAAAAATTATTGAAATTGCCCAAGATATAACCGCCGCTAACTTAAGTAAATCGCAAGCTGTAGTTCTTAAAGCAACCGAGGGACAGGCGGCATTAAAGATTCGACGCACCTACTACGACAAAGCTGGCGCGGTCGTTCAGATCAGTAATAGCTTGTATCCCAGTGGCCGTTTTGTACAAAGTTCAAGATTTCGCGCCCAATTAAACGAGGGCTAAATACTGTTATATTAATTGTACGGACAAATATTTCATCAAACAAGTGTTTTGAAAAAAAAATGAACAATCAACATCTATCGTCTCTGCAAAGATTGGAACAGTGCTTCGATGCAATTGAGGCATGGAATCCTTTAGTCAACGCGATGATGATTGTCGATACAGAGGGTGCGCGCCGTGCCGCGCAAGCGGCTGATAATGCTGCAGCGCAAGGACGGTCGCTTGGCTTACTTCACGGTATTCCGATTGCCGTTAAAGACAACTTGGATACTGCGGGCTTACGCACCACGTATGGATCTGGTTTTTTTAAAAATCACGTTCCGACAAAGGATGCAACTGTGGTCATGCGATTGCGCCAAGCGGGGGCAGTCATTGTCGGTAAGGCGAGTTTGCATGAATTTGCCTTTGGTGTGCGTTCAAACAATCCAGTGTCCGGTCAGTGCAGAAATCCCTGGGACATTACACGCATACCCGGCGGCTCAAGTGGTGGATCCGGGGTTATCGTCGCAACGGGCATGTCGCAAATGGCGCTTGGAACCGATACTGGAGGGTCAGTTCGAATTCCTGCGGCACTCAATGGTATTACCGGGCTGCGCACCACGCTTGGGCGAGTGCCCAACACAGGGTGTATGCCAGTGAGCGAGACCCACGACACGGTAGGACCAATGGCGCGCACAGCGAATGAGGCGGCACAGTTATTCGCGGTACTCGCAGGTTTTGATCCCGAAGATCCCATCAGCGAATCAGTGGCGCTCGAGCAATTTTTACCGAGTTTGCGACAGGGTATCAAAGGCATCAAGATTGGTGTCCCAACCAACCACTATTTCGAGGGCCTCGACCCCTGCGTGGCAAAGGCGATGGAGTAAGCGTTAGATACGCTTAAAAAACTCGGCGCTGAAATCGTCGATGTCGCACTACCCGGCGCCGAGTTAGCGCATGCAAGTTCAACGCATATGATTTATTTGGACGCGTGTGTCACGCATGCGGAGCGCCTTGCGATCGGAGGTGAGAACTGGGGCCCTCAGACCTTAGAGCGTATGAGAATGGGATTGAGTTATACGGGGACAGATTACGCGCGTGCGATGCGCCATCGAGAGGCCTGGGTGCGCCAGATGCAGACTGTATTTAAAAAAATTGATGTCTTGCTATCACCCACAACAAAGACTGTTGCCCCCCCAATCATTGAAGACCGAAATTTATTTGAGGCAACACGTGCGGTAACTGCCAATACCTATGTGGGCGCATTTGCCAAGATACCCGGCCTGTCGGTGCCTTGTGGTTTATCAACCGAAGGGCTTCCAATAGGCCTCATGCTCGAGGCGGCCGCCTGGAATGAGCCGTTACTTTTGCAGGTAGGTTGCGCGTTTCAGGACGTTACGGATTGGCATACCCTACGTCCAGCGATACCCAAAGGGTAAGCGCCCACAAGTATTCAAATCACTTCATAATCTTCAAGTGACGGGCTAAGTCTAGTGTGCGCTGGGCAGGTCCGATTAGATCGACCGCAACGAACGTGCCATCGACGACCGCAGTACCAAATCCTTTTTTTATGCTCTCTTGATACCCAAAGATTAATTTTTCTGCTGCTTCGATTTCTTCTGCACTGGGAGAAAATATTTGATTCACGACATCGATTTGGTTAGGATGAAATACCACCTTGCCGCAGAAGCCAAATTCACGTGCAATG
>JABMMM010000118.1 GCA_013205565.1 Alcaligenaceae bacterium | reverse complement strand
GACACGCTGCAATTCAGTCGTATCGAGCGTTTTAACTTCTCTTGAAGCCGCTATTTTTTGGGGTGCGTCGATGACTCGTCGCGCAACGTCACCGGTTAGCTCCAGATGCACGGGCCCGAGCGGCGCCTGACAAGCTAACGCAATGATCTCGTCTATTTCAGTCGCAGGGTCGTCAGACTCAAGACGCGTCGTGCCCTTGACAACCGGTTGCAACAACGCCTTTTGATCAAACACCTGATGTGTAATGTAAGACAACTGCTTAGCCGTAAAGCCATCTGTAATCACAATCACCGGAGCACGATCTAGCTTTGCGTAAGCGACACCATTTGCGGCATTCGCCACACCCGGGCCTTTCGTCATTAAAGCAACACCGGGTACACCTGTTGTTTCGGCTAGGGCACCGGCCATCATCACGGCCGAATTTTCAGTTTTAGTCAGAATAAAGTCTATGCCAACCTCGGCCGCAGCCTCGATCAGGTCAAGCGAAGAACCGCCGCCGGGTAGACCAAACATTTGACGCACGCCTGCATGTGCCAGCGCACGCACCAAGGCCTGCACAATCGTAATTTTTGGCTGCATAATCGACTCGAGTACCATTGAAAAAAACTGAATACCGTTAAAAAACCGCGACGACGTGGGGTCGTCGAGTGACAGAGAAAAGAGTATTACTGCGGCACCTGAACAACTGGCTCCGTCAAGTCAATCAGCATATTTTGATGCGGATCGATTTTAACTTTAGCGTACCGAGGCACCACCACTGTGGATTCGCGCTCTTCGACAATCGCCGGTCCGTCAAAGTGCATACCAGGCCGCAGAGCGTAACGGTCATAGACTGGGGTCTGTACAAAAGCTCGACTAAAAACACAAAATACGTCACGTCTGTTTTTGATTGCAACATCTGCTGAGGTGTCAGACGCTTGTGTGTACGTCAAATTCGCCTGCAGTTGTTCAAGTAACTTAGGCGCAGGCCCTTGCACCACCACGCGCCAAGATACGACTTCTGCGGGCGTATCCGCCTCGGTACGACCATATAAATGTTGATAACAACGATTAAATTCTTCAGACAAATGTTGCTTAAAAGATTGTTTGAGTCGCCCCATCGAGACTGGAACCTCAACCTCGTAGCCTTGCCCAACATAACGCATCGCAGCGCTGACCCGACTCGAACATAGTGCGGCGGCCAAGCCCGACTCGGCCAGCATCGCCAAGCCTTTCTTTTTTAAACCTTCGATTAATTGATCGACGCCCTGCACGTCTAACAACTGCACCGGTGAGACAGAGGCCTGCACAAATTGAAACGACATCGGCGAGGCCAAAAAGCCAAAGGCCGAGGCAACGCCTGCCCCTAGCGGAATCACCAAGCGTTCGATCCCAAGCTTGAGCGCCACATGGCATGCATGGACGGGCCCCGCACCACCAATCGGAATCATCGCGTAGCTTGAGGCCTTTAAGCCTTTTTCAAGCGCATGAATGCTCGCGGCCTGCGCCATGGTCTCGTTGACGGTTTCGTGAATGCCAAACGCAGCTTCAGTCACCGCGATCTCGAGCGGCTCTGCAATCTGTTTTTGTATGCATTGCCGAGCAGCCGTCAAATCTAAGGTCATCGATCCTCCCAAAAACGACTGCGCATCAAGGTAACCCAACATCAAGTCTGCGTCGGTGACTGTCGCCTCTTGCCCACCTTGGCCATAGCAAGCGGGGCCAGGCACCGCGCTTGAACTGTCGGGCCCCACTTGAATCAAACCCAAGCTGTTGATGCGCGCAATACTGCCGCCGCCCGAGCCGATCTCAATCATATCGATCGACGGCACTTTTAACGGAATACCACTGCCTTTTCTAAAGCGTTGCAAGCGTGCGACCTCAAAGTCAGTGGTGACTGCACTTTTGCCCTCGTCGATCAAACACGCCTTGGCGGTCGTGCCGCCCATATCAAAACAAAGGATCTGCGTTAAATCAGCCATTTGCCCAATTAAAGACGTGGCCTGCACGCCACCGGCCGGGCCAGATTGCACCAATCTGATCGGATACTCAAGCGCAGTATGAAAGTGCACCGTGCCGCCATCCGATTGCATCAGATACAAATCTTGATCAATGCCAAGTTGCTTAATCCCTGCCATCAACGCCGAAATATATTTTTTAAACAAGGGTTGTACGTACGCATTGCATACCGTGGTCGCCGTACGCTCATACTCACCGATTTCTGGCATGACCTCGCTAGAGATGCAGACAGCGACCTCAGGCAAGAGTTTGGCAAGCGCCTCTTTAAGCTGAATCTCATGCTCAGCATATTGAAACGAGTGCAACAAACACACCGCGACAGCCTCAACGTTTGCCTGTTTGATCGCCTCTGCGATCTGGGGCAGCGCCGTCAGTTCTAGCGGCGTGAGCACCGAACCGTCATAACCCACGCGCTCTTTGATTTCAAAGCAAAGCGCTCTGGGCACGAGCGGCTCAACAGGCGTCAAAAACAAATCATAAATGTCGTAACGCCATTCGCGTCCAATTTGAAGGACATCGCGAAAACCTGCGGTGGTGATCAACGCCGTCCGTACACCTTTACGTTCGATCAGTGCATTGGCGACTAAGGTCGTACCGTGAATGACGTTGTGCACGTCGTTTGCCCGTACACTGTTATTGCCGAGAATCAACTCAAGCCCTGCTAAGACCCCCACTGAGGGGTCATGCGGCGTCGTTAAGACTTTCTCGTTACGTAACTGCCCCTGCGCATCAACCATCACCAAGTCCGTGAAGGTTCCACCGATATCCACGCCAATGCGAAAAGGTGCCAAAAGCGGTTTGAGCGTCTGGCTCATGCTTCATTCCTTTTTGCTGCTGACACCAAGGTCTCGAGCTGACTACCCGTCAAACCATACGCTGTCTGCGCGCTTTGCGCAGACACCACACCATTTTGTAAATCTTTTGCGAGGGCAATTGGGTCGCGCTTGAGGGGTGAAAACATACCGCCTGCGCCGGGAGTCTCGAACGTCACTACCTGACCTTGCTTGATGGTGGTCACTGATTTACCGGGGATGCGCTGGCCGTCAAGCAAGTCAACGCCCAGCCTGCCATCGGCCCCACCTAAAAACCCGCGCGGCGGGTATTTGATTCTTTCGTGTCGAATCATGAACGTCAGAGGCTCGGGCGACAAAGATTGAAACGACAGTCGCTGACCCAGACCGCCACGATACATTCCAGCGCCACCGCTATCGGTGATCAAGCTTTTTTCTGTGATCAGCATTGGCGTTTGATTTTCAAACTGCTCGATGGGATTGTTTGCGATATTGGTCGGAAAACTCAAACACACCGGGCCGTCGCTGTGCGCGCGCGCACCATAGCCGCCACTCATAAAAAACATTTTTACAAACTTTCGGTTTGAACGATCGACGCCTTTGAAGTAGACGTTCCAGATTGGCGAGCCGCTGTCGGCGATCACTTTGTTGGGGATGATTTTAGATAAGGCGCCAAAGATGACAAACGGCAGGTAGTGCCCTGACAAATGTCGCCCCCAGACAGGTGCAGGTCGAGTAGGATTGACCAGCGAGCCCTCTGGCGCCAACAAGGTTAAGGGCCTTAACCCCCCGTCGTTATTGGGCGAGCTGGGGTCAAAGGCGCACTTAATTGCATACGCACTATACGCAAAGGTAAAGTTGTAAACCGAGTTGATCGGCTTATCAATTTGCGGATCGGTGCCCGCATAGTCAACCAAAATATCAGACCCAGTTTTTTTAATCGAACAACAAATCGTCAGTGGCTTGTCAAATCCATCCGCAGTGACCTGATCGGTGCACTCACCATCAGGGATCGCTTCTAACATTTTTCGCATGCTCAACTCAGAGCGCGACAAGATCGAATCCGTGACATGCTTGAGATCTTCAATACCCTCTTGCTGCAGCAGATTGAGCAGTTTTGTTTGGGCTAAGTCATAGGCTGCAAATTGGGCGCGAATATCGCCCAACGTTTCATTGGGCTCACGCAAGTTCTCCTGCAAAAAAGAAATCACATCAAGATTTTCTTCGCCGCGTCGCACGATTTTTAAAATCGGAATACACAAACCCTCTTCGTAGGCGTCTTTTGCGAAAGGCGACGGCGCACCACCAATATCGACCGTATGAAAAGTTGACCCAACAAACGCAACGAGCTCGCGACCCCGAAAAATTGGTCGGACCATCGTGATGTCGTTTAAATGCCCGGTGCCCAGCCAAGGGTCGTTTGATATTAAAACGTCACCTGGCTCAAGGCTATGCTGCGGATGCTTTTGAAGCATGGCCTGCAAGGTTCTGGGCATGGTCCCTAAGAAGGAGGGAATCGACCTTGAGGATTGGGCGAACACTCTGCCATCCGCATCCATCAACGAACAAGCAAGATCCCAGTTTTCGCGCACCACCACAGAAAAAGAGGTGCGCACAAAGGTTTGTGCGACCTCATCCATGAGGCCTGTTAAACGGCGCCAGACAATGCCGAGTTGCAGCGCACTGATATTTTTACTCATGGCTGACCTTGTTATATTTTTTTCATCTATGAATATCACCACATATTCTATCGCATCAATCCGGCGCAGCACCGCCAAACAATCTGGTGGCGCCGAGCAAGCGTCGGGCTCACCACTTTGGTCAGACAAAAGGCAGCGCAACGGATAAAATATCAGCTTGATTTGTGATGCCTGAGCACAGCGTCGCAGCCCATCGCTGCTCGCGCCACTCGTGAATAATCGTCGGCGAATCCAAATCTTTTGAACCGTTTTACCGGAGCACTGCATGACTCAAACGCTAGAGAAAACCCTTAAATTAGACCTCGGCGACCGAGAGTCGATTTACCAGCCGACCCAGAAAGGGTTGATATTTCCTCAAAGGCCGACCGGTACCTCGATCGCACAAGAGCGTCACCACCGCAAAGAGAGGCTTGTTGCGGCCTGTCGGGCCTTTGCGTTGCAGGGCTTTGACTACGGGTTTGCAGGCCACTTAACCGTTCGCGATCCAAAGCATCCTCATTTGTACTGGACCAACCCGATGGCAGTGCACTTTTCACAGGTCAAGATTTCAAACCTGATTTTGGCGGATCATCAGGGCACCGTAGTTGAAGGTGACTATGCGATCAACCAGGCGGGCTTTGTTTTGCACGGTGCGGTGCACGAAATGCACCCCGATATCGTGGCGATGTGCCATGCACATACCGTCTACGGAACGGCCTTCGCCTCACTTGGCAAAAAGCTTGATCCAATCAGTCAAGACGCTGCTGCCTTCTACGAAGACCATGTCGTGATTGGCGCCGAAGCGGGTCAAGTTGCGGTCGAGGCCAACGCTGGCGCGGGCATTGCAGAATCCTTCAAAGGGGTCAAAGCCGCTATTCATCGCAACCATGGGCTTCTGACCGCCAGCCGTCACAGCATTGAGGCGGCAGCCTTTTGGTTCATTGCGCTTGAGCGTTGCTGTCAACAACAGCTGCTAATTGAAGCGACAGGCCTCAAGCCAATGATGGTGCCACACGACAAAGCGCTGTACAGCCGCGAACATGTGGGTAGTGAGTATATTGGCTGGTTACATTTTCAAACAATCTGGTCCCAGTTGCTTCAAACACAACCCGATATGTTTGATTAACCGCCTCGCGACTTTTTAAGCGCCCTCACAAGCGCATTAAATTCTTCTATCCGGGCGGTGGACGGCCTGGCGATTAACGCAATCTTTCGTTTGGGCGCCGGCGCCGTCAGTGGCCTGGCGATCAAATTGGTTTGGGTCAGCAGGCCCGACTTGACTGCCATTTCGGGCAGCAGCGCAATCCCTAAACCCGATTCAACCATTTGCACCAGCGTTAACAAACTGGTGGCTTCGATGCCATCCGTACTGGCCAAATCGCTCTTTTTGCAGACAGCCAACGCATGCTCGCGCAGGCAATTGCCTTCTTCAAGTAACAAGACACGATCTGCTAGCTGATTGGTTAACTGGATTTCTTTATTTTTAAGCACTGGATCATGCTGATTACCAATCAACCATAACTCATCATCAAAAAGCTCTTTTATCAAAAAACCCTCGGTCTCGTAGGGCAAGGCGATTAAGGCAAAGTCTAATTGGTGCCGATTGAGCTTATCAATCAAGTTGGCCGACAAATCCTCGCGTAGAACAATTTTCAGCTGCGGAAAATCGTCTCTCATTTTGGCTAACAACCCGGGTAGTAAAAAAGGGGCAATAGTTGGAATGACACCTAACTTAATCACGCCCACCATTGAGCCCGCAGCCCCCTGAACAAAATCTACCAAATCGTCTGCCTGTGCGATTAACCGCTGCGCACGCTCGACCACGCCGCGGCCGGTCGGCGTGAGCGACACCGAGTGCTTATCTCGCTCGACTAGCTGAGCACCTAGCGTGTCTTCGAGCTCTTTGAGCCCCGCGCTCAAGGTCGACTGACCAACGAAACACCGTTCAGCCGCCTTGGTAAAACTTAGGGTTTCACTCAGCGCAATTAAATAACGCAATTGCTTAATAGTGGGTAATGCAGCCATGAGACGTTCTCTTTGTTATCGATTAAATCGATTGATAACATTATTTTAATTCATTTGATTGATTACGTCAGTTCGCTCAAACTTCGTCTGTCGTTAAATTTCTTTCATCCTAAAAGGCTCGTCATGTCGCTCATCAACACCGCAGTGCAACCCTTCAAAACCCAAGCCTTCCACAATGGCAAGTTCATCACCGTCTCGGATGAAAGTCTCAAAGGCAAGTGGTCTATTCTCATTTTTATGCCAGCAGCCTTTACCTTCAATTGCCCAACCGAAATTGAAGATGCTGCCGACAACTATGCCGAATTTCAAAAAATGGGCGCTGAAGTCTATATCGTTACTACCGATACACATTTCTCGCACAAAGTTTGGCACGAGACCTCGCCTGCGGTTGGCAAAGCTAAATTTCCATTAGTTGGCGACCCAACCCACACTTTAACTCGTGGTTTTGGCGTTCATATTGAAGAAGAAGGCCTCGCCTTGCGCGGCACGTTCATCATCAATCCTGAAGGCATTATCAAGACCGCAGAAGTGCACTCACCCGAAATTGCACGCGACATGTCAGAAACCTTGCGCAAACTCACCGCTGCCCAGTACACCGCAGCACACCCAGGCGAAGTGTGCCCAGCCAAATGGAAAGAAGGCGCAGCAACATTGACCCCCTCACTCGACCTGGTCGGCAAGATCTAAGTTCAGACCTTGCAGTCACCCAGCAGACTCTCTTCGGAGAGTCTATTGGGGAGGACAAGATCCTGCCCAATAGACTCATCCAATACACCCTAAGGAAACCATGATGTTAGACAACAATCTGAAAGCGCAACTGAAAGTCTATTTTGAAAAGATTGTTAGCCCAATCGTTTTGACTGCCTCGTTAGATAGCAACTCAGCCTCAGCTCAAATGCTTGAACTGTTAAATGAGGTAGCAGAGCAATCCGATCACGTGACCGTCGTCACAAGCGGAAGCGCCAAACATACACCGAGCTTTACGGTTGGCAAAAGCGGCGAAGACGCACGCATCACTTTTTCTGGTCTACCGATGGGCCACGAGATGACGTCGTTTATTTTGGCAATTTTGCAAGCGAGCGGCTATCCGCCCAAGGTCGAGCAAGAGATCATTGAACGCATTCGTGAACTCGATGGCACGCTACGCTTTCAGACCTTTATTTCACTGTCGTGCCACAACTGCCCAGATGTCGTGCAGGCGTTAAATCTCATGGCAGCGCTGAATCCAAACGTCATGCACGAGATGATTGATGGCGCCCTCTTTCAGGGTTTAGTCGACCAACACAAAGTCATGGCTGTGCCGACTGTCCTCTTGAATGGCGAGGCCTTTGGGCAGGGGCGCATGAGTATCGAAGAAATTGTCACGAAGCTCGATACCAACAGCCCCCAAAAGGATGCGGCAAAGCTTAACGCCAAAGACGGCTTCGATATGTTGGTGATCGGCGGTGGGCCGGCCGGCTCAGCGGCCGCGATCTACGCAGCACGCAAAGGCATTCGTACCGGAGTATTGGCCGAACGCTTTGGCGGACAAGTCATGGACACCATGGGCATCGAGAACTTTATCTCAGTCAAAGAAACCGAGGGGCCTAAGTTAGTGCAAGCCCTTGAGCAACACGTTAAAAGTTACGAAGTCGACATCATGAATTTGCAGCGTGCCACGACCTTACGTCAAGGCGCAGAGGGGCTTGAAGTTGAGTTGGCAAATGGCGCGATTTTAAAAAGCAAAACGGTGATTGTGAGCACCGGTGCGCGCTGGAGAGAAATGAACGTGCCCGGCGAGTTAGAGTATCGCAACAAAGGGGTGGCCTATTGCCCTCACTGCGATGGCCCGCTGTTTAAAGGAAAACGCGTTGCCGTCATCGGTGGGGGTAACTCGGGGGTTGAGGCCGCGATCGATTTAGCCGGCATTGTCAGTCAGGTCACGCTGCTTGAATTTGATAGCAAACTGCGCGCTGATGCAGTGCTACAAGCCAAGCTCGCCAGCCTGCCCAACGTCACGGTGATTAAAAGTGCCTTGACCAAGGATGTGTTGGGCGACGGTACAAAAGTCAACGGCTTACGCTACCAAGACCGCATCAGCAACGAACTGCGTACCATTGAGCTTGAAGGCATCTTTGTGCAAATCGGCTTACTACCCAATACAGATTGGCTCAAAGGCACTGTCGCGCTTTCAAAGCATGGCGAGGTCATCGTTGACCACAAGGGCGAGACCTCAATGTCTGGCGTCTTTGCCGCGGGTGACTGCACGACCGTGCCCTATAAACAGATTATTATCGCGATGGGCGAAGGTGCCAAAGCCTCACTCTCTGCTTTTGATTACCTGATCCGCTCACCCATCGCAGAACCTTTGAGAGCTTTGGCCGCCTAAACGCGCTTCAGTAATCAAAGATCATCTGCTTAATCGACCTTTGCACCCGAGCAGATTGTTGGAAAAGTCGGTGAGCGCTTTTGGTCGGTAATGCCGATGCCGCGCATGCTTAGAGTCATGATCGGTTATTCTAGAGTGTATAACCAATTCTTAGTGCGATGACAGTCAACGTCTTCAACACTTTTTAACCAAGCGGAAAACCATGACGATTTCTTTGTATTCAGCGACAGTTCCCGTACTAAATCAGATACTTTTGGCACTCAGTGACGTCCTAAAAAAAGGCGAAGAACACGCGCAACAGCGCAAGTTCGATCCTGCCACCTTGTTGCAGTCGCGGTTGTTTCCAGACATGCTGCCCTTGGTACGCCAGGTTCAAATTGCCTGTGATTTTGCAAAAAGTGTTCCCTTGCGAATCGCTGGCCTTGAAGTTGCCGCCTACGAAGACACCGAGCAAAGCTTTGCCGAACTGCAGCAACGCATCGCCAAGACGCTCGGCCTGATTCACACACTGACCGCTGCGCAACTTGACGCCAGCGCGATCAAAGAGATTGTTTTACGTCCGGGCACACCGAAAGAAAAAACACTCTCTGTCCAAGACTACGCCTTGAAATACGGCATGCCACAATTTTTCTTTCATGTCACAACCACCTACAACTTGTTGCGTCACAATGGCGTCGAGATCGGAAAAAAAGATTTCATGGGCGCGTATTAGTCAATAGAAGCAGAGCGATCGATAGTCTGACTTTAAGCCACCATAAAGCGACTCTCAGCCGCACACTCAGTAAGATGCCGACTTAAATCGGGCGTTCAGCTCATTCTCACTCAAACTGAATGCCCGCCCCTTTGATCAACTTATCCATTCTTGCCGATTCTTCGCGAATGAAGGTGCTGAAGGCTGCGGGCCCAGAGCCGTCAACCAATAAACCGAGCGCGTCTAACTGCTTGAGAATCTCTGGATCTTTTGTAAACGCTACCAACTTAAAGGCCAGTGTTTGAGTAATTGCGGCTGGTAAACCCGCTGGCGCTACCAAGCCAAGCCACGTGGCCATTTCAAAGCCAGAAAGGCCACCCTCGTCTAGCGTTGGAGTTTCAGACATCAAAGGCACCCTTTTTAGGGTCGTCACCCCATAACTCTTTAACTGCCTCGTTTGGGTAAAGCGCGAGGCACTCAACACTGTGTCGAACATGACTTGCACCCGCCCCGCAACTAGATCTGTCACCGCAGGGCTGCTTCCCTTATAGGCCACATGTGACATCTCGATGCCGCTTGCAATGTTGAAGGCCTCTGCGGCGAGGTGCGAGGTTGAGCCATTTCCAAACGAGGCGTAATTCAGTTGCTTAGGCATGGTTTTGGCGTAGGCGATAAATTCTTTCAAGGTCGCTGCAGGCACAGACGGGTGAGCAACAAGCACCAAGGGCACTTTTACCAATAGCGTCAGGTGGGTGAAATCTTGCTCAGGATTGTAAGCGAGCCGTGCGCCAAAGGTGCTGCGCGCAGTCGTAAAATCACCTGCTGAAGCCAGATACACGGAGTAGCCATCGGCGGGCATGCGCGCGACCTGCGCCGCGGCAATTGTTCCCGCCGCACCGGGGCGGTTCTCAACCACAAACTGCTGGCCAAATTGTCGCGATAAATAGTTCGCCACCAAGCGACCAAAAATATCGCCTGCCCCGCCCGGGGGGTAGCCCACAATCAGGCGTACTGACTTAGTGGGATAGGTGCCGTCGGGGCTCGCCGCAACGGCTGTAAATGTTATCAGCGCCAGAGCAGTGGCAAGTAGTCGCGCAAAAGTTTGTCTTTTTATCATGATAGTTGTGACTCCTTGTTGCTAAAAGTGTACGAGATTACCGCCCAATTGGTGGGACACGGCGGCAATCCCATCGAACTGATTCGGCCGATTCATTTGGAAGACTTCTTAGCGAGGCCAACAGACAGACAATCTCTACTGTTTCTCAATCCCCGCTTTCGCAACCACTGTCTGCCAGCGCTTCAAATCCGTTTGAATTTGCGTCGCGTATTGCGCAGGTGTCGTGCCTTCTGGTGACAATCCAGATGCTTGCAACGACTGAACAATTTCAGGTAGTTGTAGAATTTTTGCGACTTCTTTTTGCAATCGCTCAACAATATGCGCCGGAGTTTTAGCGGGCGCCATCATTCCGTACCAGGAGTTCACCTCAAAGCCTGGATACGTTTCTGCAATGGCAGGCAGCTCTGGCAAGAGTGATGATCGCTTTAAGGTGCTCACGCCAATCGCTCGGACTTGACCCGACTTGATATAGGGTAAGAGCGCTGCGATATTCAAAAAGGTGCAATTGATCTGACCACCAAGTAAATCATTCATGACCGGAGCTGCTCCTTTGTAAGGAACATGCAACATTTTGACATCAGCCATTGTCGCTAAAATTTCTCCTGCAAGATGCGTGGTGCTACCGATACCCACAGAGCCGTAAGACAGTTTTCCGGGATTGGCGCGCGCATACTCGATGAACTCTTTTAGATTATGAATCGGCAAGTCTGGACGAACCACCAAGACGGTAGGCGCCGAAACAATTAGTGTAATCGGTGCAAAGTCACGAATCGAATCGTAGGGCATATCCTTTTGCACTGCCGGACTGATTGTGATGGGGCCCACATGCGAAAACAGCAGCGTATAGCCATCGGGCGTGGCACGTGCCACGTAATTTGCGCCAATTACGCCGTTGGCACCGGCTTTATTTTCTAAGACGACTGGTTGCTTTAAGACCTCTGAGAGCTTCTGCAAGATCGGCCGCGCCACGGTGTCGGCCGGCCCGCCCGCCGTCCAGGGATTAATGACCGTAATCGTTCGAGTTGGATAGTCGGACGCCATCGTCGCCACTGACCACCCAGTCAGGCTTAAGAGCGTGAGCAAACCGGCACATGCCTTGGTAAAGCGAGTTAAACAAAGTTTGGAGGTGTTCATTGTTGGTCTCTTTTAAGTGAGGACAAATCAAAAACTACGGTACTGCGCGTTCAAACAAAGGAGGCGCTTGTCCAAGCGAGGGGTGCTCGGCTGGCAAACTGGAAGTACGCCAATCCTTCACCGACACACGCATCCCAATTGCAACGTCTTCTGGTTTTACCCCGACGAGTCGCGTCATCAAGTGTGGCCCTTCATCCGTTGCCACAATCGCCACCACGTAGGGAACATCTTTTTCAAAGGCGGCACTTGGTGCACGATAGACGACCGAAAAACTATACAGTTGTCCGCGGCCACTCACCACGACAGGCTCAATCTCAACGCTACCACAGGCCGGGCAGGCCGGGCGCAGATAGAAATGAAATTCTTTACACGCCTGGCACTGAGGCAGACAAAACCCCTTTGTGCGCAGAGTTTCCCAGTATTGATGGCTATTAAGCGAATTCATCGTTGCAGTCATACGCGTTAACCTTTTCCTAAAATCAGCGTGCTGTGCAAGCCAATAATCCCACCATTGCCATGCACCAGCACGACTTCGGCCTTCGGAACCTGACGCGCCTGTGCTTGCCCGCGTAGTTGACGAACCCCTTCCGTGAGATGAAACATTCCGCCGGCCAAGCCGGGATGCCCCGCCGACAACAGACCACCGTGCGTCGTCACCGGCAACGGACTCTTTAACCCGATTCCCTGACTCTGTACAAAATGTCCGCCCTCACCCTTCGCACAAAATCCAAGATCCTCGAGTTCAATCAAAACCGTAATCGTGAAGCAATCGTACAACTGAGCCACATCGATATCCTTGGGCGTCAGACCCGCCATCGCAAAGGCCTCTTGCCCCGAACGCACCGCGCCGGTTGTCGTCACATTTTTATAGTCACCGATGTAAGTATGTGAGTGACCATAACCATGTCCCAAAAGCTTCACCGGCGCCTGACGTAAATCGCGCGCACGTTCTGGCGTTGTCACAATAAAAGCGACTGCGCCATCCGATACAAGCGCGCAATCCAGCATTCTCAACGGAGAGGTAATCATGCGCGATTGCATGACATCTGCCAACGAGATCAAATCTTTTTTATGTGCCAAGGGATTTAACGATGCATTTTCTCTCATCGTCACAGCCACTTGAGCAAGTTGCTCAGGCGTTGTTCCGTACTCATGCATATGTCGTTGTGCCGCCAACGCATACAAGGTTGGCACCAAGGGGCCATGCGGCGCCTCAAAATCAGGGTGCGCCCACCCCGCATCTGCCATTTTTTGGACCGCATCGCCACGCGACTGAAACGACAACATGTTTTGACCTGCGACGCACAATACCGTTTCACATTGCCCCGAGGCAACGGCCATCGCAGCGTGATGCGCCATCGCCACACCCGAAGCACCCGCAACATCTAAGGTTGCCAAATACCGAGCCTGTATGCCCAAGCCCTCCGAGACGACTCCGCAGGGCATCGCCCAATTCTCAACTCGAATCGGCGTCGTCAATAAACCATCAATATCCGCAAATGACAGACCCGCATCGGCTAATGCATTGACAGCTGCCATTCGTTGCAAACCCAACGCATCTAGGTGAGGCACTCGGCCGACCGTGCTTTCACCAATGCCAACGATTGCAGCATTCAGCGGTTGTCGGCGCGATCCATTCTTCAGACTCATCCCAGCACCTCTCGCGCAATCAACATCCGCTGAACTTCAGACGAACCTTCACCGACTCGATAATGACGAATATCGCGATAAAACCGCTCAACGGGTACACCCCGAATTAATCCGGCGCCACCATGAATCTGCACTGCACGGTCAGCCACGCGACCCACCATTTCAGACGCTGCCAGCTTACACATACTTGCTGCAGCCCCGACATTTTCACCTGCCTCCACTCGGCGCAGAGTCTCATACGTTAGCGCACGCGCCTGCGCCAATTCGGTCGCTGAATCTGCCAACATCCACTGAATCGCCTGACGCTCAGCCAAGGCCTTACCAAAGGTGTGACGCTCTCGTGCATAGGCCGCTGACATTTCAATTAAGCGATCTGCAACGCCAAGACACGAACAAGCGATCCCCATTCGCCCACTGACCAACGAGCTCATTGCAATCTTAAACCCCTGGCCAACCTCACCCAATACGGCCGAGTCTGGAATTTCACAATCCTCGAAGGTGATTTCGCAAATTTTGATAGGATCTGAGCCGATTGTGGTGTCGACACGTGTGATCGTCATTCCCGGCGTACCTTTATCAACTAGAAAGGCTGAGATTCCTCCGCGAGAGCGTTTTTCAGCGTCATTAACCGCCAGCACCAGGATGACATCGGCCTGATGTGCGCCACTGATGTAATGCTTGCGTCCGTTCAGTCTCCAGCCCTTAGTGATCTTCTCGGCTTTAGTCGAAATCGCCTGGGCATCCGACCCTGCACCTGGCTCTGTTAACGCAAAGGAGGCTAATAACCGTCCCGTGCAAAGCCCTTCCAAATATTTCTCTTGCTGCGCGGGCGTCCCAAATTTCGATATGGCAATTGGGTTCAAACCACTAGTGGCATCTAGCATCAACGTAAAGTATCGATGCGAACGACTGAGCTCTTCAAGCGCCAAACAGTACGTTGACAAATCAACCTCACCCCCACCAAAGTGCGTGGGCATCCGCATACCAAGATAACCTTGCGCACGCATCAAGTCCCACGCGCGGTCTGGGACTTCACCCGTACGATCAATTTCAAGCGCAATCGGCTCAAGCACCTCAGTCGTAAAACGACGCATTGCCGCACGCAATTCGGCGAGCTCTGGTGTGATTTCTAATTGCATAGCGAATCTCTCTTTCGATTAATCTGTCTAAACGCGCTGGTCAAACTACTTGTTGCGCTGATGGCCCGCTTCGGCCACTTCAGCCGCCTCGACAAGCTGCTGTCGAACCTCGCGATTCATCCATTTTTTATTGATCGCAAAACCATAAGATGGGATTTGCGCAAGAACGTCCGCGCGCTGCGCACACAAAGAGGCTAAGTCAGCCAACGGGACCACCCGATCGACCAAGCCAACACCTGCGCACTCAACTGCGGTCACCCGTTCGCCGAGCTGCACCAGACGATGACACACCGAACGATTTGAGCGAGCAGCTACGATTGCCGCACCAATCGGTGTTGGCATATCAAACTTCACTTCAGGCAACGACACCCAAGTATGATCCGCAATCAAAACCTCATCACACAGCGCCGCCAACATCAGACCTGCGCCCACAGCCGGAGCCTGCACAACTGCGATCACCGGTTTTGGAAAATCCAAAAGCTGTAAAAAGCAGCGCATCAGTAAACTCAAGCGTTGATGCGCGGCACGCTCAGGTACCAGTTCAGAAAATTCTTTAAGATCGGCGCCAGAGCAAAACGCTCGCCCACCCTCACCTGTCATTACGACCACTTTGACATCGGCTTGAGTCTGCGCTTGCGTCAACGCGGCATGCATGGCGTCATAGATCTCTAAATTCAACGCGTTCGCAACCGCCGGACGATCAAGACTCAAGGTCAGTACTGAATTTTCTAAGCGAGTTTTCAACATATAGGGATCACCAGTGCATCAACGACTCGAACACCCTGTCCAAGCGTCAACACACACAAAGGGTTGATATCAATTTCTGCAATTTTGTCGACACAATCTGCCGCCAACCAAGACACGCGTTCAATACAGTCGATCAAGGCTTCGATATCGGCCGGCGCCCGGCCTCGAGCGCCCTGTAACAATTTGATGGCACGTAACTCATTCAAGGCCTCAGCGATTTCAAAGCGTGACAAGGGCGCAAGTCGAAAGACCAAATCTTTTAATACTTCAACATATATCCCACCAAGCCCAAAGGTGATGACAGCACCAAAGATTGGGTCTCGCACCATCCCAATGAACATTTCATGCGACTGCCCCACCATTTCTTGCACCAGCACGCCCTCGATCCTGGCATCTGAGCGATACTTGCGCGCCGCAACCAAAATCTCTTCATACGCGCTTGAGACGGCGGCTTCACTATTTAAGTTCAGACGAATTGCCTGAGCTTCGGTCTTGTGCAAAATATCAGGCGACACGATCTTTAA
Organism: Alcaligenaceae bacterium; assembly: GCA_013205565.1. Lineage (GTDB taxonomy): Bacteria > Pseudomonadota > Gammaproteobacteria > Burkholderiales > Burkholderiaceae_B > Zwartia. The sequence goes on along the minus strand of JABMMM010000118.1, from coordinate 4,397 downwards.
GGCAACCATGCCTTTTATTTGTGACCAATACTTGACTGCTTCAGACGCCGAATGCACCAGATATTCTTGGGTCACGCGAACCCCATAATGGCTCAATAGTTTCTTAGCGTTCTGTTCGGTCAACGGCCCCGTCTGTTGTTCAAGAAAACGTCGAGCTGCAACACGGTCGATATCGGCGGGTCGGTTAGAAACTGCATGCAACCGAGACTCGCGAAACTCTGAATACTGCATCGCGCGTCGTACTGCTTTTAAACAGGGGTAGGCATCTGAATAAACAGCGTGACCTTGCGCGACCAACGCTTGGTGCGTGAGCTTCGGGTCATTCGAGGTGCAGCCCGTCCACAGCAAGGCCATGGGTTTCGCGCTTCGCGCAGCGACGTCGGCCACACTGCGCACATCATCCGCATTGGTAATCGTCATCACCGGAATCAGCACATCTACCGAAGGATCTTGCAAAATAATTTCGGTTGCCTTGGCATACGCACCAGGCTGGCCAATCGCACCGGCGGTCAAATCCGTCGGATTTGAGGTCGCACCAAAGCCCGGCAAAAGCTTGGCAAGTTGCTCACACGTTTGAGCCTGATACTGCGGCCACTCAATAGCGAGCGCAGCACCCAAATCGGCGAGCATCACCAAATTGCCACCCGAGATCGAGGTAGCAGCTGCACGGCGGCCTTTGAAGGGCTTCTGCTGACGCAAGAGCATCGCCGTTTCGTAAAGCTCATTACAGTCATCGACGCGAATAATCCCAATTTGCCGCAACGCTGCATCGCACACATCATCCGCACCCGTCACCGAGCCAGTATGAGACGCAGCAGCCCGACTGCCCACATCAGTACGGCCAACCTTCACCATCACGATCGGCTTGTTCAGTTGGTATGAACGCTCGGCCAGCGCTCTTAAACGCTCACCATCCGAAATGCTTTCAACGAGCATCGCAACCACTTTTGTGGCTTCGCTCTCAAGCATGAACGCGGCGTAATCCATTAAATCAAGGTCACAGGCATTGCCGCAACTGACCTGATAACTGACGCCCATGCCAGCCTGCTGTGCACGCCACATCACATTGACTTGACCTGCGCCACCCGATTGGCTGACCACACCCAAGTCACCCGCCGTGCGCCGTGGGCCCTGAATCGTGGCCGTTGAGGTCAACGCAAAACCATCAACAAAATTCACCATGCCATTACAATTCGGCCCCATCATTCGAATATTGCCAGCGCGTGCGATATTGACAATGCGTTGTTGCGCAGCCCGGCCCGCTTCTGTTCCTAACTCACCAAAGCCAGAAGAAAAAATAGTCACAAAAGGCACACCGCGCTCTGCACACTGTTCTAACGCGCTCGGCACCGCATGCGCCGGCAACACAATCCCAACGTGATCTGGTGCCTCTGGCAGATCAGCGACAGAAGCAAAGCAAGGTTGGCCAAAAATAGTGTCTCGCTTTGGATTAATCGGATAAATCGCACCCGTAAATCCAAAATCAATCGTTTGACGCATGCAACGCCCACCAAACTTTGATAGATCTTCAGTGGCCCCGACCATCGCGACGCTGCGGGGTGCAAAAAAACGGGTCAGATCTGCAAAAACCGATCCCCCTGATGTGCCAGGCGCAGGGCTGCTCAGGCTAGCGCCTAGGCCAACTTTAGACATATCTTGCTCCGAATCTACCAAGGAGTATCTGGCAGCTTAGTTATGCGAGGTCGATCGACCTCTTTTTTGCCAGTATAAGTCAACTCGGTCAATGCTCAAGCCATTGGAGGATCTATCTGTTGACGCCGACTTGTGCAGTGACGCACCGCGTCTTTTGATCTGAGTCACTCTCCAAAAAAATACCAACCCGAAGGTTGGTATTTTGCTTGACTGGTGCCCCCCGTGAGTCGAACACGGCACCAACGGATTATGAGCGCAGACAACCAAAGAAAACCATTAGGATTTTAAGAGGTTACGCGGCGTGTTTATCGGTGTGTGAGCGTTTGTGTGGAGTGATTAACGAGCGCGTTAAAAGAGCTATTTCGGTCTTTGGTTTTGAAAGTTAAAAAGCTTTGGCACAATGATCAAGATACCTCGATGCTCCAACCTTTGTTTCGCTGCAGTTACTCTGATCACATTACTTGTATAGCGTATAGTTTCAGTATACAATTACTCATGATCAAAACATTTCGCCACAAGGGTTTGCAGCTCTTTTTTGAAACAGGTAAAAAGTCTGGAATCCAAGCGGCCCATGCCAATAAGCTTGCCAGGCAGCTATCCAGATTACACGTTGCAAAAAAGTGGGAGGATATGAATATACCGGGCTGGGCTTTACACCCTTTAAAAGCTAAGCTAGCCAATCACTATTCAATATCAGTGAATGGAAATTGGCGAATGACTTTCAAATTTGAAGGTGAAGACGCAGTTCTTGTTGATTACCAGGATTATCACTAAAAGAATAGGAATAATGATGACCAAAATGTACAACCCACCTCACCCAGGTCTTACCCTAAAAGAAGATATTCTTCCAGCACTAGCACTCACTGTGACAGAGGCCTCTGAGCAACTTGGTGTCACTCGCGCCGCTTTTTCCAGAGTGATTAATGGCAAAGCTGGCATTTCTCCAGAAATGGCGCTGCGTATTGAAGCTTGGTTAGGCGAAAAGAATGGCGGAAGCGCAAGCGTTTGGCTATCGCTACAAGCAGCCTATGACTTATGGCAAGTTCGTAAATCTGGGCTACCCAAAGTCAAGCATGCGTTTATTCCGGCCTTAGCCTAGGCGTCACGTAAAATAACGCCCAAAGAAATAACCCTCACCATTTCTGATGAGGGTTTGAATACTGGTGCCCCCCCCGTGAGTCGAACACGGCACCAACGGATTATGAGAGCAGACAACCAAAGAAAACCATCGGGATTTCAAGAGGTTATGCAGACTGTTTGTCGGTGTGCGAATATTTGTGTGACGGGATTTAAGAGCGGTCAGCTCGAACACTCGCGCCGCGAAGATTGGTCTCAATTTTTGAGAAGATCAACAACAATGCGAGTGACATAAAGACACCGAAAGCAATCAGCGCGCCCCACAACATCTGCACGCCTTCCATTTTCTTAGCCATCACCCGTGAGTCCTCGGCATTTTCCTGGCTCATGATGCGGTTTTGTTCTTCTTTGTTAAATTGCACGACTGCAGCAACTGCATCATCCCATTCTTCCAAGTGCCAGTTCAGTGCACCACTAAAGACTCCACCACGACCCTGTTTGTCGACGCAAATTTTGATGACCCGAGGATTGGCGAGTACAGTGCGAATAAAGTTGTCCTGTGACTCTGCAAAGTTAGGTCCGTATTTACGAAACCAGTTACGAAAAGAATTTCTAGGAAAGTCAGACGACATAAAACCGTCTTGTTCAATTTTGGTTGGGACATTACAAGCTTTTTGGTAGGCGTCGTAATAACTCCATGCTTTTGCCAGATGACTCGCTGCGAGCTCATCCATTGGATTGGCACGCGGTGCTTCGGGTGGGGGAGCTGCAGGTCTTGAGGCAGGAGGTTGATCGCGTTGTTCAAGCGCCTTGATAAACGCCTCTACATCCACTTTAGGCTCGGGAGCCTTTTGTGCCGGCGCCACGGGTTGTGGTTTTGCGGTGAAGTCAATGATACCCTTGATGACAGTCACGATGGCTGCGAGCAAAGCAAGCGTCAGAATTGCCAACAAAACAATTTTGAATAGCTTTAAATACGTTTCTTCAATTTTGACTAAAGTGCTCATTTGATTTTCCTCGGGTTACATATTTAAAATTTGTTGATTGGTTTCGCGCTGTTTGCGCAGCTTTTCTTGGCGTTCTTTTTCAGCCTTTTCTGCTCGTGCTTTATCAATGGCGGCGAGACTACTTTTTGCCAATGAGTTACCTTGATCCGCCGCAAGCTTAAACCACTTGATCGCCTCCCCTTCATCCGCAGTCACACCAAGGCCAAATTGGTAGAGCTGACCCAAGTTTGACTGCGCAGACGCAAAGGCTTGATCTGCTGAAAGCTTGAACCACTTATGGGCTTGTGCATAGTCGCGCTCGACACCCTCGCCAATCTTGTATTGCTCACCGAGTTTGTTTTGAGCGAATCGGTTGCCCTGAGCAGCGGCTAGCCGAAACCATTCGATGGCGCGATTGATATCTTTTTCAACCCCTTGACCTGAAAGATGTAAAAGTCCGAGTCCGACCTGACCTTCTGTTTCACCTTTCTCAGCAAGTTCTTTGAAGGCCGCTGCTGCGGTTTTATAGTCGTTTCGCTTCACGGCTTGTTGAGCTTCAACCAAGGTGTACGGTTCAGTACGTATTGGGGCAGGAGGCTCTGGTGCACGGACTGGTGCGGATGCGACAGGCGGCGGAGGCTCTGGAGTTACTGGAGTTACTGGAGTTACTGGAGTTACTGG
>JABMMM010000117.1 GCA_013205565.1 Alcaligenaceae bacterium | reverse complement strand
TCCTAATGCCCTCGTCAACACCGCCCCGGGCCACCATCTGAAACTGAAAAATCTCCGCCGTTCGCATTGAGGGTTTTTGGCTTTTGCGGTGTTACTCTAGGCTAGCAAATACTCAACTACCCTGCTCCTCGTGAAAAAATCTCATCCCGCCTATGTCATTGAGCTAATTAAATGAAGCGCTGCCCTTGGTGCGAAGATTTTGACCTTTACCGCGAGTCTCACGATACCGAATAGGGGGGGTACGTAAGTCATAAAACCGGAGGTTGAAGCGCTGCGATCGTCATCGCAAAAAAGTGGCAATCTTGGCGCAGTTACGCCGTCATTCGGCTTTGGCATGGAGCATCTTGATGACATTTCAATACAAGCATACAAGCTCACCCCTCGGTCAGATCCTCATCGCAGCCAGTGATGAAGGGATCAAGGGTCTCTGGTTTGAGAATCAACGACACCATCCTGACATAACCGGTTGGCAAGCGGTGCGCGCTCAAAAATGGTTGGATCAGTGCGCTAGCGAAATTCAATCTTATTTCGCAGGGACTCTGCGCGAATTCAAATCTCCTCTTTCAATCCCTTGGGGAACAGAATTTCAACAAGCGGTTTGGCGAGAACTACGGTTGATTCCCTTTGGACAGACGACCAGCTATGGCGACTTGGCGACGCGGATCAAAAAACCGCAGGCAGTTCGTGCCGTAGGCGCCGCGATTGGAAAAAATCCCTGGAGCATCGTTGTCCCATGCCATAGAATCATCGGCGCGAACGGTAGCCTGACGGGCTATGCAGGTGGCTTAGAGCGAAAAACAAATCTCTTGCGCTTAGAGAGGGAGTCGCCGTGTTCAGCTTTTCTAAGTTAAGCCTCCCGATTATTCAGGCGCCCATGGCTGGCGGCATCAACAATCCGAGGCTTGCTTCTGAAGTTTCTAATGCCGGCGGCGTGGGTAGCTTTGGTTTTGCTTACAGCACCGCACAAAAGATCAGCGAAGACTTAGCGGCCACAAGAGCTTTAACCAGTGGCCCCATTAATGCCAATTTTTTTGTCTTTAGCCCGGTTGGTTTGCCCGAGCAAACTGTTCAACAGAAAGCCCTCGAAGCCTTAAAAAATTTACCCCTTGAAGGTGAGTATTCATTAGCCATCCCTCTGGCGCCGTTTTATCCCGACCTTGAAGAGCAACTTAAGCCTGTATGGGAACACTGCCCAGACTTGTTAACTTTCCATTTTGGGGTTCCGTCGCCGAGCATCCTGGCGAGAGCACGCGCGTTAAGAATTGCGGTTGGAATAACAGCGACAAGTCCTAAAGAGGCAATGGCAGTTGAAAAGGCTGGTGCCGATTTTGTTGTGGCGCAAGGCATTGAAGCGGGCGGACATCGGGGCATATTTAATCCTTTTGAAGCAGATGAAAAATTAACCTCGGTCGAATTGACAAAGCAATTAGTGAGGGGATGTTCAATCCCCGTTGTTGCGGCAGGCGCAATCATGGATGGGGCAGATATAGCCAGTGCCTTGAAGTCTGGCGCGGTAGCGGCTCAGTTAGGAACAGCCTTTTTATGTTGTGAGGAGTCAGGTGCCTCGCCCGCCCATAAAGAGTATTTACTCAAACACCATAGCAAGGGCTCAGTGTTTACGACAGGGTTTTCAGGCAGACCAGCTCGAGGTATCGATAACGAATTTATTCGATTAATAGAAAACAAAATGGTTTTGCCGTTTCCAATCCAAAATGCGCTGACAGCATCGCTTAAGCAATTGGCACGAAAAACCAATAATGGTGAATATCAGAGCTTATGGGCTGGGCAAGACTACGCTAGAACTAGACAGCTCAGTGCTAAGAATCTCATGCTTGCTTTGAAAGAGGAGCTTTTGATTGCTCGGGGCTGATGTAGGCTCATATCACTTCTAGCGCTGGGCGATTTAGCCTCGAGCCGCAATAAGCCAATCTCAAAAACACCGGCGAATAAGAGCGATATCCAGCAAATACTCAAAGCAAAATAAGCTCAGATAGAAAGATTTAGAATACCAAAAATTGAATAGTAGAGTGCTAGACTTTTTCTATACTGTAATGTACCAACCTATTTCTTTCGATTGTTTGAGCGCCGATGATGACGCTTCATTGCACTTTGGACCTCCAATCACACCCAAAGGTCGACGTCTTACCTTCCTAGGGCTGGTGGGGTTTAATCAATTGATGCTAATAGTTGGAAGTCTAGTTTTTTATTTCTATGTGAATCGCTATGTAGGGAAGCCTTAGGTCAATGGTTGTCCAAGAGGCAAACTATCCCAATCCCGAAAAGAAGGTGTGTTGTGGTTTGAACTAAAAATTTAATTCTGGCTTTAGCTTTAGCCTGTATGTCTCACTTTGCGGCCGCTCAAGATGTTGGCTTAACCAAACAGTTTTCTGTCTGCATGGACAGGTCGAGCGGGGTGACGAGCAGCATGATTGATTGCCTAGAAGCTGAATCAAAACGTCAGGGCACTCGTTTGAACAAAGCTTACAAAGAGCTCATGGATCAGGTGTCGCCAGAACGTAAAAAGCAACTACAAGTTGCCCAAGGTGCTTGGGGCACTTACCGTGATGAGAACTGTGATTTCTATGAAGATCCAGAGGGGGGGACAATGGCGACGGTCAGCGCCAACGACTGTTTCATGTCTGCCACAGCTGCACGCGCTAAAGAACTTGAAACTCTTGTTGCTAACTCGACCGCACAACCTGCACCCTTAGCGCAGAGCACAGCGCCAGCAGCGAGTAAGCCCAACACAAACAACGCGGTTCAAAGTTTGACTGCACCGCAAAAAAATGCCGTCAGGGCCGCACAGTCATATCTCAGCATTAGCGCATTCTCGCGTGATGGGTTGATCGAACTGCTTTCGTCTCAGGCTGGAAACGGCTTTAACATCAATGACGCGACCAAAGCAGTAGACAGCCTAAACGTTGACTGGAATCAAGAGGCCGTGAAATCCGCAAAACAATACCTCCAGATGATGGGGTTTTCGTGTAGCGACCTAGTTCAACAACTTTCGTCTCGCGCGGGCGCGAAGTTTACTGGGCAGCAAGTGACCTTCGGCGCGCAGCGTGCCGGGGCTTGCTAACTGGTCACTGGATTTATTACCTCGACCCCTTATTCGATTCGACCTCAGGCTACCAAGAATCTGAACAGCCCTCTAAAGAGGGCTGTTTTTTTGGCTATAGAAACGACTAAGCGGCTTTAGGTGCTTGACTGATTGCGAGCTTCACCGAAGCGGGCGTAAACGGAATGGTGCGCAGTCTCACACCAATTGCGTCATAAACCGCGTTGGCGATTGCTGCTGGCACAGTCGTCGGTGCTTGTTCGCCAGCACCCCAAACTGGTTGTCCTGGGCGATCAATCAGCGTGGTGATCACTTTTGGGACATCAGGGAAACGTAAGATTGGGTAGGTCACCCAGTCAACACTCGTCACCTGATTGCCGGTCCAGTTCACTTCTTCCATCAGCGTACGGCTGACAGTTTGGATCACGCCACCTTCGACCTGATTGATGACGCCATCTGGATTGATGATTTGTCCGCAGTCGTGTGCCACACAAACGCGTGTCACGGTAATTTGACCGGTTGTGCGATTAACTTCGACCTCGGCCACCGTTGCAACGTAAGTAATAGCGTTGTTGTAACGAACGTACGAGATTCCGCGGCCCTTCGCAATATTGCCTTGCGCACTCGCGGGATTTGGACCCGAGCGAGCCTGCCAGTTCGATGCCTTCATCACCGCCTTCATCACATCAAGCGCCCTTGGGTCTGAAAGATGTTTGAGACGGAATTCTGCCGGATCAGCTTTAGCGGCTGCGGCCAGTTCATCCATAAAGGACTCATTGGCAAAGCTGTTTTCGATACGACCAGGGCTACGCAAATGCGAGGAACGGAATATCCCTTGCTCGATATTCTTGGTTGTGACCTTGACATTCGGGAGCGCATAAGGCGCAGCTGTGTTTTGAAATAGAAAACCGACCCAGTTACCCGGGCGCGGGTTTCCCGTCTCGGCGGTTGCAAGCAAAGGGAAATCCAAAGGCTTAAACGGCGCAATGTGGTTTAAGGCAATATAAAAATCACTTTTCCAGCCTGTCACATTACCCAGTGCGTCAAAGCTTGCCTCGAAGTCCATCGACCTTGGCGGACTCTTGGGTGCTAACGCGGTTTCATCATGACGCATCCACTGCACGCGAACTGGCTTGCCGATGATCTGTGCAATCAGCGCAGCGTCAGCTGTGGCATCTTCATGCCCGTTGCGCCCGTAACACCCCGAGCCATCAAGGTATACGAGGCGAATAGCATCTTTAGGCAGCTTAGTTAACGTTGCGATCTCGTCTTGCATCGAATGCGTTGCTTGCGAAGCTGACCATAAGGTCATCTTGCCATCGCGAAAGTCTGCAACGGCACAAGACGGGCCTGACGAGGCATGTGTTTGCACAGCAAAGTTGTACGTGGCCTTGATACGCTTGGCACCACCTGAAAGAGCTGCTTCAATGTTTCCGACGTTTTGTGTGATTTCGGTTTTAGCAATCGGCAGTTGGCGCCAGTGCTCAAATATCTTCGCCTGAGGGGGAAGCTCGCGGCCAGCAGACCAAGTCGTCTTTACGGCATTAGCGGCTTTAACAGCGCACCATTCATCTTTGCAGACGACCGCCAAGAAGTTGTCCTTGCGTACTGTTTGTACGTAACCCTTTAGTTTTTTTGCTTCTGAGTCGTCAAAGCTCACGAGGTTTGCGCCCATCGTTAGCGAGCGAATCACGCGAGCATGGAGCATGCCTGGTAAGCGAAAATCATGCACAAAAAGATGTTCGCCTGACACTTTGTCAGGGATATCCACACGCTGAATCGATTTGCCGACAAGCGTATATTCTTTATGTGATTTAACAGGTGCCTTAGGGTCAACCTTAAGTTTAAAGCCTTCTCCAATGACGTCCCCATACGAGAGACTTTGTCCTGGTTTAGACGCCGCGGTGATCACGCCGTCTTTCACGCTGAGTTCAGCAACGGGCACGTTCCATTTTTCAGATGCCCGCGCGAGCAAAGCGATGCGCGCATTTGCTGCTGCGATTCGTAATTCAGAGCCGCCTTGAGAAAGCGTAATCGCCCCACCGGTTAGCCACTGATCAGGCGTGGTAGCCGTATCGCCCATGATCATAGAAATTTTTTCAAACGGAACCGAGAGCTCTTCGGCGGCAATTTGCGAGAGCGCAGTCTTGGTACCGGTGCCAAGGTCAACTTTGCCAACAAAGACTGTAACCTTACCGTCACCGCCAATCGATAACCATGAGTCCAGCACATCCTTCGCTACACTTTTAGGAGGAAGTAGGCCGTAATTTGTAGCCGCCTGGCTAGCGCCCATTGAAAAACTAACAAGCAACATACCAGCACCGCTGGCTTTCAAAAATTCGCGTCGTGTGAATGCGTTCATGAGTTCACCTGTGAATGAATAGGTTGTGGGTAGGTTCAGGCAGCAGTTAGATAGCGTTTGACCGCCGCCACAATCCGCTGATGAGTGCCACAACGACATAGATTCCCAGCGAGCGCTTCGTTAATTTGCGCGTCTGTTGGGTTTTTATTTTTGGCAAGAAAGGCACTAGCAGTCATGATCATGCCGTTGATGCAATAACCGCACTGCACGGCTTGCTCATCGATGAAGGCCTGCTGCAATTTGCCTGGTTTTGCTGAGCTTCCCAAACCTTCAAGCGTCGTGACGCTTTTACCCTGTATCGCTGTTGTGGGTGTCACACACGAGCGTATCGCCTGGCCATCTACGATGACCGTACAGGCGCCACATTGTCCGAGACCGCAGCCAAACTTGGGGCCGTTAATTTCTAGATTGTCGCGCAGCGCATAAAGCAAGGGGGTGTCGTCTTCGATTTCGACTTTGTGCGATTTGCCGTTGACACTAAGATTTACTATTGCCATGCTTGTCTCCCGCTTTTTATATTGTTGCGACCAAAATAGGTCGTCTAAAGGACAAGATCTACTTTACCGAAAGGGCGAGAAATTGAAAAGCACAATTTACACCTTGTTAAGGACCGCACACCGGTGGCCTTCGACATATCAACCGAACGGCCACGGCGCACAGAGTGTGCGTTGCCTACTGAAATATGAGTAAAAGCGAATAAGGCCCTATGGCCTTTCTCTGAACTGAATTTTGGTGCGTTGCCGCAATTGAGTAGCGCCGCTGCAAAATTCGGGATGATTGCGATATAGAATTAACATCTGAGTTCTATGGCGTTCATCAATTCTTTAACATATAGACACTTTCCAACTCATTTTCTTGCACATCGCGTGCGTATTTATTGAGTGTGACGACGCCGTTGCTCACTGCAATAATGCGATCCGCAAACTCAAGCGCCAAGTCTGTTTGATGCAAGCTACATAAAATGGCCATTTTGCTTTCTGCTGCAATGTCTTTGAGTTGACACAACACTTGTCTAGAGGTCACTGGGTCAAGGCTGGCGACAGGCTCATCGGCCAGAATTAAATTGCTCTCTTGTGCCATGACTCTGGCAATCGCAACGCGTTGTTGCTGGCCGCCAGATAAGGTATCTGCACGTTGGTACGCTTTGTCTAGCATGCCAACGCGATCAAGTGATCTGAGGCATAGCTGTCGGTCTGCGGGGCTAAATAAACCAAGGTTAGCCTTCCAAGTCTGCATATGGCCAAGCCGCCCTAGCAATACATTTTGTAAAGCGCTCAAACGCGAAACAAGATTGAACTGTTGAAAGATCAAGCCGATTCTTCTTCGTTGAAGGCGCAAGGCGTTGCCTCGCAAGTGATTGATCTGCTGGCTATCAAGCCAAACCTCACCCGAGTCTGGTCGAACCAGCTGACTAATACACTTAAATATTGTTGACTTACCCGCTCCGCTCGGACCAAGCAACACGACAAACTCGCCCGGGTTCACATGCAAATTAATGTCGCGGATGGCTTTTTGACTGCCATAAGCTTTACTGACGTTGACGAGAGATAAAGTGGACTGTTCTGGCTTCACACTAACTTTCCTCGGATGTGAGCGCTGATCTGATCAATGATCGTTACCATCAACAACACGATGGCAGTTAACGTAAACAGCCTTGAAAAATCTAGCAAATCGATGGCCGCTTTAATCTCAATGCCTATGCCCCCCGCACCCACGATCCCAAGAATTGTAGACGTGCGGACATTGGCTTCCCAGACGTAAAGCGACACTGAAGAAAGATTTGGAAAGACAGAGGGGATTAAGCCCCAGACGATGACACTACTTTTTTTGGCGCCCGTCATCGCGGTAGCATCCAAGGGGGCGCTTGGTATGGTCTCGATGGCCTCGCTATTAAGCTTGGCGATCACACCGACCGAGTGAATTAGCATACCTAGAACGCCGGCAAAAGGCCCAAGTCCAACCGCCGCAACAAACAGCAACGAAAAGACAACCGTGTCGACACCTCGAAACGTGTTGATGGCTAGCCGAAAAGGCAGCCCAATCAAGGGATAAGGGGTAATGTTTTTAGAAACTAAAATGCTTAAAGGAAACGCGATGAGTGTCGCGAGTGTGGTGGCGACTGTTGCGATTGCGACAGTTTCAGCTGCCCGGTAAAACATGATGCCGATTTCATTTGTTTGGGGCGGCCAGGCTTTTGAAGCCCAACGAAATAATCTAGGCAGCCCTTCAATCAAACGTATCGGATCGACTTCGCTTAGGCGCCAAGACACAACAAAAAAAACAAGCGTCCCTAGCAACGTAATAAAAAGCGTGAGTGATTTTCTTGAGAGCCAATTGGTCTTCGGCTCTACGTACTGGCCTGATTGATTCAGGTACGGCGTTTTTGATGCGGGCTCTAGATCATTCACAATTTAATTTAATTCCTTTAAAAGTTCTGAACGCTTACGCGTTCAGAACTTATCACTCAGAAATTAAGGCTTCAAAGCACCAAGCTCGAGACCCATCTTGACTAAGATTTGATAGGGCTCGTCGGTTGCAGTGATATACCCTGTGTAAGGGTAAGGAAGATCTTTCGCAATGGCCTCAGTAGTAATGGCCACAAACGCATCCTGTATGCGCTTGGCCATTTCAGGACTCATGCCTTTACGCACTGCAACCACTTCGTTAGGCAACGGGTCTGATTCCCAAACCACTTTGTTGTCAGTCTCTTTAATGGTGCCGTTTCGAATCATAATGTTGCGGTGGGTATCCCAACCGGTTGCGAGGTCCACCTGGCCATTGATAGTGGCCATCTGCGCGGCGGCTGCTGATGCGCCTTCAGCGTATTTGCCAAAGAAACTTTTTGGGTCGATACCCGCTTGCTTCAACATGTAGGTTGGGACTAACCAGCCAGAGGTTGAGCCAACGTCTAGCATCTGCATCGTCAAGCCCTTGGCACCTTTTGGAAAGTCTGCAACCTTCAGATCCGCACGACCCACGATGATGGCCTTATAAAAGGGCTTGCCATTCACCAACATGGTGTTAATGATGCGCGCGCCACCATTTCTGTTGGCAAGCACATAACCCCAAGGGCCCATCTGCGCGACATCCAGTTGTTCGTTCGCTAAAGCCGTTGAGATGCCCGCCCAATCATTTGCCACTCTCAACTCAAGCTTGGCACCAATTTTGTCGGCAATCGCCTTGTAGACAGGCTCCCAGACACGTTGTGTGTCTGCTGCGGTTGGCTGCTGCGGGCCAAGCCCCACTCTCAACACAGCCTGTTGAGCCATTGCATGTGAAGCCAGCAAAGGTAAAGTCAAAGAAGCTAAGAGCGTAACGGCTTTCAGATTAAATTGGCGACGTTTCATTGCAATCCTTTATAGTGAGAAATCGTGGTAGGTTTCCTAGGATGCGCGCAAGATGTTACGTTCGCGAGTTCTTTTTGTTACAGTAGAATGACAAAAAGGCGCATGGAGCTTGGCTGCGTGAGCACTTGCTAGCTGGCTTATACAATAGCCCTGCTGAGTGGCTGTCTGACCCTGCTGGTGGCGAATCTTGAACAAAATTATGTTGGTACTGTTTTGCCTGCCGATTGCTTCATTGATGGGTTGCGCGAGCGTTCCTCTCACGACGGCTGATATTGATTATTTTCAACCGCCTATCGTTGCGACGGTGGCGCCCGAGCGCCCGATTACAAACTACAGCCTTTACAACAACACCGTCAAAGTCAACCTGGCGCCCATGCGTCCGATCATTCCAGCCTATAACAACAAAGGCAACTTATTAGCGAGTTGGACCCCGCACCCGCAAGGGATCGCCAACCGACCAACGATCGTCATTGTGCACGGCGGACACGGACTCATACCGGGTGACTTTGCAACTGCAGTTTGGGCACGAGATCAGCTAGGCGCCAACACGCTCGTGCTAGATAGCTACTGGAGCAGAGGCCAAAACGAAAACTGGGTAACCTACACTCGGCTCGGTGCCAATGCCAGAACCCTAGACGCCATTGCTGCTGGCAAATGGCTGTTGAGTCAGGGTATAGACTCGAAAAAATTATTTTTGATGGGTGGCAGTCAAGGTGGCTGGACCGTGCTGCGCACTTTCACCGACGAACCCTTCATCAAGGCGCAGGCAAAGGGTTTATATCGCGCGGGCATTAGCCTCTATCCCGTCTGTAATAGCAAAGGCTGGCGCGATGATCCAGCGCTTGGCCCCTACTGGGGACCCGTGGTCGTTTTTACTGCGGGCAAAGATACTGCGACGCCACCCGGCCGTTGCCCGACGCGCGTGTTTAGCGATGCAACCGCCTGGACGCACTACCCAGAGGCCACGCACGGCTGGGATGCCTCAAACCGAGGTGCGCACACGCCCTCTGTAGACGGCGAGTGTGGCAAGGCATTAAATGTACTCAATCACTTTGCGGTCTGCCGCTCAGATGCCGCGACCAACGACATGCATGCCAAAATAAAAGCCTTTATCAACGGGCTAGATTGAGCTGAGCCCTACTTCGAGCGGATATAAAGCGCACCGCTGTCGCTATACCCATCGATACCAGCGCACTTGCTTCCGTACGAATCGCAAATCACGACCTTTGTCGGCCGGTTTTGCGCATACGCATTCGTAATGGTTTTTTCACCGGCAATCACCACTAAGGCTAGGGCAATGACGGTGAGGATTACTTTTGTATACAAATCTGGTTTCATTTTTTCTCTCTCTGAATAACGTGACGGTTTCCCTTGCACAATTAGTCAATTTTTGCGCCAGAAAACTCGACCACCTCACCCCACTTCACGATTTCGCTTTTCATTAGCGCGGTTAATTGCTGCGGGGGACCGCCCAAAATCGTATAGCCCAAGTTGGTCATTTTTTCGCGAAGAGCTGGTTTTGTGAGCAAAACATTGACGGTTTGATTGACTTTGTTTGTGATCACAGGCGAGGTACCCTTAGGCGCGAGTAAGGCAAACCAAGTCGTGGACTCGAGCTCTGGAAACCCAAGTTCTTTTGTGCTGGGGATAGCTGGTAAAACGCTGGTGCGCGAGTCGGCCATAATCGCGAGCGCGCGCAAGCGACCATCTTTGACCAGGCTCGCAATCGCCATCGTGCCCGGGAATACAACCTGCAAATCACCACCAATCAAATCTTTGTTCACCGCTGCTGGGCTGGTGTAAGGCACATGTACCATTTGTACACCCATCACCTTTTTATAGAGCTCGGCTGCAAGATGCCACGAACTACCACTACCGGTTGAGCCGAAATTCAACTTGCCAGGATGTTGCTTGGCGTAGGCAGTCAAATCGTTCAATGATTTGATAGGTAGTTTTGCATCGACTGCGATGACATTGGGGATTGAGCCGATCAGCACAATCGGTTCAAAATCATTAATGGGATGAAACGGCTTTGCCTTGTACATCGTGACGGCCGATACCAAGGTGCCAGGCCACGAAAATAAAAGTGTATAGCCATCGGATTCGGCCTTGGCCGCAAACGAGGCGCCTACATTGCCATTCGCCCCCGGGCGATTTTCAACAATAAAATTACCTCCCAACGCAACGCCAAGCTCTTCGGCGAACATGCGCGCCAAGGGATCAGAGCTACCGCCAGGTGCCGAGGGCACAATCACTTTAACGGGACGCGCGGTGGGCCAGGTTTGCGCGAGGCTTGTAAACGCTGCACTACACAGCACAAAAGCGACGAGAAATTTTGCCATGCTCATGAGTGATTCCTTTTTTTTAAGAAAACAAATATATGATCACCAAAATCATACTGCGCGCGTGTTAGCGCCTTGTGATTGGGTACAACCTCTTCGAATAATTGATAGTGCTTTGCCTCACGCACCTTAAAATTGACGAACTCAGCACCGTCGTTGTAACCCATTAATAATAGACCACCAGCTTTTAGCACCGCGTGCGAAGCCCTCAAAAGCGCCTCACAATCTTGTTCTTGATTCATGCCAAAGCCAATCAGTCCGTTGGCGATGACGACATCAAACGAGGCGGATGCATAATGTTTTTCGAGCTCTGCTGCAGACCCGATCGTGTGATGACCTCGATTGCCATAGACCGCTTTTTTAGGCTCAATATCCAACGTAAACACCTCGGCAGCCAAGCATCTTGGATAATGCCAGCTACGCTTATCGGTCCCTAAAAACAGGCACTTGGCTGGCTGTTCTTGCTGTGTAAAAAAGGCGTTTAAATAATCAAAAATTTCACCCTCTAAAAATTGGCGATTGGCCGATTTCAACGGAAACTCAACGCCCAAGGCAATCGCCAGATGCGGCGATATCTTGAACACCAACCGTTGAAGCTTCGTTGCTAACCGACTCATAATTGATCCTTTTTGCACAACCGTAGTCTTACAATTTCATTCCGCTATTTCGAATAAATGAGGCCCAGCGTTCAAATTCTTTTTGATTGAACGCGATGAAGTCCTCTTTTGTTTTGACTACTTTTTGACGACAAAACAATCTTTACGGCTCGGGCATTGAACATGTTTGTCAGCTACTTGTCTTTGTCTTTGCTCGGCACTATGTCAAAATGCCATAAAGACTTTACCTTGAACCACAGAACGTTGCCACCCCACTATAACAACAAGTCAACCGAGAGACACCATCATGCCCTTTTACGAAAAAGGTAGTACCAAAATTCATTACCGAGAAGTGGGCTCAGGCTTTCCGATGCTGATCTTGCCCGGCGGCGGCCTAAATGCCACCACCGCATTTTGTTCAACGACTGCGCCCTTTGACCCGATGGAAGAGTTCCGGGGCAGCTATCGTTGCATCATCGCTGATTCGCGCCACGCCAATCGGGGCTACTCATCAGGACCACTCGATATCGATCGTCCTTGGGACGCCTACACCGACGATCAGCTTGGCTTGATGGATCACCT
>JABMMM010000116.1 GCA_013205565.1 Alcaligenaceae bacterium | reverse complement strand
GGAATGAAATCCTTTTTAGAGTCGTAGGGCAGGCTCTTAGCGATAAAAGGGTTGATGGCGTGCGCGCTAATAAACAACCCAATGGTGTTGCCATCGGGTGCAGAGCGCGCAACGTCTTGGGTGGCGATAACGCTATTGGCGCCTGGCTTGTTCACCACCACGACTGGCACGCCTAAGGCTGCTGAAAGTGGCGGAGCGATGGCACGACCCATGACGTCAGAGGTGCCACCTGGTGCAAAGGTGACAACAATACGAATGGGTTTGCTTGGCCAAGGGTCAGCACTTGCTGCGATGCCCGGAGACAGTGCCGCGATTGTTAGTAGACAGAAAGACGTTATTTTTTTCATAATTTCCTCAGGCACATATCGCGCTTGAACGTGATGTGCGTGTCAAATGTTTCTTGTTTTGTGAATGTGAATACGATGATGCTCGAGATTGTGGTTGTCGTTATGTTCACAATTGTAAAGTGCTTCACCTAGCTTATTTCAAAATGTCTTGCGTGTGTTGGCCTAAGTTAGGGCTGCTTTGCTTTTGTTGCGAGTTTAAGAATACTCCGCTAATGGGGGTGGGCAGAGCTGGTATGGTTTTCCCTGAGGCGGTTGTGATGGTTCGGCTAAAAACGCCGCGCGCCTGAAAATGGGGATCTTGCACCGCTTGCTCAAGTGCAATGACTTCACACACGCAGGTATCTTGCCCGGCAAAGCGCGCGTTCCAGTAAGCGACAGGATGTTGGGCAATGATTCTGGCGATGCTGGCCTTAACTAAGGCGGGGTTGTCGACTTGCTGTAATTCAGGTGCACCCAACACCGTTAAAAAGTTACTCCAGAACTTGTCTTCTAAGGGCGCAGCCGTTAAGAATTTTTGATCTGAGGTTTGATAGATTTGATAGCGTGGGCTACCGCCGGTGACCAATTCATCGCCGCCGCGTGGCCATTGGTCGGCAGCCCAGCCGTTACCCAAGCCCCAGTACATCAGCGGAAACAAGTTGTCGGCCATTGAAATATCAAGATGGCAGCCCACGCCGTCGCGATCGCGTTTACGTAGACCCAACAAAATATTCATCATAGCGGGGTAGGCCCCGCCGGCTAGGTCGGCCGTTAATACAGGCGGTACGTTTGGGGTGCCGTTGGCATCGCCACTGAGCCCAACCATGCCGGTTTGCGCCTGGTAATTCATATCGTGCGCGGCAACTTGCGCGTAGGGGCCGGTTTGGCCGTAGCCGGTAATCGAGCAATACACGAGGCGCGGATTGATTGTTGCAACAGCTTGGTAGCCAAGCCCCAGACGGTCCATGACGCCCGGACGAAATTGCTCGACCAATACGTCGGCTTGCGCGATGAGGGCTTGAATCTGTTTAATCGTCGCTGGCGACTTCAGATCTGCGACGATCGATTTTTTACCGCGATTCAGCAACGCAAAGTTGACGCTGTCTGTACCAAATTTTGGTGTGTACGCGCGCATCTCATCGCCGTCTTTACGTTCAATCTTGATGACCTCTGCACCGGCGTCAGCAAGCAGCAGCGTACACATCGGGCCTGGCAATAAGGTACTAAAGTCTAGTACCTTGACCCCTTCAAGAGGTTGCATCATCGTTCTCTTGAAATTGTTTGAGCCACGCGTTGCGCGCCCGACGAGCAGGCGCGTAGGCCTCTTGGCCGAGTTGTTCGTACAAGTCTTGCGTGACTTCGAAGTGATGATGCAGGCCCGAGCGGTTTAAGAGTGCAATCGGCCCTTCTGGGTAACCTAAACCTAAGCGCAAGGTCATATCCATATCGTTGGCAGAGGCCAGGCCTTCATCTAAGCGGCGCAGTGCGGCGTTGTAGTAGGGGCGAATCAAGCGATTGAGGATGCGACCTGGAAAATCATTGCAGATCGCCACTGTTAAATCCGCCCCTTCAAAGGCCGCCTTAGCTGCGGCAAGCGCAACATTAGAGGTGTAGGGCATGCGTACTAGTTCAATCAGTTGCGTGGGGGCATCATCGCCTAATCTAAAGCGCGCAAAACCGACTACGTTAACGGGGCCGACGTCATCGGCAAGGTGCACACCCAGACATTCATTGTCGAGTTCAAGGGCAACAAAGCTTGCTGCCGCGTGTTGTTCATGCGCTTCTTGGTAGGCTTCACCCGCATCTGCGCCGATGTACACCACGCCGGTGCCGTCTTTGCTTGCCAGCTCAAAAAATGCGTGAGTCTCAGGAAACGAGCGACTCTCTTCAGCTTGAATAACTTGATAGCTCATGCTCAGGCTCCAAAAATCTTGCTGCTGTCATAGGTGTGAAACCCTTGACCTGTTTTACGACCGAGGCGACCCGCGCCAATCATGCGTTTAACCAGCGGCGGGCAGGCCGCACGCGGCTCGTTCGTGAGGCCGTGCATCGCGTCGCACAGCAATAGCTGAGTATCCATGCCCACCATATCAAGCAGCTCGAGGGGGCCAAGCGGATAGCCCAGTGCGGTCTTGACGGCCAAATCAATGTTGACGGCATCGGCTACGCCTTGATCAATCAAATTGATCACATCATTATTAAACGGGATCAAGAAGTAATTCAAGATGAACCCAGGTGTATCGCGCGTACGGACGGGCTTTTGACCGAGTGCCTCACACAGTTTCCAAGCCGCCTCAAAGCTTGCGTCTGAAGTGTTCATGCCGGGTGACATTTCAACCAGTTTCATCAATTGTGCGGGCAGACAAAAGTGCATGCCGACAAAACGATCGGCGCGTCCAGAGCCACCGGCGATCTCGGTGATCGAGATGGTTGACGTGTTTGAAGCAAAAATCGTGTGCGCTGGGCAAATATCATTCAGTTGCTTGAAGATCGAATGCTTGACTTTGAGATCTTCAAACACAGCTTCAATCACCAGATCGCAATCCGCAAATTCTTTTGCGTCAGTCGTTGTTAAAAATTGCGCCATGATCTGAGCGTCTTCGCCAGCAGCGAGTTTGCCGCGCTCGACTGATTTTTTTAAAAATGCGGCGGCTTGCTTGCGTGCGTTTTCAAGCGGTTCGGGCTTGAGATCATAAATACGTGTTTTAAAACCTGCGCGCGCTGCAACGATGGCAATGCCTGTGCCCATCGTGCCACAGCCGACAATGCCAATAGTTTTTAAAGCGTTCATCGTTTTTCCTTTTTCAGAAAGCTACGTCCAATCAATTGACGATGAATTTGATTGGTGCCTTCCCAGATTTGAGTAATCTTTGCATCGCGCATCAGGCGCTCGACGCGATAGTCTTTGCAATAGCCGTAGCCACCTAAAAACTGCACGGCATCGGTGGCGATGCGCATGGCGAGATCGGTGGCCTTTAATTTTAAGATCGACGCTTCGATCCCGACATTCGGTGCGTTGGTTTCGATGAGTTGAGCGACGCGCCATAACCACGATTCAACCATCACAAGTTCTGCAGCTAAATCGGCCACGTTAAATTGCAAACCTTGAAACTCGAGCAAGCGTTTTTCCGACTGACGACGATCGTTCATGTACGCGATCGAGTCGTTGAACGCTGCGCGCGCGATGCCCAGCGCATGTGCAGCAACGCTTGGACGTGATTTGTTGAGTGAGGCCAGTAATATTTTTAAGCCGTCACCGGGCTCGCATAATAAGTTCGCACGGGGGATACGGACCTGATCAAACGAGAGCGACGCTGTACCCGAAGCGCGCGTGCCCATCTTATCTTCTGTGCCGGTGACGCTAAAGCCGGCGGTACCCTTTTCAAGTATGACCGCTGAGATCGATTCTTTATC
>JABMMM010000011.1 GCA_013205565.1 Alcaligenaceae bacterium | reverse complement strand
ACTCCCATTTCAAGCACGCTGCGGTCATGAATAAACGCCGAGGCATTGTGAGCAATCTTTTCTTCTGTGTCTTGCACGCGTCCAGGTTGCAGTTCAAGCAGCGCGCGATCCGAATGCACGAAAACGTCGATGCGAATGCCGGTTAATTCCTCACTGGTGTAGGTCCAGGGCATCTGTTGATTGACCTCAGCAAGCACCACTCGAGCGCGCTTGGCCGCTGCGACCAGGTAATCATTGGCGATACCAAGACTATGTTTACCGTTTGGACCTACGGGACTCAGATGCAAAAAAACTACGTCAACAGGTAAGGTGCCGCTCTCGAGCAAGCCGTGCATTTGCGAACAATGGCTAGGGGCAATCTCAAGCGCACCCGCCGCGAACAAACGCCGGTTCTCGCCTATTCCGCAGTAACTTAAGATGTTTAGATAATCGCGATGCTCTGGCTGTAAGGTAGAGCTGTATGTTGGACCAATAAATACGGAGATTCGGCCAATGGCTTGCCGCTGCGATACTAACGCCTCGGTTAATGTTAATGGCTCAGCCGTACATTGATTCCACCACACCGTATCGTCCGGCTGAATCCAGCGAGACAAGTCTACCGAGTCGATCGACTTATCCATGGCGCAGGCGACAAAAAGCCTCGATCGCGGCGCTCACGTTGATTTTGCGCATACCGTTGCGCCTTGCGCAATTAAGCTCGAAATTTCGGCATCGCTATAGCCTAGACCACGCAAAACCTCGTGGCTGTGCTGACCAAATTGCGGGGCAGGTCGCCCCGCAACCGGCTGCGACTCAGACCATTGAGTGGGGACATCGACCCGACGCACGCGTCCCTCGGTGGGGTGATCATCCCACTTAAATAAACCAACTTCTTTAAGATGCGGATCTTCAAATATCGTCTCAAGCGTATGCAACGGCATGCAGGGAACGTCTGCCTTGGTCAGCAGCTCTAGCCATTGCTCGGTACTGCGCTCTAAAAATATCGTCGCCGCCAACCCCTGCAAGGCATTGATATGCTGAGTACGTGTGTTTAGATCGACAAATCTTGGGTCATTTTGAAAGATCGTCAATCGATCGATTACCGTAAAGAAAGACTCCCACTGTTTGTTGGTATAAATCACGGCACACACATAACCGTTCGAGGTTTTATAAGGGCGACGCTCCGGAGCCAACAGGCGCGGGTACCCCACGGGGCCATTCGGTGGATCAAAGGTTTGTCCGGCGATGTGATCGCTCAATAAATGACTAATCATCGTCTCAAACATTGGAATATCAATACGTTGGCCCTTACCCGTTTTTTCTCGATGAAATAATGCGGCACAGATCGAGCTGACCGCATAGAGGCCAACGGTACGATCGACGATATTTGAGGGGACATAGCGCGGAACATCTGAGCCCGCCTGCTGTATCAACGAGGGTAGGCCAATCGCACCTTGTATCAAATCATCAAAGGCAGGCTTGTTGCCATATTGGCCATTTTGACCAAAGCCAAACGTGCCAACATACAGAATCTTAGGGTTAATTTTTTGTACGTCTGCATAGCCTAAGCCAAGGCGACTCATCGCTTGAGGGCGCACGTTATACAAAAGCACGTCGGCCGTTGCAATTAGTTTTAGCGTTGCCTCGAGGCCCGCTGGATTTTTTGCATCTAGCACCACTCCACGCTTGCTGCGATTGACATGCAAATAGAGGGCACCCATTCGGGGATGCTGCATCGGTCCGAGATCGCGCACTAAGTCACCTTGCGGCGACTCGACCTTGATCACGTCGGCTCCCATATCCCCCATTAGCTGAGCCGCGTACGGCCCCATCAAGACCGTCGTCATATCGACGACGCGTACACCAACCAAGGGGCCGCTCATTACGATGCTCTCCTATCTGAATTTAGTTCACCGCGGATTTCGACGCTATGCTCGCCCAACTGCGGCGCCAAGCGACGAATCGAACCTGGGGTACGTGAGAACTGCACTGCCATTCCGGGCATTTTGATTGCACCTTCGGTTGGATGTACCGCTGTCTGAAAAAACCCGATCTCTTGCAAATGAGGATCTTTTAATAGATCTTCGAGCGACTGTACCGCCGTCACAGGAACATCAGCAGCCTGCAGTGTGGTGACCCAATACTCGGTAGTGCGCTGGGCAACTATTTTTTCAAGAATCTCATACATCTCTTCGATATTGACCGCGCGTTGCGAGGGCTCCATAAAGCGAGGCTCACGTGCATAGGCCGCACAACCTGATAGTTCGAAAAATCGACGCCATTGTTCTGTCGTGTAAGGCAGCAAACCAATGTAACCATCGGCTGTGCGGTAAGGTTTGCGAAGCTTTGACAAAATGCGCGCATAACCCATAGGCGCTGTGCTTTCTGTAAAGCTGGCACCCGCCATATGTTCCACAAGGTTGAAAGCCACCATCGTTTCAAACATTGGCACTTCAATTGCTTGGCCTTGCTTGGATTGTTCACGTTCGTAAAGCGCCATAGCAATAGCATTAACAGTGGTTAACCCAGACACCTTGTCGGCCACGATTGCGTTGACATAGGACGGCGCCTGAGCTGCGCCTCTGCCTTGAACGTCCGCCAACCCACTCATCGCTTGAATGATGTCATCAAAGGCCGGCCGTCCGGCGTATGGGCCTTTTTCTGAAAACCCATAGGCACCGCAGTAAATCAAACGTGCGTTCGTTTGTTTTAACGTTTCATAATCCAAGCCAAGGCGACGCATCGCCTGAGGCCGAATGCTATAGACCAATACATCCGCTCGATCGATGAGTTTTTTTAAGACGCCTAAATCATCTGCTGTTTTTAAGTCCAGCACGATGCTACGTTTATTGCGATTCAGTTGAACAAACGCGGCGCTCATTCCCGTATGCACAGACGGCGTTGTATAACGAAAAATATCACCAGCTGCGGTTTCAACTTTAATGACTTCAGCGCCCATGTCACCCAAGGTCTGGGTCGCGTAAGGACCCATCCCGACCGAGGTCAGGTCAACCACATGAATTCCTGCAAGAGGGCCTGACATAGCGTTTGCCTCGTTTGCCTCGGTTGCCTAACTCAGCTGCGTCGCAGCAGCAATTTTTTTGGCTAAGCGCAAATGCGGTGTATCGAGCATCTTGCCATCGAGCGTGGCAACGCCCACACTCGTATTCGCGGCAAAGGCGGCAATCACTCGTCGAGCCCACTCTTGCGCCTGAGCGTCGGGTGTCATAGCTTGGTTGATCACCGGAACCTGCATTGGGTGAATCGCCGCCTTAGCTGAAAAACCATCGCGGTAGGCACGACGTGTCTCTCGCAGCAGTGCCTCAGGGTTATTGATGTCAGTCGGCACCGTATCGATCGCAGGCACGCCGGCAGCAGCCGCCGCAAACAGACACAGGTTACGAACCAAACCAAAGGGCGAGGTCCACTGCTCGGGCGCCTCTTCATCTTTGTTTGTCAACGCGCCGATATCGCCAGCCAAGTCCTCAGCGCCCCACATCAAACCGGCCAACCGCGGCGAGGCGCCGCGGTAACTGTTCAGACCTGCGAGCGCCTCTGCGGTTTCTGTCACGATTGGCAGAATAGAGGTGTGAAAAGCGTCGCCGCCGCTCACCGGAAACATCTGCTCAAACGCTTCAAGATACGCGGCTAACAAGGCCACATCAGCCGCACCACCTGACTTAGGCAACGCGATCCCGTCCGGACGGCAGCGCATCACCGCACCCAAGTCGGCCAAGGTCATACCCGTCGTCAAGGCATTGACGCGTACATAAAGCTTTGGCGTTTTGACCCCAGAGGCCTTGACCTGGGTCAGAAATTTAACCACTTCGATCCGACCGTCTTCTTTGCGGGCGGGCGACACGGCATCTTCCAGATCAAAAATCAAAACGTCGGCGCCACTTTGCAGTGATTTTTCGAGCTTACGTGGGCTGTCTGCAGGTACAAACAATAAGGAACGCATGGAGTGTCTCCGTTTTTTATGCAATGCGGCACGACTGTCAAACTCACGCGCCGCTTAGAGTCAATATTATGACTTGAGTATAACGTGGCACGATCTACGGTTTGGGGCCGTCATAAAACTGAGGCCAAAGCTTGAGCGTGACTTCGCGGTTGCTGGCATAGGCGTAGCAGCTATCAATTTTGACGGGGCGCCCGTTTGCGTCTAACGCCTCAGGCCGATCGCGTACCACCGGCCACAATGCCTGATAGGCCGCAGTCGCCATGGGGCCTAGCAACTCCATCAAATGCGTACAGCTTGCGGCGCCCTTTAATTTTGAGCGCACTAACTTTGCCCAGCCGCCCCCAATGCGCTCGCCCTTCAACACAGAAAGCGTTGGAGGTGCTTGCTTGCAGACGGTAAATGGGGTGGAATCTGACGATGAGAACACGTCATGAATTAAAAATTCGTCATCGATGACTAGCCTGATCCATAAGTCATGGATGGATTGACCCGCCGCAAGCACCCGGTTAGTCAGGGGCGCCACAAACTCAATCGGCTTGTTATCGACCACTCGCGCCTCAATGTCGTAGAGTCCATCGACTCGCCGGTACGCTCGCATAGTGATCTGACGTTTATGAATTTCTTCGCGTTCAATACTTTCTGGCAAGGGCACGGTGGTTCTCTTTTAAACGGTAGGGTGTAAAAAAATCGACGACTGTCGCGCTGAATTTTTAGATAGCCACGGGCACATAACCGTGGCGCATACGCTATCTTAGTCGCTCTATCTCAAACGGGCCAACCCAACCGCCCGCCACGCTGCCGCCTCAATACGCCAGTTCCGGGGCCCCCAGACAGATTATGAGTGTCAGTGTGCTAAATTTCGTCTTTTATGCCGAACCCAAATGTCTCTATTTAAACGCTCGGTTGTCTCCGAAATCGCTAATCACTTTAGCGTCGTACTATCGACACTCATTGTGGTGTGGTTAAGTGT
>JABMMM010000115.1 GCA_013205565.1 Alcaligenaceae bacterium | reverse complement strand
CGCGCAAGCGGCAGTCATCGACTGAGGGCGGGGAGGATGTCAAGTTGCAGAGCGCGCGCGGGTTCGTACAAACTGCCCATGGCCGCGACGTTCGATATGCCCTTCGAGTTCGAGGGTAAAAAGTTCAACTTGTAGCGTAGCCGCGGGCAAGCCGGTGCGGCGCTGTAGTTGCTCTTCTGTGACGAGATCGTAGCCGATTGCGCCCCAGACCGGTGACTCGGGGACGCGGTCGGCAGACGCGAGGTCTGCACCCGCGAGCTCAGGCAAGGCGCTTGCGTGCGCGCGGCCCGCGTTAGGAAGCAGCTCGGCCAGAATATCGGCGCCTGATTCGACGAGTTTAGCGCCTTGTTTAATCAGTGCGTGCGGTCCGCGCGAAAGCGGCGAATGCAGCGAACCTGGTAGCGCATAGACCTCGCGCCCGAGCTCAACGGCTAAACGCGCCGTAATTAAAGAGCCGCTTTTAAGTGCGGCTTCGACCACAATCACGCCCAGACTCAAGCCTGCAACAATGCGATTGCGTTTTGGAAAATTCGCTGCCAGCGCCGGACACCCTAGACCAAATTCAGACAAAATCAAACCGTCGTTGGTAAGAATATCGTCTGCGAGTGATTGGTGCGCGGTGGGATAGATCAGATCAGCGCCGGTTCCTAAGACCGCGATGGTTCCGCCTGCGTCGCGCCCAGCTTTTAGTGCGCCGCGATGCGCCGCGGCATCAATGCCGTGGGCCAGACCGCTCACAATGGCAAAGCCTTGTTGCGCCAGATGTGTGGCAAAGGCCTGCGCGTGGGCCAAACCGTCAGCGGTGGCGTTGCGCGCACCCACCAGCGCGAGCGCATCTTGTTCAAGACGCCTTAAGGCGCCTTGGGTATACAACACCAAGGGCGCATCGGGTGTGTGGCGCAAACGCTCCGGATAATAACGATGGCCAGGCGTCACGAGTGCGCGCCCGAGTTCGCTTGCCCAGCGCAGCGCGTGTTCAATCGCTTGCGCATCGGCACTGCTCAGGGGCTGCGTCAGCTGTGCCGCCAGCGGTGCCGAAAGCATGGCCTTCAGGGTCGCGTACGACGCTCGATAAAGCGCGCAGGGATCTTTGAAGTGTTGTAAGAGTCTGTGGGCGTGGATGGAACCGATGCCCGGCTGAAGGCTTAAGCGCAGCCACGCGGCCAGCGTATCGTCAGAAAGAGTCTTTTGCATGGTGCCGAGTGTGCCACGCGCAGTGGCCAGAACCCAAGCTTGAGCAGGCTAAAAACATCCTGCCTGAGGCGCGAATGCCAAGCGCGTTGCGCGCCCGGCAGCCGCCGCTGCTTGCACCGTTCGGTTGTTTGACCCTTGACGCCGCAGACCCAGGCGATCGGGCTCATCACAAGGTTTCATTGGAATTCAGCGCCCGAATAATTTAAACTATTGAAAATTTGACGATTTGAATGACTTTGCCCGCATGGCTCTGCTAACTATCCTGCACTACCCTGATAAACGCCTGCACAAGGTTGCGAAACCTGTGGCGGCGGTCACTGAGCGTATCCGCAAGTTAGCCGCTGACATGGCCGAAACAATGTACGACGCACCGGGCGTGGGTCTGGCGGCTACGCAAGTCGACGTGCACGAGCGCGTCGTGGTGATTGATGTCAGCGAAGATAAAGACGATTTAATGGTGCTGATTAATCCCGAGATCTTGTCTCGTAGTGACGAGCAAAAAATCCACGAAGAGGGCTGTTTGTCGGTGCCTGGTGTCTTTGACGAGGTAGAGCGGCCTGCGACGGTGCGCATACGGGCGTTGAACCTCGAAGGCGAGGTACACGAATTTGAGGCCGAAGGCTTGCTGGCAGTGTGCGTACAGCACGAGATTGATCATTTAAACGGTAAGGTGTTTGTGCAGCACTTGTCTTATTTGAAGCAGACACGGCTCAAAGCTCGCCTGCGTAAAGAACAACGCGAACTCGAGCGCGCCTAGCCCCTCATGCACATCGAAATCATGGGATACATCGCGGCATTTTTAACGACCGCGGCGTTTTTTCCACAAACCTATCAAACAATCAAAACGCGCGACACCAAAGCGATTTCATTGGCGATGTACGTGTTATTTACGCTCGGGATTGCCCTGTGGTTGGCGTATGGCATTTTGATTGAGTCGTTGCCCTTGATTTTTGCAAACACGATTACGTTTGTGATGGCGGGTACGATTTTGGTGCTCAAGCTTAAAGAGCGCTAAACCCGCGCGCGTCAAGCTTTCGGCGCCGTGAGCAGACCTTGAAGGCGCGCTCGCAAGCTTTAAAACCTTCGTGTTATGCCTTTGGGGCGCCGGCCCAACCTTGAATAAATGCTGCAGCGCTTTGTCGCTTGCCACCAGCACGCTGTAGTTCAGTCAAGCGCAACACGCCTTGTGCCGTGGCAAGGTCAAGCCCCTCGGGGCCGACACCGACGACGGTGCCGGGCTGAGCCTGCTTGTCTGTGGCCGCGATTGCGACCGCGTTCCAGGCTTTTACGGGCTCGTCAATTGCCGGCAATTGCAGCGTGGCACCAGGGGCCGGGTTAAAGGCCCGAATCCGGCGTGCAAGCTGTTCGGCTGGCTGGGTGAAGTCAAGTGCGGCCTCGGCTTTGTCGAGCTTGGCGGCGTAGGTCGAGCCCTCGACCGGTTGGGGTTGCGCGGTTAAGGTCCCAAGTGGCAGCGCCTGTAAAGCCGCCACAATCAGGCGCGCTCCTTGTTCGGCTAACTTATCGTGTAATGTTGCTGCCGTTTCAGTATCGGTGATGGTCAGTGGCTCCACTAACAGCATGGCGCCGGTATCCAGACCCTCGTCCATTTGCATGATCGTGACACCAGTTTGCGTGTCACCCGCTTCGATGGCGCGCTGAATCGGTGCGGCACCGCGCCAGCGCGGCAATAGGCTGGCGTGAATGTTGAGGCAGCCGTAGCGTGGTGTGGTGAGCACCCAGCTAGGCAAGATCAGGCCGTAAGCTGCAACCACTAAAACGTCGAGCTGAGCCAGCTCAAGGGCCACTTGAGCGCTACGCACCTCGTCTGGATATTTGCCTTCCAGCCGCAAACTGCGGGGCTGGGCGACTATAATTTTGTGCGTGAGGGCACATTGTTTCACGGCGCTAGGCGTGAGCTTAAGGCCCCGTCCTGAAGGGCGATCTGGCTGAGTGAGTACTAACACCACTTCAAACCCAGCTGCCAAAATCGCTTCTAAAGCCAGGGCCGAGAACTCAGGCGTGCCGGCAAACCCAACCCGCAAGGGGGCCGAGATTTTTGTAGAGGCCGGGCGCGCGATGACAGACATGTTGGTTTGGATCTTGTTCAGTGGTGGGTCATTGATGCGTTGCTCGTTGTCGCCCTTGAGGGTGAACTCAAGGGGAGTGAGCAGACTAAATCTTTTCTGCCCACAAGTCATACTCATCAGAGTCAGTGACGCGCACCCGCACCATGTCGCCCGGTTTCAGGGGCACAGCACTATCCACAAACACGCTGCCATCGATCTCGGGTGCGTCAGCGCTCGAGCGTCCGACTGCGCCTTCGTCATCGACCTCATCAATCAAGACGTCAAACTCTTTGCCGACTTTACGTGCCAGGCGTTCGGTTGAAATCGCCTGCTGGTGTGCCATAAAGCGGTCGTAACGCTCTTGCTTGACCTCGTCGGGCACGGCCCCTTCAAGCGCATTAGCGGACGCACCTTCGACGGGCGAATATTGAAAGCAACCGACGCGATCGAGTTGGGCCTCTGACATCCAGTCAAGCAGGTATTGAAACTCGCTTTCTGTTTCGCCGGGAAACCCAACAATAAAGGTCGAGCGCAAAGTGATGTCGGGGCACTGCTCGCGCCAGCGATGAATTCGCGCCATCGTCCGATCTTCAAAGGCGGGGCGTTTCATGGCCTTCAAAATACGTGGGCTGGCGTGCTGAAACGGGATATCGAGGTAAGGCAAAATTTTGCCCTCGGCCATCAAAGGAATCACTTCGTCGACATTTGGATAGGGATAGACATAGTGCAGGCGCACCCAAATCCCTAATTCAGATAAAGCTGAGCAAAGCTCGGTCATACGCGTTTTAACGGGGCGACCATTCCAGAAGCCGCTGCGGTATTTGACATCTACGCCATAGGCGCTGGTGTCTTGCGAAATCACCAACAACTCTTTGACTCCAGCGCGTGCCAGACGTTGGGCTTCGTCAAGTACATCCCCCACGGGGCGGCTGACCAGATCGCCACGCATCGAGGGGATGATGCAGAAGCTGCAGCGATGGTTACAGCCTTCAGAGATTTTTAGATAAGCGTAGTGGCGCGGGGTCAGTTTGATCCCTTGTGGCGGAACCAAATCGGTAAAAGGATCGTGCAAGGGGTTGGGCGGCGCAGCCTCGTGCACTGCGCGCACGACCTGCTCGTATTGTTGCGGCCCAGTCACCGCCAATACGCTAGGGTGCACCGCTCGAATCACCGACTCATCGACCCCCATACAGCCAGTCACAATGACACGACCGTTTTCGGCGATGGCCTCGCCGATGGCGTCTAAGGACTCGGCCTTGGCGCTATCAATAAAGCCGCAGGTATTGACCACCACCACATCGGCATTGATATAGTCAGGCACAATTAAATAGCCCTCGGTACGCAACTGGGTAAGGATACGTTCAGAATCAACCAGCGCTTTGGGGCACCCGAGACTGACAAAACCGACTTTTGGGGAAGACATGACGCGCCACCTGTCAGGCCGTAGCCCGCATGAAAGAGAGGCTGATTTTACCTTCGATCGTCGCGAGCCCCTACAATTGAGCCATGACGCAAAATGCCCCCGCACTCTCCGATAGTTTATTAGCCGCCGCGCGCGCCCTCGGCGCAGTCGAAAACGGTCAGTCTTTAACCGAAGCCTTGCTCGAGGTGCAGCCTGATTTGCGGCCTTCCGCACAGGCCTTGAGCTTTTATGCGATGCGGCACTGGGGGCGGGCGATGGCGTTACGGCGCCTGTTGCTTGAGCGGGTGCCGCCAAACCCCACTATTTTTGCGTTGCTCGGGTTAAGCCTGCTGCTGCTTGAAGTCGCACTTAACGATCCCACCGAGCGCGACGCCACCGCACCGACCTATACGGCGCACACCTTGGTGGATCAGGCCGTGCAGGCCACGCAGGGGCAGCGTGATACCTTGAACTTCAAAGGCTTAGTCAATGCCATCTTGCGCCGCTTTCAGCGCGAGCGCGCCGAACTACTGTTGCAACTTGCGCAAGATCTCGAGGCACAGTACAACCATCCGAAGTGGTGGATCGAGGCGCTGCAAAAGGCATACCCGCAAGAGTGGCAGCGTCTGCTCGAAACCGCCAATGTGCATCCGCCACTTACGTTGAGGGTCAACCTGCGCGCGACCACCCGTGCAACCGTTGAACAGGCCTTCGCAGCCCAAGGCATCGCCTCAACGGCGTTTGGCGCCGCCGGACTGGTGCTTGAGGTGCCAAGGTCAATCGCCTCGTTGCCCGGCTATGCGCAGGGTTGGTGGTCGGTGCAAGACGCGGGCGCCCAGCTTGCGGCGCCGCTGCTCGAGCTAAAAGACGGCATGCGTGTTTTGGATGCTTGCGCGGCCCCAGGAGGCAAGACCGCGCATATGCTTGAACTGGCCAAGCTCAAACTGGTCGCGCTAGACATTGACAACGCCCGGATGGGTCGGGTCGAGCAAAATCTAGAACGGCTAGGACTGCTGACCGACGAGGTGGAGTTGATTGCCGAGAGCGCCATGCGTGCGCATACCTGGTGGGACGGCAAGCCCTTCGATGCCGTGCTGGCCGACGTTCCCTGCACCGCCTCGGGCATTGTGCGCCGCCATCCCGATATTCGATGGTTGCGTCGCGCCACCGATTTGAGTGCGACCGCCAAACTGCAAAGAGAAATATTAGACTCGCTCTGGAGTTTGGTCGCACCTGGTGGCAAATTGTTGCTTGTGACGTGTTCGATTTTTACTGAAGAAGGCGAAGCGCAAGCGGCTGCATTTACTAAGCGTCATGCACAAGCGCTGCGTTTGCCGGCACCCGGACAGCTTTTGCCTTGCTTGGCGGATGCCGAGCATCCGGCCGGGCAAGATGGGTTTTTTTATGCCTTGTTTTCTCGCCAAGTTTAGGCGTTAATTAGGCCATGACTGCTTCGAAGATCACGTGGCCCTCTGTGTTTAACCGCACGTGCTTAAGCGTGCTGGCTGTCTTGCTGTGCTTTTGTGCCACGGCGAGTCAGGGAGCCGAGCCCAGAATTGAGCGCATCGAACCCTTGCTTGCAGAGGGTCAGTTGACGCTTGATCTGGATTCAAACTTCGAACTGGGCCGAGTCGTGATTGAGGCTGCCGAGCGCGGTGTGCCCTTGTATTTCACGTTTGATTTAAAAATCACGTCACCACGCTGGTGGTGGTTTGAGCGTGTGTTAGTCGAAGCGACACTGACGAAGCGCCTGACCTATAACGTGCTCACGCAGCAGTGGCGCGTGGCAACCGGCGATTTTTTTGTGCCCGAGCGCTCGCTGCCCGAGGCGCTGTTGGTGCTCAAGCAGGTGCGAGCCTGGCCTGTGGCGCCTGCCGATCGCTTTGACAAAAATCAACGCTATGACGGAAAAATTCGGTTTCGCCTCGATTCCTCGCAACTTGCGCGGCCCTTGCAACTTGAGGCCTCTAAGCGTAGCGCCTGGTCGCTTGCCAGTGAGTGGACGCCGTTTGACTTTGCGATCCAGTCCGAGGCGGTAAAAAAATGAATCGACTGCTTCGCCTCGCTTTATTCACTGGCGTCAGCAGCGGTGCCGGCTTGTTTGGCCTGCTGGCGTGGTCAACCGGAAACGCTTCACGCGTGGCGCAGTATCAGGGCTTGTTGCTGTGGCTCAATGGGGCGTTGGCCCTCGCGCTGTTTGTTTGGGTCGTTGCCCTAAGTGCACGCTTGCTGTTGCAATTGCGCAGTGGCCAGTTCGGCGCGCGGTTGACGGCACGCTTTGCTCTGGCGTTCGCGCTCATTGGCGTGCTCCCGGGTGCGCTGATTTATGGCGTCTCGCTACAGTTCATGGCGCGCTCGATTGAGTCGTGGTTTAACGTGCGCGTCGACACGGCGCTTGAGTCGGGCCTAGCCTTGGCGCGCGCTGCGCTCGAAGCGCAACTCGCCGAGTTGGAGGCGCGCGCGCGTATCATGACACCCGAACTGAACCAAACGCCCGACGCCGAAGTGGCAGGCGTGCTTGCGCGCCTGCGTGAGGCCAGTGGCCCGGTCGATGCGATGGTGTTCAGCGGCGGCGGTCGGGTGATCGCGTTTTCTAGCGACAATCTCGGGGCGCTATCGCCGCAACCCCCACCGGCAGCGATTTTGAATCAGCTTCGGCTTACGCGGGGCTATTCAAAGACCGATAGCGCTGGGGCACTGAACAACCAAACCGTTGAGCCGGTGTCGCAGCTCAGGGTCATTGTGCCCCTGACGGCTCCTGAACGTACCGAAACCGCGTTGGGCGTCAACGTCGACTCGCGCTGGCTGCAACTGTTGCAACCGGTCTCTGAAAAAATCGCCCGTAACGCCAGTGAAGTACAGCAAGGGAACAGAGATTATCAAGAGCTCGCCTTGTCGCGGCAAAGTCTGCGTGACTTGTTTGGCGTCACGCTCACGCTGGCGTTATTGCTGGCGGTGTTCGCGGCCATCGCGGTCGCTCTCTATTTGTCTAAAAAACTGGTTCGGCCCCTTCTGGCGTTGGCCGCAGGCACGCAAGCTGTCAGTGTGGGTGATTATCGCGCCTTGCCCGAACCGCCCACTAACGACGAGGTGGGGCAACTGACCCGCTCGTTTAACACCATGACGCGTCAGCTTGACGAAGCTCGGCGCATGGTCGAGACCAACCGTAGTCAATTGCAACGCTCAAACGTCTATCTTGAAAGTGTTCTGGCAAATTTATCGGCAGGCGTCTTGGTGTTTGACGAGCGGTTTTTTCTGACCACGTTTAATCAAGGCGCGCAAACCATTTTGAAGGCCGATTTGCGCACCGCGCCTGGCCGCCTCTTGCAGACTGTTGAGGGGATGAATGAATTTGCGATGCGCATCAAGCAAGCGTTTTCTGAGCACAGCGCGGTGGGGTCTGAGCGCACGCACTGGCAAGAACAGTTTGAGCTGACGTTGCGCGAGCCTGGCGCGCAGGAGCAAGGTTTTACACTGACCCTGCTCGTGCGTGGCACGCAGCTTAATGTGGACGGTCGCGATAACGGTTACATGGTGGTGTTTGACGATATTACCGAAGTGATTTCAGCGAGCCGCAGTGTGGCTTGGGGCGAAGTCGCGCGCCGACTCGCGCACGAAATCAAAAATCCCCTGACACCGATTCAACTGTCGGCCGAACGGTTAGCCATGAAGCTCGCGCCTAAACTTGAACCACTTGATGCGCAGTTGCTCGAGCGGGCGACGAATACGATCGTGAACCAAGTGAGTTCTTTGAAGCACATGGTGGACGACTTTCGCGAATATGCGCGTAAGCCGCCTGTGGTGTTGGCACCGGTGGATTTCAACGCAGTGGTCGATGAAGTCTTAGGCTTGTATGGCTGGGATCCTCAGAGCGGCGCAGCGCCCGACGAACCCCCTGCGTCGTGGCGGTTTGAGGTTTCACTCGACCCCGTTTTGCCTATAATTTTGGGGGATCATACGCAGCTGCGTCAGGTGATTCATAATTTATTGGCGAATGCCCGAGACGCCCTGGCCGAAGTGTCGCACCCGGGCGTGATCCAGGTCAGCACACAAATGATTGCCTCGGATGACGCTCAAACCGCTGCACCACCAGCGGTACGGCTCACGGTGACGGACAATGGTGCCGGTTTTCCGGCACAAGTGTTACAAAGAGCGTTCGAGCCCTACGTGACCACCAAAAAGCAGGGTACTGGTTTGGGCTTGGCGATTGTTCGTAAAATCATCGAAGAGCATCACGGGCGTATCGAGGTATCGAATCGTAAAGAAGGGGGCGCCCGAGTATCGGTTCTGCTGACGCAGTTAGCAGAACAACTAGACGCAAGACCACAAGATAACGATAATGCAAGCTTGCAATAGGTGATTAAAAGTATATGGCCAGAATTTTAGTGGTCGATGACGAGATCGGAATCCGCGAGTTACTTTCCGAAATCCTCTACGATGAAGGGCATACGATCGAGTTGGCTGAAAATGCTGAGCAGGCGCGCGCGGCGCGTTTGCGTGGCCGCCCCGATCTGGTCTTGCTCGACATCTGGATGCCAGATACCGACGGCGTGACCTTGCTCAAAGAATGGAGCTCAGCGGGCTTGCTCGACATGCCCGTGATTATGATGAGCGGCCACGCCACCATCGATACTGCGGTTGAGGCCACCAAAATTGGTGCGATCGATTTTCTTGAAAAACCGATTACGTTGCAACGCTTGTTGAAAACGATTTCGACAGGGTTGGCGCGTGGCCGCTTAACCGTAGCCAAGTCGGCTTCGGGTGGTTTCGCGCCGGTCAGCCCCAAGGCTGCCACCTCAGTCGCAGCGGTTGCTGCAGGCGCAGCGGTCGCAGCGCTGCCTGCCGCAGTCATCGTCGAAGTCGATAAAAGTCTGTTGGGTAATATCCCGCTAGACCAGCCACTGCGCGAAGCGCGTGATGCATTCGAGCGCGTCTATTTTGAATATCATCTCGGGCGCGAGAACAACAGCATGACGCGCGTGTCTGACAAAACAGGCCTCGAACGTACCCACCTGTATCGCAAGCTTAAACAGCTTGGCATTGAGGCGCGCAAACGTAGCAGCTAAGCTGCTGCAGCATCCGCCGGTGGCGTCTCGAGTCCACCTACACGGGCGTCTTCAAAGACGCGACGTTCTTGTACAAGTTGTGCGGCGATAGCGACTGCGATTTCTGCTGGCGTGCGACTGCCAATTTGCAGACCAACTGGCCCGTGCAGGCGGTTAATGTCGGCTTGCGTCAGATCAAAGGTCAGCAAACGTTCTCGACGTTTTTGTTGATTGCGTGATGAGCCTAAAGCCCCGACGTAAAACGCCTGAGAGCGCAGCGCTTCAAGCAGCGCCATGTCGTCAAGCTTGGGGTCGTGGGTGATCGCCACAATGGCCGTGCGTGCATCGGTTTGAATTTCAAGCACGGCATCGTCGGGCATGCCTGGTTGCAAAGCGACGTCGGGCATGTTCCAGTCGGCTGTGAATTCTTCACGCGGATCGCAAACGAGCACCTGAAACTCAAGCATCGTGGCAATTTGCGCAAGCGCCTTTGCGGTTTGATTGGCGCCAATAATCAATAAGCGCCAATGCGGGCCGTATACGAAATAACAGCCTTGCTCTTTGACCTCGGTCAGTTGGCCCGGCTTGGCCACGGTGAGTGTCGATTGACCGGTACTGAGGTCTAGCCAGCGGCCAATCAGTTTTTGGGCGGTGGTGGCCTCAAGCACGCGATCTAGCCAAGCGCCTGCTGTGAGCGGTTCGATGACCAACTTGAGCGTACCGCCGCACGGTAACCCAAAACGAGCGGCCTCTTCTTGTGAGACCCCATAAGTGGCCCACTCGGGGCGCGCGGGCAGACTGGCGGCCTGTGCCCGCGCGATCAGGTCATCTTCAATGCAACCACCCGAGACCGAACCCACCACCCGACCGTCTTTGCGCACGGCGAGCATGGCACCTGCCTGGCGCGGTGCAGAGCCCCAGGTTTTAACCACGGTGGCGAGGTGAACGGCATGCCCTGCGGCCAACCATTGGTGCGCTTGTTGAAGAACTTCGGTGTCCAGAGAATCCATGGCAGTTGCGTCTTGTTGAGGCGCGCGGTTAAGCGCAAAAAATGATTGCCTGCCAGCGGCAGGTTGTCCTGTCAGTATACTAAGCCCCTTTACGCGCGTGGGCATTAAGAAAAATCATATGGATCCGATATTTGCATTAGCGTTAGCAGTCTTAGGCTGTGTCACGGGCTTCGCTGCAGGGCTTTTAGGCATCGGCGGCGGAATGATTTTGGTGCCGTTTTTGACTCTCTTGTTTACCTGGCAGGAGTTGTCGCTCGAGCTCACGGTGCACGCCGCAATTGCGACCTCGATGGCAACGATACTGTTTACCTCGGTCTCAAGCGTTCGGGCCCATAACAACAAAGGCGCAGTGCGCTGGGATCTTGTTGCCGCCTTAACCCCAGGCATTCTGGTGGGGGGGGTGGTGTCGGGCGGGGCGTTGTTTTCACTCCTGAAGACGGGCTGGTTAGCCCTGTTTTTTGCGGTGTTTGTTGCCTACTCTGCCTTGCAGATGCTGCTCGATAAAAAGCCAAAGGCCTCGCGTCAGATGCCGGGTCCGGTGGGCACAGCGGCCTCGGGTGGCGTCATCGGCTTCATT
Source organism: Alcaligenaceae bacterium (assembly GCA_013205565.1). Taxonomy (GTDB): domain Bacteria; phylum Pseudomonadota; class Gammaproteobacteria; order Burkholderiales; family Burkholderiaceae_B; genus Zwartia. Next base: position 45,794 of record JABMMM010000115.1, on the reverse strand, counting down.
TCTGGTCTGGTCGGCGCGGGTGGTGGCTTTATTTCTGTGCCCTTCATGTTGTGGTGCAACGTACCCCTGCATCAGGCTGTGGGCACGTCAGCCGCGCTCGGGTTTCCGATTGCGTTGGCCAATACGCTTGGTTATGTTTGGTCCGGCTGGGGTCAAACAGGGCTGCCGCCACAAATGGTTGGTTATATTTTTTGGCCAGCGCTGATTGTGCTGGCTATCTTTAGTGTGTTTTTAGCCCCGCTTGGCGCGCGTGCGGCGCATAAGCTGCCTGTTAAAACACTCAAGCGTATTTTTGCCTACTTGTTGTTTGGACTGGCGGTTTACATGGGTTACAAGGCGTATCTGTCATTTTTTGGCTAGTGTGCCGGGCGTTAGCCGCCCGATCGCACTGACGCTGATGCGGGTCTCGCCGGTTGCTCCGCGCAACGTTCCGGTGCGCCAAGCGTGACCATAGGCGACTTCGATCGTCAGGTGTAGCCGCCCATCGGTTTTGCGTTGCGCCTCAAGCGCGGCGAGTAAGCGCTGATACCGGTCGCGCCCGAGTAAGCCAGGACGTCGTCCAAGACTCGGATTCCCTCCTAAGGCCTTAACGTCTGCCAAGAGCTTTTCAGGCGTCGCGTACGTCAAAGTGAGGACTTCTTGATCCATCACTGGGTCGGCAAACCCTTTTTCAATCAACAGGTCGCCAAAGTCGTGCATGTCGACAAAGCTTGGCGTGGCAGTACTTAGCCCTGCTTGGTGCGCGGCGGCGCGCACCTCTTGCAACGTGGCGGGCCCAAAGCATGAAAAAAAGACAATACCATTGAGCTTGAGTATTCGCGACCACTCTTGCAAGACGTCGTGAGGCGCAGCATGCCAATGCAGAGCAAGGTTTGACCAGACCAGGTCGAGTGACTCTGGGGCGAGCCCCGTGTGCGCCAAATCGGCTTCAAGCCATTGCGTCTGAGCGGGTTTGCCACGCCACTGCGAGAGCGTTTGACGCCAACCGCCTGGCAGGTGTTGTTTGGCAGACTGACGAGCGTATTGCAGCAGCCGAGGATTATGGTCTTGACCAAGGTATCGGGCGGTAGGGTAGCGGGCATGCAATAACTTGATCTGCTGACCGGCACCGCAGCCCGCGTCTAAAAGCTGCTCAGGTTGCAAACGCACCAGTCGCAAGCGCTCGTCCATGCGGCGCGCGATTTCACCGTATAAAAACTGGGCAGAAGATAAATCGCCGCGTCGCGCGAATTGCAACGCAACATGGGCAGAGTTCAGCGGGAGTGTGCTCGGGGTGGACATTTTGATCATGAAGAACGCAAAAAATGAGGCCTCGGGCTCAGACTGTTAACTTCAACGGCGCGCGCAAGGTAGCAAAATGTACTCCATCCATGCAACGATTTTACAAAAACTCCCTTCGGCGTGTCCGCTTTGCGGTTTAACCGCGCGTGGTGGTAATTTATGTTCGGGGTGCGCACAAGACTTTGTCTGGCGTTTGAACGGTCTGCAGAGTTGCGTGCGTTGCCTCAATCCCGTGCCCAAGCAAACGACCTTAGAGACGCAAGCGACAGCCGAAGACACGCCGCAGGCGGCGCAATGTTCGCGTTGCTGGCGCGACGCGCCCCCATACGCGCGTCTGGTGGCCGCGATGGACTACGCGTATCCGACTGCAATGTTGATTCAGCGCTTTAAGGAGGGTGCCCGCCTAGCCTACGCCGGCCTCTTCGCCCGAGTCCTCTGGACCCGCTTGCGCACCCAGTTACCTGGCGACGTGGGTTTGTTGCCACTCGGGGCGTTGGTACCAATTCCCTCCAGTCAGCAGGCACTCAGGCGTCGGGGTTTTAACCCTGCAGGCGAGCTTGCGCTTGAATTGGCGCGGCTCAGTGGTTATCCCTTGCAGCGTGAGTGGCTCAGACGGACCCGCGAAACACCTAGCCAAAAAGTGCTCGACTCAGCAGCTCGGCGCGAAAGTGTGAAAGGACTTTATGTTTGCCCGCACGCGTTACCACGGGTCTGGGTGGGCTTGGTCGACGATGTGGTCACCACAGGTAGCACGATGCATACGGCAGCGCGTGCACTACTGAACGCCGGCGCGGCGGGCGTCGTGGCGCTTGCTGCTGCCCATACCCCCGTGCGCCTGGTCAGGTAAGCGTGGCAAAATGGCGCCCATGATTGATGTCATCCTCGTTCAGCCAGAAATTCCACCCAATACGGGCAACGTCATCCGGCTTTGTGCCAATACCGGTGCGCGCTTGCACTTGGTGCGTCCGCTTGGCTTCGAAATCGACGATAAACGCCTCAAACGCGCTGGACTTGACTATCACGAGTGGCAGCCTGTGCAGGTGCATGACTCGCTTGAACTTGCGATTGCCGCGACCGGCGCACTACCCGAGCGGGTGTTCGCCATCACGACCAAAGCGACGCAACTCGTTGGGCAAATCGCGCTTTTGGCCAACGATGTGTTTGTGTTTGGTTGCGAGACCGCCGGGTTGTCGTCCGAGCAGCGCGCTTTGTTCCGCTCGCCGCAAACTCTGCGCTTACCCATGTTGCCGGCGCAACGCAGCCTGAATCTGTCAAATGCGGTCGCGATTGTGGTGTACGAAGCGTGGCGACAACAGGGCTATCGTGGGGGTGTCTGAATGCCGGTCATGCAGCAGAAGGGCGGATATTTTGCTGTCGCGCTCACGTCAGGCGCGCAAATCCTCTGCGCTCAGGTGAAGAGCGTCAATCGAGTGACAAACCCAGACGTTCAATGACTTGAGTCCAGCGTTTGGTTTCGTCTTGCATCAGCGCACGCAAATCCTGCGCGTTCGAACCGACGGCCGAAAAATACTGTGCCGAAAACTGTTCTTTGATCGACGCCTCGGTCAACAGGCCGGTGAGTGCTTGTTGCAGCCTAAGCAAAATAGCAGGCTCAGTGCCAGCCGGCGCAAGAATTGCGTTCCAGGAGATCGCCTCAAAACCAGCAAAGCCCTGCATCGCGAGCGGCAAGACCCCTGGTAGGGCAGGCGAGGCTAGCAGGCTAGTGACGCCAAGCACCTTTAGTTTGCCGGCTTTGACTTGTGGCATCGCGATCGCAGGAACCATAAAAGCGGCTTGAACATCTTGCGCAAGCATTGCAGTGGTGACTTGTGCAAAGCCGGGATAGGGCACATGCAGAAGGTCTAGACCCGCCTGTTGCTTAAAGAGCTCCATCGCTAAATGTGCGGCGCTCCCCGCCCCGACCGAGCCGTAATTCATCGCACCGGCTCGCGCTTTTATTTGTTTGACCAAGTCTGCCGTGGTGTCGGCCTCAAGCTTAGGGTTGACCACCAAGACGTTCGGGCTGGTGGCGACTAGCGTGATGGGGGCAAGGTCGGTCATCGGGTCGTAACCCAGTGTTTTTTTATACAGCGTGGGTGCAGTGACTAACGGGCCGTTGATTGTATAGAGCAGGGTGTAGCCGTCGTTGGGTGCCCGCGCTACAAAGCGCGTGCCTAAGTTGCCACCCGCGCCAGGTTTATTGTCGACCACCAGAGTTTGCTTGAGCGCTTTGCCCAAAGGCACCGCGAGTATGCGGGCGAGCAAATCGGGCGAAGAGCCTGCCGGAAACGGCACGACCAGATGAATGGGACGCTCGTCGGGCCAGGCTGCCTGCGTGGAGGGGGCGAACAGAGTGCCCAAGACGCAAACGAACAAGGTGAAGACAAGTTTTGATCCCGTGCGCGCGGTGCCACTGCGCAAACCTGAGCCAAGCGGCGCTGGTAGAGCATGCAAAGTTACGCGCTGTTTGCCGCGAGTGTTTAAGCCGTGCAAAGTGTTGGTCATCGTTCGCTCAAAATTAAGAAATTTATTCTGTGGTGGCCTCGCGCGCCAACAACTGTGTCACGGCGTTCAGGGGACTGACGCCCTCAAACAAAACCTGACATACGGCTTCTGTAATTGGCATGTCCACGCCTAACGCGCGCGCACGCTTTCGTACCGCTTGCGCGCAGCGAGCCCCCTCGGCGGTTGGCCCAGACGCAAGCAAAGTCGAAAGTACTGCGCCCCGGCCAAGGGCCAGACCGACTTGACGGTTGCGCGAGAGGTCTCCGGTTGCGGTCAAGACAAGATCGCCCAGTCCAGTGAGCCCCGCGAAGGTTGCTGTTTGAGCCCCAAGCGCCTTGCCAAATCGGGTCATCTCGGTGAGTCCGCGTGTAATCAGTGCCGCGCGTGCGTTGGCACCCAGACCTAGCCCGTCGCCCACTCCGCAGGCAATCGCCAGAACGTTTTTAAGCGCACCCCCGATCTCAACGCCCAAGACATCTGTGCTGGCATAGACGCGAATGTTGCCGCCATGCAGTGCGTGGATTGTGGCTTCTTGCAGGTCGAGACTTGCGCTTGCCACAGTGAGCGCGACGGGTAAGCCACGCGCGACTTCGAGTGCAAACGAGGGACCTGACAACACGCCTGTGGGTAACGAGCCCAGTGGTTCAAGCGCGACTTGCGCGACTTCGCTGGGGAGTTGCCCGCTTTGGGCCTCAAGCCCTTTGCACGTGTAAACAATGCCGGCAAGTTTGGGTGTTGAGTGTGCAAGTTGCTCGGCGAGTTGGCTGCAAAGTGCACGCAGCCCCGCAAGTGGCACGCCAAGAAGCAGTAAACCCGGAAGGTGACCACCCTGTGCGTGGGCAAGCGCCTGTTGAAGGCTGGCCGTGCAAACGAGTGCGGGCGGCAAAGGGATGCCAGGTAAGTAACGCGGACTGGTGTGCTGCGCGTTGATCGCTTCACTCAGTTTGGCGTCGCGCGCCCAGAGTTGGGTCGGCGCGCGCTGGCTGGCGGCGCAGGCTAACGCGGTGCCCCAGGCACCGGCGCCCAAGACCGCGACGTGTTGTTGCGTGAGCGACACGACAGGCTCAGGTGAAGGCGCGCGAGAACTCAAATTATTGACGCAGCATGCCGGGCGGAAGAATCAGACCCGACTCGTTGCCACCTGCGGGCGCCTGGCCCTGCCCCTCTTGGGCGGCCTGCGCCATGCGCTGCTCAAACAGTGCCTGAAAATTAACCTCGGCCAAGTGCAACGGTGGCAATGAGGTGCGAGTGATGGCATCGGCCACGTTTGCGCGCAGATAGGGGTACAGCATGGTCGGGCATACGATCCCCATGAGTGGATCAAGCTGCTCTGCGGGAACGTTAGCGATCTCAAAAACACCGCCTTGCGTGGCTTCAACCAAATACAGGACTTTGTCGCCGATGCGAGTCGTGACAGTCACGGTGATGGTGGATTCAAAGACCGTATCGGCAAGGGCTTGTCCGCCCACATTGATGGTGACTTCAACTTTTGGACCCTCTTGCTCAAGAAAAATATTGGGCGCATTAGGCATCTCTAGAGAGAGATCTTTGAGGTAGACACGCTGCATATTAAACACAGGTGCGTTGGGATTTTGTGCGCTGTCGGCTGGAGCGTTTTGGTCAGACATGAAAGGGTCTCTGGATCAGGGGGTGAAAGGGTATGAAAAATGCAGTGTTGGCTTTAACCGTTTAGCAGGGGCATCAGTTTGCCGTCGCGATCAAGCGCGGACAAATCATCAAAGCCACCGACATGGGTCTCGCCGATATAAATTTGCGGGACGGTACGCCGGCCCGTGCGTTCCATCATCAAGGTACGCTGTTCGGTATCGACATCGATACGGATTTTTTCGATTTCAGTCACGCCGCGTTGGTTCAGCAACATTTCTGCGCGTGAGCAATAGGGGCAGAAGCCGGTGGTATACATCACAACTTTCAGCATGGTCAGGCTCCGGTTTTATTGGCGGTAACGGGCAGCCCGGCGGTCAGCCAGGCTTTGAGGCCACCCTCAAGGGTAACAACGTCAGTAAAGCCTTGCGCGCGCAAACGCGTGGCTGCGCCGATCGCCGTGCGACCGACGTCACAGATCACGATGAGCGGTTTGTTTTTAGGCAACGCGCCTGCTCTCTTTTCGAGGTCGCCTAGCGGCACGCTGCGCGCCTGAGGCACATGACCGGCGTTATAGGCTTCGGTGGTGCGCACATCGATCAAGACAGCATGTTGATGATTCATCATCTGCACGGCCTGCGTGCTTGAAATGGCAGCGCCGGCGCGACTGCGTTGAATCATGGGCCACGCTAACGCGACGCCTGACCCCAGTGCGACAGCCAGCAAAAGAAGGTTATTTTGACTGAAGAAAAAATCCACGATGTGTCCAAAAAAGTACGGTTAACCCCTAATTTTAAGGGGTGGGTGGTCGCCAAGCACCAGACAATTATAAAATGATGGCTTCCCTCACACTTTAACCTGTGTCAACCATGTATAAATTAGTCTTAATGCGTCACGGCGAAAGCCAGTGGAACCTCGAAAACCGCTTCACTGGTTGGACCGATGTCGATTTGACTGTACTCGGACGCGAGCAAGCACGAAAAGCGGGCGAGTTACTCAAAGAAAAAGGTTTTGGCTTTGATTTGGCTTACACCTCGGTGCTGACGCGCGCGATTCGCACACTCTGGCTCACGCTCGATGCGCTGGGCACCATGTATGTGCCAGTGCACAACAGCTGGCGCCTAAACGAAAGACATTACGGCGACCTGCAAGGTCTCAATAAAGCTGAAATGGCGGCACAATACGGCGACGAGCAGGTGCTGATTTGGCGACGCGCCTATGCGATCGCCCCCAATCCGCTTGCGCTTGACGATACACGCCACCCCAAGTTTGAGCCGCGTTACGCCAAGCTCGCGCCCGAGCAATTGCCGGCAACCGAATGTCTGAAAGACACCGTCGAACGGGTCTTGCCCTTCTGGAACGACAGTATTGCGCCAGCCATTCGCACCGGCCGACGGGTGTTGGTTGCCGCCCACGGCAACAGTTTGCGAGCCATGATCAAACACCTTGACGGCGTCTCTGACGACGAGATCGTGCACCTGAATATTCCCACAGGCCAGCCGCTGGTTTATGAGCTAGATAAAGATTTAAGGCCGCTTAAGCACTATTACCTGGGCGATCCGGCTGAAATCGAGGCGGCCATGACGGCGGTGGCGGCGCAGGGTAAAGCCAAAAAGGATTAATTTCATGCGCCTGCCCGTTTGGTGGCTGTGGTTGGCCTTAAGCGGCCTGGCGCTTGGCGGCGCCCCGTGCGCAGCCAACGACGATCTTGTTGCCAAACAAAGGCAGGCCGAACGTGAGCGGGTCGAACTGCGTTCGCGCATCGAGGGTCTTCAAAAAGAACTCGACGAGCGCGAGGCGCTGCGAAAAGATGCGGCTGACGCGCTGAAAGTTTCTGAGGCGGCCATCTCGGTGACGACGCGTCGCCTCAATGAGTTGGCGACGCAACTGCGGCAGGCGCAAAATGAGCTGGATGAGTTGCAAAGTCAATTCAAACGTCAGTTTGGCGTGTTGGTGTTGCGACGCGATGAATTGTCCAACCAATTGCGCAAGCAGTACGCAAGTGGTTTGTCGCCCTGGACTGCGCTGTTGTCGGGCGATGATCCGCAGCAAATTGGGCGTGATTTGATCTACTTGGATTACATCTCGCGTGCGCGGGCGTCTGCCGTGGCGGCAGTTAAAAAAGAGATCGAACGCCTGGCTGAACTTGAGGCTAAAACTGAGCTTCGCCGACAAGAGGTCGTACGCGTGGTGCAAGATACGACCGAACAAAAAAGCGTCTTGGACACGCAAAAAAAAGAGCGTGCGACGGTGCTTGCACGCATCGAGGGTCAGTTGCAGGCCCAGCGCGCCGAAGCCGCGATGCTTGGGCGTGACGACAAGCGTTTGTCGACTTTGGTTGACGATTTGGGCGGTCAATTAAACGCGGCACGCGAGGCGGCCGAGGCGGGTCGCAAGGCCGAGCTTGCCCGCATGGCCGAACAAGAGCGGCAAGAGCAAGCCAGGCAGGAACAGACGCGGCAAGAGCAGGCTAAACAAGAGCAGGCTCGGCAGGCGCAAGAGACTAGTCAGTTGAGGCAGCGCCAGCAGGAGGCGTCGGCGCAAAGTAGCGGCGGCGATTCGGACGGTGCGGGCCTAAAGCCCGGGTTGCGCTGGCCCTTGCGTGGCGCTGTGATGGCCCGCTTTGGCTCTAATCGTCCCGAAGGGGGTGTTTGGCGCGGCATTTTAGTGCGTGCTGCTGAGGGGGCCTCTGTACAGGTGGTTGCCTCGGGAACGGTGGTTTATTCGAACTGGCTGCGTGGCTTCGGCAACCTGTTGATTATTGATCACGGACAGCAATACCTGAGCGTCTACGCCTATAACCAAAGTTTACTTAAGCAAATTGGTGATCAGGTTCAAACAGGAGAGACCATTGCCCTTGCTGGAAGTACCGGTGGTCAGGTGGATTCCGCCCTATACTTCGAAATCCGGCATCGTGGCGCCGCCGTCGACCCGGTTCAGTTTTTAGCGCGCTAGTGCGCGCGGCAGTCGCAATGTTTGAGCTTTAATGGTTTTTAACTCAGGAACGTGCATGGGCACTCGTAAAATACGTGGTTTCGGTTTGGTCTCAGTTGGCGTGATCGCGGGCATTTTGCTCAGCATGGGCATCACCGCTCTGGCGCAACGCGGTTCGCCTTTGCCGCTCGACGAGCTCAGACAATTCTCAAATGTGTTGTCAGCGATTAAAAACAACTACGTTGAGCCAGTCACCGACAAAAAACTGATTGACGGCGCGATCGCCGGCATGCTGTCTGATCTTGATCCACATTCCGCTTATCTTGATGCCGACGCTTTTAAAGAAATGCAAACGGCCACGCAAGGCGAGTTTGGTGGTTTAGGAATCGAAGTTGGTACTGAAGACGGAATGGTAAAGGTGATTTCGCCAATCGAAGACACTCCAGCTGCACGCGCAGGCATTCGTTCGGGTGATTTGATTTCAAAGATCGATGATAAGTCGACCAAAGGCCTGACGCTGACTGATGCGGTCAAGCTCATGCGTGGACCAGTCAAGACGCCAATTACCTTGACCATTATTCGTCAAGGTCAGGCGCAGCCGTTGGTGATTAAAATCGTGCGTGACACGATTCGTGTGCGCAGCGTTCGCAGCAAAATGCTAGACGACAATATCGGTTACGTGCGCATCGCCCAGTTCCAAGAAAAAACGGGCTCGGATCTTGTGCGACATCTGAAAGACCTCAGCGTCAAAGGTGCGCCTCGCGCATTGATCCTCGATCTGCGTAACGATCCGGGTGGTTTGCTCAACAGTGCCATCGGTGTGTCAGCTGCGTTTCTTAAACCCAACACCTTGGTGGTGTCGACCGACGGGCGCGCACCCGATTCAAAACATAAGTATCTAGCCGTCGCCTCTGACTACGCACGTGGCGAATCTGATTACTTGTCTGGCTTGCCTAGTTGGGCAAAAACAGTGCCAATGGTGGTGCTCGTGAATGTGGGTTCAGCCTCGGCCTCAGAAATCGTGGCAGGTGCTTTGCAAGACCACAAGCGTGCCACGGTTATGGGCAACCGTACATTTGGTAAAGGGTCTGTGCAGGTGATTTTACCGATCTCTGAAAACACGGCTATTAAGCTCACGACTTCGCGCTATTACACGCCTAACGGTCGTTCGATTCAAGCAACTGGCATCGTCCCCGATGAGGTCGTGGCCGATACCGCCGAGGGTGATTTATTTCGTGTCCCGCGCGAGGCCGATTTACAAAGACATTTAAGTAATCGACAAAATGAAACTGAGGTAAAAGGCACAGCGGATGAAACACCCCTAGCCGATACCAATAAAATGTTTACGTTTGGTGCGCCTGAAGATTTTCAGTTGCAACAAGCGATCAATTTCTTAGATGGCAAGCCCCGGCAAAAAGCCGTCGCCAAGCCTAAGGCGGTGAGTGCGACCGAACCAAGCGGGGGCGCGGCGGCCAAAAAATGAACGATGCACAATTGCTGCGCTATGCCAGACATATTTTGCTCGACGAGTTTGGTATAGAAGGGCAAGAGAAGCTTTTGGCAAGTACAGCGCTGGTAGTGGGGGCAGGCGGTTTGGGTTCGCCCGCCGCCATGTATCTGGCCTCTGCGGGGGTTGGGACGATTATTTTGGCCGATCATGACACGGTTGAAATCAGTAATTTGCAGCGACAAATCTTGCACCAAACTTCACGGTTGGGCGCTTTAAAAGCCGAATCCGGACGAGACACCTTACTCGCTTTGAACCCAGAGATCACGGTTGAAACACGCACTGTTCGCCTGGCGGGCGACCTGCTTGATGCGCAGATTGCTCAGGTGGATGTGGTGTTGGATTGCACCGATAATTTTGCCACGCGTCACGCGATTAATCGAGCCTGCGTCAAGCACAATAAGCCTTTAGTCTCTGGCGCTGCAATTCGCTTCGAGGGTCAAATTAGCGTGTTCGATCCACGCGACGCCACTGCGCCCTGCTATCACTGTTTGTTTCCTGAAGCCGAAGATCTCGAGGCCGCAACCTGCGCCTCAACCGGGGTGTTCTCCCCATTGGTGGGCATCATCGGCAGTATGCAGGCCGCCGAGGCCCTCAAGGTGCTGTCGCACGTGGGTCAATCGCTTAAGGGGCAACTCTTGATTCTGGACGCCTTCGAAATGGACTGGCACCGCGTGCGCGTCAAGCGTGATCCGGGGTGCCCAGTCTGTGCGACGCGTGTCGCGGGACCGTCAGCCTAAGATCAGACGCATTTGGGCGTCGATATGAGTCGTGGGCGTAGATTGCCAGCGACTTTGCGCAAAGCGCAGCCAACTGCCTAAGACACAGTGCGTTAAGAGCGCTGCCAGCGGGGTAATCTCGGTGGCGGGGTCTAGTACCCCGGCCGTAACCGCGCCGCGCAGGGCTTGTTTAAACGTTGTTTCAATGCGTTCTGTGATTTGACTGACGCGGGCCTGCAGGCGCTCGTCTTCTGTCACTAAGGCGTCGCCGCAAAGCACCCGAGTCATGCCACGATTGCGTTGGGCGAAGGTCACTAACATCACTGCGATTTTGCGGGCTTGCTCGACACCATTGGTCTCGTCAGCGATGATTTGATTCACCAGACTGAAGATTGTGGTCTCGATAAACTCAAACAATCCCTCGAACATCTGCGCTTTGCTGGCAAAGTGCCGATAAAGTGCCGCCTCTGAGCACTGCAGTCGAGCCGCCAGGGCCGCCGTTGTGATGCGCGCCGCCCGAGGCTGCTCGAGCATTTCTGCGAGCATCTGCAGGATCTGATGTTTGCGTTCGCCCGGTTTGGCTGACATAGTCATCTCGCCCAACAGAAAGGGTTAAAAAAATGCGGCACGACTCAAGCGCCTCGCAGCGGCCGCTTCTGTAACAATAGGTGACCAACGGAGTTTACCCGCAAGTCAACAAAATCGGGGCGCCCGCTTTTGCCTAGCCCAAAGGGCGTGCCCGGATGAAAAACGTGCACCGTGCGTAAACCTGCCTTACGGGCGCTGCGAAGATTTTCGATCGTATCTTCGACCAGGACAGCGCGTCTGGGGTGGATGCCCTCTTGGGCGAGTACGTGCCGCATCAAAGTGACCGAGGGTTTGGGGCGAAAGCGGCCATGCAATTGCATTTGTTCGACGCCCCAGAGCTGGTCAAAACAGCGCAAAATACCTAGGTGTTTGAGTACAGCGCGAGCGTAATGCAAGGGCGCATTTGTGAATAATATTTTGCGTCCAGACAGGCGGTTGAGTTTATCGCGCAAACCTCGCTCGGCCCTCACGAGCGGCGCTACCTCAAAGGCGTGGCTTCGCTGCAAAAACGCGTGAGGGTCGATATTGTGATGCTGAACCAGGCCCAGCAGAGTCGCCCCATAGCGCCGCCAGTACCGCGTGCGCAGTTCGCTCGCGTCGTTCTCGTTGAGCTTGAGGGTTTCCATGACTGCAGCGGTCATGCCAAGATTGATCTCGCGAAAAATCTTGTAAGAGGTATCGTGTAGCGTATTGTCCAGATCAAACAGCCAAACGGGTGACTGTTGTTCTTGCGGGGTTGCCCCTGCTAGCGACTGGCCGGTCGCTAAGGGCCGGTGCACGCCCGCACGGCGCGAGCGCACGGGGGGCTGTTGCGGAAAACGCAGCCGAGGCATGTGAGCTTTAGTCTGACGAGATCATCGTGCCGACCCCGCGGTCGGTCAAAATTTCTAGTAACAAGCAGTGTGGCACGCGACCATCCACGACGTGTACGGACTTGACGCCATTGCGCGCGGCCTCAAGCGCGGACGAGATTTTTGGCAGCATGCCGCCCGAAATAGTGCCATCTTCAAACAAGGCATCGATGGTCTTGGCCGACAACGAGCGCAAGAGTTTGCCATCCTTGTCTAGCACGCCCGGCGTATTTGTCATCATGAGCAGCTTTTCGGCGCCCAAGACTTCGGCCATCTTGCCCGCGACGACGTCGGCGTTGATGTTGTAGGCCAGGCCGTCTTGACCGTAACCGATCGGAGAAATCACCGGAATAAACTGATCGTCTTGCAAGGCTTTGACGACGGCGGGTTCAACATGTTCGATGTCGCCGACGAAGCCAATATCTAAAGGCTTAGACGGATCTTCTTTGTTGGGCATTAACTTCTTTTTGGCTTGAATCAGGCAGCCGTCTTTGCCGGTCAGACCAACGGCTTTGCCGCCCGCCTCGTTGATCATCAGCACAATGTCTTGCTGCACCTGGCCGCCTAAGACCCATTCGACGACCTCCATGGTGTCGGCATCGGTGACGCGCATTCCTTGTACAAAAGTGCCTTTTTTACCAATCCGACGCAGCGCCTCGTCGATTTGTGGCCCACCTCCATGGACAACGATTGGGTTCAGACCAATCAGTTTGAGCAATACAACGTCGTGGGCAAAGCTACGTTGTAAGACCTCTTCGGTCATGGCGTTACCACCGTATTTGATCACGATGGTTTTGCCATGGAAGCGTTTGATGTAAGGCAGACTTTCAGACAAAACTTTAGCAACGACTTCTGGAGGCATCTGGGAGGAGAGGGGCTGACTATTCATGGGGCATTAGCAACAGAAAAGGCGTATTGAAGGGAAACCAACAGGTGCGAAGAAAATAATTGTAGTGCGCGGCGAACGTAGTGTGTAACGAAGCGCTTAGCCTGCCAGCGCTTTTTCGAGCGTACGGCGAAACTCTGCTTTGTCGTATTCACCCAAATAGCGTTTTAGAATCTTGCCATTTTTATCAATCAGGAAAGCGGTTGGGGTAAGTTTGACATCTCCAAACGCCTGAGCGACCTGTCCGCGAGTATCGAGGGCAACTGTAAACGGAATTTTGCGTGTCTCGACAAAATTAATGACGTAGTTTGCCGGGTCGTACTGCATGGCGACCGCGACGACTTCAAAACCTTTGGTGTGATAGGTGTTGAAGTTATCCATATTGTCAGGCATTTGGGCGACGCAAGTGACGCAGCTGGTGGCCCAAAACTTAACGAGTATGACCTTGCCCCGCAGCTCTGACATTTGCAGCTGTTTGCCCGAGAGTGTTGAGAACGTAACCTCGGGTGCCTGCGCCGGCGGGCTGGCGAACAGCCAAAAGCCCAAGCCGCAAAGCGTGGCAAGAACGGCGGCAGCAAACAGCTTTTTCATTTGATCGGTAACACCTCGACGCCTGCGCCCGCTGCAGGCGCAGCAGTGCTGGGCGCTTCACCAAGAGGGGTGGTGTTGCCGCTCGAGCTTCTATTAAAAATACGATTTGAATCGTCTAGTTTGTTAGCTTCGGCTGGCGAGATGACTTGAAAAAGTTTGTCAACGCGCTTGACACCACTGACCTGCGCCGTCGCTGCAGCCGCCAGATCACCTTCTCGCTGTGTGACCAAACCCATCAAATACACCACGCTGCGATCGGTGACCACCACGATGGTGCGTGAGGGGACTTCGTTAGTGGTTGCAAGCGTCGTCATGACTTTAGAGCTTAGCCACGTGTCGCTGCTGAGTTCGCCAAACGAGGCGGTTTCTTTAACGACATTGACTTGATTTGAGACCGACTTCACGCTTTGAGTTTTGCTGGCGATTTCGGTGATGGCAGCCTTGCGGTCGTTGCCCAGTGAGTCGCCCGTGACAAGCACCACACCCTCATAGCTGGTGGTATTGATGCGCACGCTGTCGCCAAATTTTGAGCGAATCGAATTGGCGACTTTGATTTCGATGGTTTTGTCTTCGACTTGTTGGCCCACGGTGCGTCGGTCGACCACCACAACGCCCGTCGTGGCAGCCGCGCCACCAATCAGTAGTGCGACACAGCCTTGTAGCAGGGCACTTGTGCCGACTAAGGTCAGGCACAACAGCAAGGGGCGAGCAAGAGTGGTGAGTTTCATGCGGGGTCTCCGAGTAATAGCGTGTCAATGCCATCGCATAGCAAATGTAGCAGCAGAATATGAACTTCTTGAATACGCATCGTGCGCTCGTGTGGCACGCATAAATGGATGTCGCCGGCGTGAAGCAGATTGCCGATCGGGCCACCGCCTTTGCCGGTGAGTGCGACGACTTTCATTTCGCGCGCGTGCGCGGCTTCAATCGCCAGTCGCACGTTGGCGGAGTGACCGCTAGTTGAAATCGCAACCAACACATCGCCTGGCTGGCCCAGCGCCATCACCTGGCGGGCAAAGATCTGCTCAAAGCCGTAGTCGTTGCCCACGGCGGTCAGAATCGAGGTGTCAGTGTTGAGAGCGACCCCTGCAAGTGGCAGGCGATCGCGCTCGAAGCGGCCCACGAGCTCGGCGATGAAGTGTTGGGCATCGGCGGCTGAGCCACCATTGCCACAAGCCAGCATCTTGGCGTTGTTGGTCACGCAGCCAAAGCAAAGGTCGATGGCGCGCAACAGGGGTTCAGACAGCGTTTGCATGCTGCGCTGAGTGGCAGCGATGTTGTCTTCGAAGTGAGCGGTCAGTTTGGCGGCAAGATCCATGGTGTTTATGAAAGCCCTGAAGACCGCATTATCTCACTTATCCTGAGCCAGGCGCACGGCGTCACGATGCCAGGCAGCCCCTTCGGGGCCGAAGGTAATGACGTCGAGGCGGCAAGGCGGAATTCGACCCGCAAAGTGATGGCGCACGAGGGCGGGTAACCACCACTGCGCGGCGCGTAGCAGGCGTCGCTGTTTGGCTGCCGAGACACTCGCGGCGGCACCGCCAAAGCGCGCCGAGGCGCGCCGGCGAACCTCGACAAAGACCAGTTCGGCGCCCTCGCGCACGACTAAATCCAGCTCTCCAACCGGGCAGCCCAGTTGGCGGGCGAGTAAGGCGCAGCCTGCCTGTTCGAGCAACTGCCAGGCGGCTTGCTCGTAGCGATCCCCAATTTGTTGACGACTCGAGCGTTGTGGCACGTGTGTGGGGGTGGCAGTGCGAGTTGGCAGACGATTTTGGCGCGCCAGCTTGCGTTTGCGCGCTTGCAGGGCTTTACGCTGAGCGTGTTGCGCGATGGCAAAAAAAGCCTCGGGCTGTAAAAAAAAGGGCGGCATCATTTGGTGGCAAGAGGCTTCATATTGCAACGCGTTTTGTGCACAGAGGCTGCAAACAGGTTTGGGTAAAGGGGGCGAGGTGCTGACGCAGGCTCGCAGGCGGTCTACACTGCCACAATTCACACGCTTGGCGCCCTGATATGGCTCAAAATGTCTTACCTGAAGATTTGCCTGAGGCCTGGCAGCGTGTTGGGCAACGGGTAGACGCGCAGTCGTGGCCTACCCATGCTCTGTATGTTGTGGCGACCCCAATCGGTAATCTGGGCGATCTGACTTTGCGGGGGTGGCAGGCGTTAGACCGTGCCGATGTGATTGCGGCCGAAGACACCCGCGCCAGTCGCATCCTGCTCGAGGCCTGGGGAATCAGCACCCCACTCATCGCGGTGCATCGCCATAATGAGGCAAGTGCAGCGGCCGCGATTGTCGAGCGCTTGCAGGCAGGGCAACGGGTGGCGTTAGTGTCTGACGCTGGCTCGCCCGCTGTGAGCGATCCGGGCGGGCGTGTAGTGCAGGCGGCGCATGCGGCCGGACTCAAAGTGGTGCCGTTACCAGGGCCTAGTGCGGTAATCACCGCGTTGATGGGCACTGGGGTCACGACCGATGCGTCACCTGGTTTTGTTTTTGCCGGCTTCGCACCCATCAAGTCGATGGCGCGTCAGCGCTGGTTTCGCACTTGGACCCAATTGCCTGCAGCGATGGTGTTTTATGAGGCTCCGCATCGCATTCAGGCAAGCATGCAAGACTTGCTCGAGGTGTTGGGACCAGAGCGTCAGGTTGCGTTTGCGCGCGAACTGACTAAACGGTTTGAAGAGCTTGCTCGGATGCCACTGGCGCAGGCGCAAGCTTGGTTGGCCGCGGACTCGCACCGCGAGCAGGGCGAATATGTTGTGATTGTGTGCCCGCTCGAACCGCTCGCCAGTGCTGAGCTTGATCTTGAGGGGGCCGCAGCCGTCGATGTGTGGCTCGATGCATTGCTCGAGGCCGTATCGGTGCGTGATGCCGCACGCATCGCCGCTAAAGCCACAGGGCTGGCGCGCGATACGCTCTATGCGCGCGCGCTGGCGCGTAAACCGTCCGCCTAAGGCGGCGACAAACTTGGCATCACACCCGTCGAGCTTTGTATCGGGCTGAGCGCCTGCACGGCGGCTTCGCGGTTGGCGAACGGGCCAATTCTGACGCGATGCAAGTTGTTGCTGCCTTGATCGACACGAACCGAGGCGCCTAAGTCTGCCGGAATTTGGCTCGACACCCGCGTCGCCAACGCCTGAGCTTTGCTCGCATCGGCAAAGGCGCCAAGTTGTAAAAACATGCTGCCCGGCGCGGCGGGTACCTGAGCGGACGTGACTGGGGAGGCGGCAGAGGCTGAGCTGGCTGTGCTGGCGCGCTGTCTGGCGGCGTCGCTCAGGGCAAGCGTGTCGCTAACAGGCTTGGGCTCTTGCGCTTGGGCCACCATCGGTGCGGGCGCACTTACGGCGGCGGGGGCCGGCACGGCTGTAACGTTTGTCGCCGCAACAAAACGGGCAGGCACTGGGGTGGTCTGCCAGTTTCGAATTTGCTCGGGTGTGATCCGCTCGACGAGCACTTCGGCGCTGCCGGGGCTGAGCATGCCTAGCTTGTAAGCCGCAACGTACGACAAGTCAATTAGGCGGTTGTTTAAAAAAGGACCTCGATCATTGACGCGCACAACGATGCTTTTGTTATTCGAGAGTCGGGTGACGCGCACATAACTGGGCAGAGGCAGTGTTGGGTGTGCGGCAGTCATGCCGTACATGTCGTAACGCTCACCATTTGCGGTTGCCTTGCCATGAAATTTTTTGCCGTACCAAGAGGCATGCCCCTGCGCTCTGTAAGGCCCGCCACTGACGTCAGGCGTGTAGGTTTTTCCAAAGATGACGTAAGGCTTGCTTGTACTAGGGGTGAAAGCTTCGATTTTAGGGACTGCGTCTGGCACAGCGTCCAGGTTCGCGGGTGGGTTGGCATCGGGGCCGTCATCGAGATAGTAGCCACCGCTGCGTTTACCACCGCCAGAGCAAGCGCCAAGCAAGGCAAGCAAGACACACACACCGATCAGTCTGAGCAGGCGGCTGAGCGTCGCGGGCATTAGCTCAGCCCAGGCTGGTTGCGGTGCCTGACCAGCAGTGGCTTGTGCTCAGCGAAGCGCTGCGCAAGGGTTTCAACGACGTAGACCGAGCGATGTTTGCCGCCGGTACAGCCGATCGCCACGGTCAGGTAGCTTCGGGTATCTTCGGTATAGCGCGGCAGCCATTTGCGCAGAAACCCTTCGATGTCATCGATCATTTGGCCAACATCCTCAAAGCCAGCCAGCCAGTCTGCGACCGGTTCATCACGCCCCGTCAGCGGACGCAATACCGGATCGTAGTGCGGGTTGGGCAGACAGCGCACATCAAACACTAAGTCAGCGTCACGCGGCACACCGGTTTTAAAAGCGAACGACTCAAACGTGAGCAGTAACGGGCTGCGATCGGCTTGCACGATGTCACGTACCCAGGCGCGAAGCTGGCCCGGCGTGAGTCCTGAGGTGTCGACCACGTGGCCTTGAGTGCGCAGGGGGTCTAGTAGCTCACGCTCTTGCGCAAGGCACTCTTCAAGCGAGAGCACCTGACCTTTTTTTCGCATGCGGTCTGACAGGGGATGACGGCGGCGTGATTCGGCGTAGCGCTGCAACAGGGTGACGTCATCGGCCTCAAGAAACACAACCCGTAGCTGTATGCCGGCTTCACGCAGCGAGACGATTATGCCTGGAAGTTCGCCAAGCTCGTCGGCCGAGCGCGCGTCAATCGCGACGGCAATGCGTTCACCGGCGTTGCCAACACGCGAGACGATAAACTCGTGCAAAAAGCGGACGGGTAAATTGTCAACACAGGTGTAGTCGGCGTCTTCAAGCATGCGTAACGCAACGGATTTGCCTGAGCCCGAAATCCCCGTGATCAAGACGACATTGAGCGCACCCATGTTACGCGTTGCTCTGCGCGATGGCCGCAGCCTGGCGCTCCATGAACTCGGTCAGGGTATCGATGCCGCGTAGTTTGAGAATGGTATTGCGCACCGCCGCCTCAACCAAGACGGCCAAGTTGCGACCGGCCGCTACTTGCAGCATGACCTTACGAATCGGACAGCCCAGCAACTCTTGGGTCATGTCTTGCAAGGGCAGACGCTCGAATTTGTCTTGAGCGGTTGCGCGCACCAAATGCACGATGAGTTTGAGTTTCATTTTTCGGCGCACCGAGGTTTCACCAAAAATCGTGCGAATATTCAGCAAGCCCAGGCCGCGTACCTCAAGCATATTTTGAAGCAAGGCAGGGCAGTGACCGTCAATGACATTGGGCGAGGTGCGTGAGAGTTCGACCGCATCATCGGCGACCAGACCATGGCCGCGCGAAATCAACTCAAGCGCCAACTCGCTTTTACCCAGGCCAGATTCGCCGGTAATCAGCACGCCCAGGCCCAACACATCCATAAACACGCCATGCACGGTAGTGACAGGCGCCAGTCGGCGACCTAAATAAATTCGCAGCAAGTCGATGAGTTCTGCCGCGGGGACCTTGGTGGTCAGTAAGGGGACCTGATTGCTTTCGCATTCTTGAATCAGATCTTCGGTCGCGTTCAGACCATCGGCAATTAAAATCGCGGGTACGCCACCGGCTAATAATTCGTCTAGGTGGTGCACCCGTCGTCGCGTATCAAAGCGGGTGTAATAAGCCATTTCTTCGCGCCCAAACACCTGAATGCGCGAGGGGTGAATCAAGTTCAGGTGCCCGATTAAGTCTGCCGCAGCCATCCCATTATCTGGGATGCGGCGATCGGCTGCAGATTGACCTGCAATCCAGTTAAAGGCAATATCTTCAACATTGTCGTTCACCAGATCTTGCACCGTCAGCATAGTGACTCCGTCAGGATGAAGCGCACGCGCGCTTGCGTGGGGGTTTTACACCGAGCCCGTGGTCAGCAGCCGGTGCACGACACCAGAATCGGTTTGATCGGCAAGCTTCAGGCGAAACGCTTCATCTGAAAATAATTGCGCGACCTCGGCTAGTATATCTAGATGTTGTTGCGCTGCGTCTTCTGGGGCCAACAGAAACAGTAGCTGCCCGACCGGCTGTTGGTCCGGCGCCTCAAAGGCAATAGGGTGAGTTAGCCTAAAAAATGCCGCAACCGAGTGCTTCAGACCCTTGACTCGGCCATGTGGCACGGCAATCCCAGCCCCCAGGCCGGTTGAACCGAGCCGTTCGCGCGCAAACAGGCTTTCGTAGACCGCAGCCCGTTCGAGCCCGTGCTGGTTTTCAAACAAAAGACCGGCTTGTTCGAACACACGCTTCTTGCTTGTCGCAGAGAGCTCAAGCATGACGTTCGCAGCGGGCAAGATACGTGACAAAAGTTTCATCAAATGATTATAGGGTGCGACGTGCCCGGTTTGTAAAGCACGCGAGGCTCAGCTTAATTCCTGGCATGTGTGGGTGCGAGAGGTGCAAACGACAAGCCCCGCAGACCCTTTAGTTTAGGGGCTTGCAGGGCAGTTGTGGCGAAGGGGCTGCTGTTCAGGCCGCTTCGAAAAGCTGGCGTTTGGCCGCGAGATGGTGGTGGTTTTGTGTGCGATCTTTATATTGAATAATTTTGCGATCAATTTTATCGATCAGTAAGTCAAGCGAGGCATAGAGATTTGCCTCTGAGGCTTCGCAATGGATATCTTTGCCTCGGACATGCAGGGTAATTTCGGCGCGATGCTTGAGGGGTTCAATCGACAGCATGACCTGTATGTCTATCACATGGTCAAAATGTCGTAACACGCGTGCCATTTTGCTGTGGATATATTCACGAATTGCAGGGGTAACGTCTAAGTGGTGACCCATGATGCTTAGGTTCATAGCGTACTCTCCAAAAAAAGTGACGGGGTGCGCGAGTGCGCGAAAAGGGCGGCGGGTAAACCTCGATTTGTGAGTAGATGACGCTTTTAGTTTAGTCAGTTCGCCCAAGAAATCAAGCGGCAAATCGACATTTATGTCACGTTAAAGACATATATTTTGCGTGTGTTTGAGTTTGCGTATGTTCGTGCACGTTCGTGCACATTTGTTGCGCCTAAACAGGCAGTTACATCTTGAAATGTTCGCCTAAATAAACCTTGCGTACCGAAGCGTCATTGATGATGTCTTCGGGTTTACCGGTGGTGAGCACTTTGCCTTCGCTGATGATGTAGGCGCGGTCACAAATACCGAGTGTTTCGCGCACGTTATGGTCGGTAATGAGCACGCCGATGCCGCGACTTTTAAGGAAACGCACGATCCGTTGAATTTCAATCACCGCGATGGGGTCCACGCCGGCAAACGGTTCGTCGAGCAAAATAAAGCGTGGACGCGTCGCCAATGCACGTGAAATTTCAACCCGCCGCCGCTCTCCGCCCGAAAGCGAAAGCGCGCTGTTACGACGAATATGCGTAATTTGAAGCTCTTCGAGCAGCGCATCGAGTTGTTGCTCGACCATGGGTTTAGAGAATTTTTTACCGTTTTGATCGATTTGGAGTTCGAGTACGGCGCGAATGTTTTCTTCGACCGTTAAACGCCTGAACACAGACGCGTCTTGTGGCAGGTAAGACACCCCGCGGCGGGCGCGCTGGTGAATTGGCATGCTGCTGATGGGGGTCTCGTCAATCTCAATGCGGCCCGCATCCGCCGCAACCAAACCAACAATCATATAAAAACTAGTGGTTTTGCCGGCACCGTTCGGACCCAGTAAACCCACCACTTCACCGCTGTTGACCGAGAGCGAGACGTCTTGTACGACCATGCGCCCGCCGTAAGACTTGCGCAATCCCGTCGCGCTGAGGCGACCGGGCGTTAAGTATTCAGGCTGCGACGAGCCAGTTTCATTTGAGGTTTGCATGAGCCTGAAAAAGTAAGGGCGAACGGGCTTAAGGGCGAACGGGCGCAGGTGGACGGCGCGTGTTAGCCGCTGGCGTTGCAGGGGTTGCCGGTGAGAGCTTTGGGGTTGGGGCGGGTAAGCCGGCCTCTTTGGCCTTACATTCAGCGACTGCTGCATCTGCACGTGCCCGAGGTTGTGCGATTGAGCGTACCCTACCTCCGGCATTGGCAGAGTCTGGCCCAGAGAACGCCTCGTAGATATCAGTTTTTTGACTGTAACGCACGCGTTCGCCGCTGACGGTATCAAAGTGCTGCCCACAAATGTAACGGGTGACAACCGCCTGACCAAGCAAGTCAAAGGTTTCGGTCTTGCCGTTGTACTCGGCGCGCACACCAACGCCTTCGAGGACTTCGTATACTTCAGGCCGTACCTGGCGAATAAACACTCGCTTGCCTGGTTTGACGGTGCCGGTGCCGTACTGAAAGCCTTCGGCGTCTTCGCGCAGATTAAGATTGTCTGCGTTCATGGTCATGTATCCGCGGGTCATCACGACATTGCCCGAAAACGTACTCTCTCGCTTGGTGTCGTCAAAATGCAGAGTGTCAGACAAAATCATGGTGCTGGGCTCTTCTTGGGGCGCCAGTGCCGCGGTTGAAGACGGCTTTTTTTGAGCGTGTGCCAAGCTCAGCAGCGTGCACAAACCCAAGGCGAGCAGCAGACGAAGCAGGTGGGGTGAAGGTAAGTGAGTCATCATCGTTTTGGCCGTGAAGCTGCGGGTTCGGTACTGTCGATCTTGTCTTTGGGGGCAATCTCAACATCGGTTGATTTAAACACGTCTAGCTGCTGAGTTGCATTGTTGTAGCGCATGCCGGTGCCACTCATGCGCGAACGGCCGCTGGTGGCGATTGCGGGCAGGTCAGTATAGGCAAGGTCTTCTTTAATCAGCATCGTCACCGCTTCGGTACGAAAATTCAATGGCTGGCGCTTGATGTCACCAAGCCTGAGCACGATCGCATCCCCTTTCATGACGATGCGATCCCCCTCGTCGTAAACCGTGGCGGTGCGCGAGGTGGCGATGGTGAGTGGATTGTCGGACTTGAGGGCAAAGGCGCGCGGGCGCACGACATCGTATGACTTGTCGTCCGGAAAGTGCTCCATCAAATCGCCTTCGAGGCGATGGATCACCACGCCGTGTTCGTTGGTACGAACCAACACAATCTGTTTGGCCCAGTTATCGCGCTCGTGGGTGAGGCGCACGGGCGGATCGATGTCGACGGCTCGTTGCGAGTACTCGGCAGCCCACCAAGTGCCCATCACCAAGGAGGTTAGAATCACAAACGAGACAATCAGCGCAAAGCGTTCTTTCATGCGCGGCCTTTACTGTACCGCCCCAGAGCCAAGCAGCCCGGGTTGAAAGAACGCCCCAAGGCGTTGTTGGGCAGCCAGGATCAGGTCGCAGCATTCGCGCGCGGCACCGTGACCACCGCGCCGCTCTGAGACCCAGTGCGCCGCTTGCGTCAGGTAGGCGGGGGCGTCGGGAACAGACGCTGCAAACCCAACGAGTTGCATGGCAGGCAAATCAATCAAGTCATCGCCCATAAAGCCCGCCTGTTCAAGTTTAAGGCCCTCGCGGGCGATTAATGCTTTGAGGGCAGCCCCTTTATCGCGCACGTTTTGCATCACTGCACCTATTCCTAATTCAGCTGCGCGTCGGGCGACGATCGGACTCTCGCGGCCTGTGACGAGTGCGACTTTGATCCCGCTGACCGTGAGCATCTTTAAGCCATGACCATCGAGCGCGTGAAAGCGTTTGATGGTCTCGCCTTGCTCGGTAAACCAAAGTGCGCCATCGGTGAGCACCCCGTCGACATCAAAAACCATTAGTTTGAGGCGCGCCAGCCGTTCGCGCAAAGCGGGTTCGATGCGCGCCAAAATCAAGGCCTCGGCGGGGTGGGGAAGTGTCTGCGAACGTTTCATCTTCAACCGGTCACCCTAGATCACTTTTGCGGCCATCAAGTCGTGCATATGCAAAGCCCCAATGATTTGTCCATCGTCTTGGCTGACCAGCAAGTGGTTCAGGCGGTGTGTATCCATCACCAACGCAGCATCGACGGCCAGCGCTTGCGCATGGATGTGGCGCGGATTGGTGGTCATGCCCGCGCGAACAGTGAGCAGGCGGACGTCGCCTTCGCGCTCAATCAGACGGCGCAAATCACCATCGGTGAACAAACCCAGCGCCCGGCCTTGGTCGTCAAGAACGATCGTCATGCCCATCCCTTTACGAGACATTTCTTCAAGCGCTTGCGACATCGTAGCGTCGACACCCACGGTTGGCAGAGCCGCACCGCTGCGCATCACATCAGAGACGCGCGTTAAGAGTTTTCGGCCCAGCGCGCCGCCAGGGTGCGAGCGGGCAAAGTCCGCGGCTCCAAAGCCACGAGCTTGCAGGCAAGCCACAGCAAGCGCGTCGCCCATTGCGAGAGAGGCGGTTGT
This sequence comes from Alcaligenaceae bacterium, assembly GCA_013205565.1. Taxonomy (GTDB): domain Bacteria; phylum Pseudomonadota; class Gammaproteobacteria; order Burkholderiales; family Burkholderiaceae_B; genus Zwartia. Next base: position 22,090 of record JABMMM010000115.1, on the reverse strand, counting down.
GCTTGAGGTGGGCGCCAGATTCAGTGGGCAGGCTTCGAGCGTGACGCTGACATCTAAGTGGACGTCTGCCAGTCGGGCCAGTTCAGAGTCGCGATTGCCGGTCAGGGCGATGGCTTTGACGCCAAGTCGGTGCGCTGCGGGCAGAATAGAAAGAATTTCTTGGCCACTCCCTGAATACGACAGCGCCACCAAAAGGTCTTGACGGCCAAGCATGCCAAGGTCGCCATGAACGGCTTCTGACGCGTGTAAAAAAAACGAAGGTGTGCCGGTTGAAGCCAGTGTTGAGGCAATTTTTCGGGCGATATGCCCAGTCTTGCCCAAGCCGCAGACTACCACGCGGCCTTTGCAGGCGAGCATGAGTTCGACGGCGCGCACAAAGTCTTCGCTTAGCCGTTGTTTGAGCGCCAGAATCGCCTGGGCTTCAAGTTCCAGGGTTTGACGCGCAGAAGTCAGCGTCGCCGAAAGATCAAACGTGGTGAGAGGTGGGTACGATTCTGTGCTTGCCATAATTTTAGTTTAAACGGTTCGGCGCCACGATGGGGCGCCGCTAGCGTATTCTACGGGTGCGCGCAGAGGCTGGGCGTTGTGTTTCATACCGATTTTTACCCGCGGAGTGCCGTTTAATGATTACACCCATCCCATACCAAGACCCGATTGAACTGGTTCGAGGTCTGATTCGCACCGTGCCCGACTGGCCTAAGCCGGGCGTGCAGTTTCGCGACATTACCCCCATGCTGCTCGATCCGCGCGCGTTTCGGGCCTTAATCGATATGTTTGTTTACCGCCACATGCGCAACCGGCTTGATGTGGTTGTGGGGATCGACGCACGCGGCTTTATTTTTGGCAGTGCGCTGGCTTATGCTTTAAATGTTGGCTTTGTCCCGGTTCGTAAACAAGGCAAACTGCCCTTTAAGACGGTTGCGCAGCCTTACTCTCTTGAGTATGGTGACGCGACGGTCGAGGTGCACCAAGATGCAATTAAACCAGGTCAAAGGGTATTGTTGGTCGACGATCTGGTGGCCACCGGAGGCACGATGCTGGCGGCGATCAAGCTGTTGCAGCAGCTCGGAGGTAACGTGGCTGAGGCGGCCGCGGTGGTGAATTTGCCGGCGCTCGGGGGCTCAGGCCTGATTGCGCAGACGGGCACGCCGTTTTTTAGCGTGTGCGAATTTGAGGGTGGTTGAGCTCGGGCAACGCGCGTTGATTCAAGCTGAGTCAAACCGACGCCGTGAAGCCTGGCTTACAAAAATAGTTTGTAAACGGGGTTATCGGTTTCGTTGAAATAAGGGTAACCAACCTCGTCTAAAAAGTCTTTGAAGGCTTTTTTGCTGCCGCGGGGCACTTGGATCCCAATTAAGACTTGCCCATAGGCCGCGCCTTGATTGCGATAGTGAAACAGGCTGATGTTCCAGTCGGGCTTCATCGATTGCAGAAAACGGGTGAGCGCGCCCGGACGTTCTGGAAACTCGAAACGGTACAGCAACTCGTTGTCGGCAAGTGTTGAGCGCCCGCCAACCATGTGGCGCAAATGCGTTTTTGACATTTCGTCATGGGTCAGGTCTAGCGTTGCAAAACCATGCGCGCGAAAGTTTTTTGCGATTCGAGCGGGCTCGGTGGCATTCGCAACTTGAATCCCCACAAACACATGCGCGAGGCGCGCCTCTGAAATGCGGTAATTAAATTCTGTGACACTTCGGTTGCCCACCAATTCACAAAAAGCGCGAAAACTGCCGCGCTGCTCGGGCAAGGTCACGGCAAACAGGGCCTCGCGGGCTTCGCCGACTGCAGCGCGCTCGGCGACAAAGCGCAAGCGGTCAAAATTCATATTCGCACCGCAGGCGATCGCAACCAGGGTGTTGCCTTGCAGCTTGTGTTGCGCCGCGTATTGCTTGGCGCCCGCCAGGGCCAGCGCACCCGCGGGCTCAAGAACGCTGCGGGTGTCTTGAAACACGTCTTTGATCGCAGCACAAATCGCATCGGTATCTACGACGACAAAGTCGTCGACGTATTCGCGTACCAGACGAAAGGTTTCTACTCCGACTTGCTTGACGGCCGTGCCGTCTGAAAACAAACCCACTTCGGCAAGGGTGATGCGTCTGCCGGCCCGTACGCTTTTGACCATGGCATCTGAGTCGACGGTTTGGACCCCAATGATTTTGATTTCGGGACGCAGTTGTTTGACGTAAGCGGCAATGCCGCTAACTAACCCGCCGCCGCCAATCGCAACAAAAATCGCATCGAGGCGACCCGCGTGCTGGCGCAGGATTTCCATGCCGATCGTGCCTTGCCCAGCGATCACGTCGGGATCGTCAAAAGGGTGCACGAAGCTCATGCCGTGTTTTTGTTCGAGTGTCAGCGCGTGCGTGTAAGCGTCGCTAAAGCTGTCGCCTTTTAAAATCACCGTTGCGCCAAGTGCTCGCACGGCATTGATTTTCACATCGGGCGTGGTGGTGGGCATCACGATCGTCGCCTTGCAGCCCAGACGCTTAGCTGATAGCGCGACGCCCTGTGCATGGTTGCCCGCCGAGGCTGCGATGACCCCACGCGCGAGTGCGCTCTGGGGTAAATGCGCCATTTTGTTATAGGCGCCACGCAGCTTAAAACTAAAGACGGTTTGTGTATCTTCGCGTTTGAGTAAAAAGGTGTTGCCCAGCCGCGCTGAGAGTTGCGGCGCTACCTCAAGCGCGGTTTCAATCGCCACGTCATACACTTTCGATGTCAAAATGCGTTTCAAATAATCTGTATTCATGAGTCTTTTGGCTGCGCGCGATCGCTGGCGAGGTTTTGTGGCGTTGTGCCATTAACGATGGGCAACTATTATCCCACGGCAAGCGCGTTCGATTTTTTAGGAGTTTGCACTGGATTCGTTGCTCTCGCACTTGCTAAGTTTGCTGGCTTTGCCCTCGGTTGGTCTTGGCGCGCTCTTTGTTGTGAGTGCGCTGGCGGCGACGATTCTGCCGTTAGGCTCTGAGCCGGTTTTTGTGGCCTATTTGGCGCTTAAGCCCGAACTGTTCTGGGCCACAGTGTGGGTCGCGACCGCGGGTAATAGTCTGGGGGGCTTGCTGACCTACCTGATGGGCGCCGGTGCACAGCAGGGCTATCGTCACTGGCGCTTTAAACATCGGGTCGCGGCGCCCGCAGCGCAAGTGCTGCACCCCGAGCCCGCAGCCAATCTCGTCGGTGAGTTCGGCGGCAACGCCCCTCGCGCGTCGCTTGGTCTGGCCTGGGTGCAACGTTTTGGCGCGCCGATTCTTTTGCTCTCCTGGTTGCCCCTGATTGGCGATCCGCTTTGCGCGATGGCGGGTTGGTTACGCCTGCCGTGGCGAGCGTGTTTGTTTTTTATTGTGTTGGGTAAATTCGCCCGCTACCTCGTGCTTGCAAAGTTTCTGCAGCTTTGGCTTGGCTAGTGCTTGCTCGCGCACTCGGGCGTGCCTGTTGACAGCAGGGTTGTCTGCGCACTCTTTTGGGGGTATTCAAAATATCTTTGTCGGTTCGCTTAAAATAAGGCATTAAGGGTAACCTTGTAGATATCTGACCCATGAACGCCCCCTTTGCCAGCCATTTGTTAAGCGTCGAACCCCAGTCTGAGTCACAGGCTCGTTTGCGCGAAATCCCCTATAACTACACTTCGTTCTCAGACCGAGAAGTGGTCTGCCGCTTGCTCGGAGAACAAGCCTGGGCGCTGCTGTTCGATTTGCGCGGCGAACGCCGCACCGGTCGCTCGGCCCGCATGTTGTACGAGGTGTTGGGCGACATTTGGGTGGTACGCCGCAATCCTTACTTGCAAGACGACCTGCTCGACAATCCCAAACGCCGCAAACTGCTGATCGAAGCCTTGCAACATCGCTTGGGTGAGATTGACAAACGTCGCCTCGGTGACGACCTTGGGCGTGACGATAAGGTGGCAAGTCTGCTTGACCTTGCCCGCGAAGCGGTCAAGGCGTTTGAGCAAGGGTTCGAGCGAACCGCCAAGCTGCGCCGTCAGGTACAAAAAATCTTAGGCAAGCTGACCAAGCAACACAACATTAAGTTTGATGGCCTCTCGCGAGTGTCACACGTGACCGATGCCACTGACTGGCGGGTTGAATACCCCTTTGTGGTGCTCACCCCGGATACCGAAGGCGAGATCGCGGGTCTAGTGCGTGGCTGCATTGAGCTTGGTTTAACCATTGTGCCGCGCGGGGGTGGCACCGGTTACACGGGTGGCGCGATTCCCCTGACTTGGCGCTCGGCGGTCATCAATACCGAGAAACTCGACACACTCGGCGCAGTCGAACTGCTTACGCTACCTGGCCTTGCGACTCCGGTGGCAACGGTACGGGCAGGCGCGGGGGTGGTCACCAGGCGCGTGTCAGAAGCCGCCGAGCAGGCAGGTTTTGTCTTCGCGGTTGATCCCACCTCGGCAGATGCCTCCTGCGTGGGCGGCAACGTCGCCATGAACGCTGGCGGTAAAAAAGCTGTTTTGTGGGGCACTGCGCTCGATAATCTTGCCTGGTGGCGTATGGTTGACCCCGATGGAAACTGGCTCGACGTCACGCGTCTTGCGCACAACATGGGCAAAATCCATGAAGCCGGGCGCGTGCGCTTCGAGCTGAAATGGTCTGACGGAACCGCCCCCGCCGGTGCGCACGTCTTACGCACTGAAATTTTAGACGTCGACGGCGCGGGCTTGCGTAAAGTGGGTCTGGGCAAAGATGTGACTGACAAGTTTTTATCGGGTCTGCCTGGTGTCCAAAAAGAAGGTTGCGATGGTCTGATTACAGCGGCGCGGTGGGTGTTACATCGCATGCCCCGCCACACACGGACGGTCTGTCTTGAGTTTTTTGGTCAGGCGCGCGATTCGATTCCTTCGATTGTCGAAATAAAAAATTATCTCGATGGCGCGGGGCGTGCGCGTGGCGCGCTTCTCGCCGGGCTTGAGCATCTTGATGAGCGGTATTTACGCGCGGTGGGGTACTCGACCAAAAGCAAGCGGGGCGTTTTGCCAAAGATGGTGTTGTTTGGCGATATCGTGGGCGAGGACGATGCGGCAGTGGCCGCCGCAACCAGCGAAGTGGTGCGGCTTGCAAATACCCGCCATGGCGAAGGGTTTATTGCGGTCAGTGCCGAAGCGCGCAAAAAATTCTGGCTCGACCGAGCCCGCACAGCGGCGATCGCGCGCCATACCAATGCGTTCAAAATAAACGAAGACGTCGTGATTCCGCTTGGGAGAATGGGCGAATACACGGATCACATCGAGCGTATCAACATCGAGCTCTCAACTCGCAACAAACTCAAGTTGTTGGCCGCGCTAAAAGTTTTTTGCGAAGGCGTGTTGCCGGTCGCTAAGCTTGACCGAAGCACCGATGAGGGAGTCTCAATCGAAGAGGCACTCAACGAGCGCAGAGCGCGCGCGCTTGACTTGCTTGAGCAGATCCGCCAGCGCTGGCAGTGGGTGCACGACAATCTTGATCTGCCCTTGCAGCAGGCCGCGCAGGTTTTCAAACAATACGGCTTAGAGGCGTTGCGAGAGACGACCGCTGAGCGACTGACCGCGCAGCCGGCGGCGCGCTTGTTTGATCTGGTGCAAGACCGCTCTCTGCGGATCTCTTGGAAAACCGAGGTCAAGTCTGAGCTGTCGGGTTTGTTTAGCGGCAGCGATTTTGCGCCCGTGTTGGCCGAGGTCCTGGCGATTCATGCTCGCGTGCTCAAGAGCCGTGTCTTCGTGGCGCTGCATATGCATGCGGGTGATGGCAACGTACACACCAACATCCCTGTTAACTCGGATGATTACGAGATGCTTGCCGAGGCAAACGCGGCGGTCGCACGCATTATGCAAATCGCCCGCGACTTAGATGGCGTGATCTCGGGCGAGCACGGTATTGGGCTCACCAAGTACGAATTTCTTTCTGCGGCTGAACTCGCTCCTTTCCAGCAGTACAAACGCAAGATCGACCCGAACGATCATTTTAATGCCGGTAAACTGATGCCTGGCGCAGACTTGCGCAACGCCTGGACACCGAGCTTTGGCCTGATGGGGCACGAATCGCTCATCATGCAGCAAAGCGATATTGGGGCGATTAGTCATTCGATCAAAGACTGCTTGCGTTGTGGTAAGTGCAAGCCGGTGTGCGCAACCCACGTACCTCGCGCAAATCTGCTGTATTCGCCGCGCGATAAGATTTTGGCGACTTCGCTCTTGATCGAAGCGTTTTTATACGAAGAGCAAACCCGTCGCGGCATCAGCTTAAAGCACTGGGAAGAATTCGAAGACGTCGCCGATCATTGCACCGTATGTCACAAGTGCTATAACCCCTGCCCGGTTGATATCGATTTTGGCGAGGTCTCGATGAATATGCGCGCGCTCTTGCGTCGGATGGGACACAAGTCCTTTAATCCCGGCACGACAGCTGCAATGTTTTTCTTAAATGCCAAAGACCCTGCGACGATCAACGCCACCCGCGCAACCATGATAGGTGTCGGTTACAAGGTGCAGCGCTTTGCAAACGATTTGTTTTCAAAATTGGCTCGCAAACAAACGGCTGCGCCTGCAGCGACAGTTGGCAAGCCCGCTCTGCGCGAGCAGGTGGTGCACTTTATTAATAAAAAAATGCCGGGTAATCTGCCCAAGCAAACCGCACGTAAATTATTAGATATTGAAGACGCTGATTACGTGCCCATTATCCGGCCGCCTGAAACCTCGGCCGAAACTGAGGCCGTGTTTTATTTTCCGGGCTGCGGCTCAGAGCGTCTGTTTTCGCAAGTCGGACTGGCCACGCAAGCCATGCTTTGGCATGCCGGCGTACAAACCGTTTTGCCACCTGGTTATTTGTGCTGTGGCTACCCGCAACGCGCGAACGGCATGAACGACAAAGCCGAAAAAATCATTACCGATAATCGTGTCTTGTTTCACCGAGTCGCCAATACGCTGAATTATCTTGACATTAAGACGGTCGTTGTCAGCTGCGGGACGTGTTACGACCAGCTTTCAGGTTACGAGTTTGAAAAGATTTTTCCGGGTTGCCGCCTGATTGATATTCACGAATATCTGCTTGAAAAGGGCATTAAGCTTGAGGGCGCGCAGGGAACGCGTTACATGTATCACGATCCCTGCCATACCCCCATGAAGTTACAAGACCCCTTAAAGACGGTAAGAGCACTGGTGGGCGACTCCGCCATTAAAACTGAACGTTGTTGTGGCGAATCGGGCACGTTGGCAGTGACGCGTCCAGATATCTCAACGCAGGTGCGGTTTCGCAAAGAGGAAGAGCTCGCTAAAAACACCAGCGAGCTGCGCGCCGACGGCTTTGATGGTGACATCAAAATGCTGACCTCGTGCCCGTCTTGTCTGCAAGGCTTATCTCGCTTTGAAGAAGACACGGAAGCCCGTGCCGACTATATCGTTGTAGAGATGGCGCGCTTGATCTTGGGCGCAAACTGGCTTGAAGACTATGTCAAAAAAGCCAACGATGGAGGCATCGAGCGCGTCTTAGTTTAGGGCGTCTTCAAACGTGTGGCTGACACACCGACTTCAATTCCAGCGTTCAGCAGCGCTTCACGAATGGCTTTTGCAAAAAGCACAGCGCCAGGCTGATCGCCGTGTATACATAGCGTGTCAGCCTGTACCTTGACGGTGGTGCCATCATTGGCGGTCAATGTGCCAGTTTGCACCATTTGTAAAACCTGTTTGATCGAAACGTTGACATCTGTGATCATGGCGTTGGGCTTGTTGCGGGGGCTCAGCGTGCCATCGGGGGCATAGTTGCGATCGCCAAATACCTCTTGCGCAACCTGCAGGCCGACCGCTTTGGCGATTGGCACCATGGCACTGCCCGCCAACACAAAAAATATGAGTTCACGATCGACGTCGTAGGTGGCCTGCGCCAAGGCACGCGCTAGGCCTTCGTCTTTGACCGCCATGTTGTAAAGCTGGCCGTGTGCTTTGACATGCCGCAGTCGCGCGCCCTGCGAGGCCGCGACACCAGCCAGCGCGCCGATCTGAACCACCATCATGTCGTAGGCCTCTTGGTCGGTGATCGCCATATTGCGTCGGCCAAAGCCTTGAAGATCAGGCAGTCCAGGGTGCGCACCGAGCGCGACGCCATGCTTGAGCGCCGCGGCGATCGTTTTGCGCATCGTGGCAGGGTCACCTCCGTGATAACCGCAAGCGATGTTGGCGGACGACACAAACGGCAAGATCTCTTCGTCGTTGCCGAGTTTCCAGACGCCAAAGCTCTCGCCCATGTCGCAGTTCAAGTCAATTCGTAGTGTCATGATTGCCTCAGTGATTGAGCAGTAAAGTTCGCACAGGTAGTAGTGCTTGCGCAAGTGTTGCAAAAGCCTGCCCGCGTGCTTGTTCGAGCTGTTGCGCGTGTTTGAGGGTGATGGCTTCAAAGCTGACAGTATCGCCTGGCCCTAGCTGCGCCAGCTGTGGTAAATCTACACTCGCGACATAGGCCATCTTTGGATAGCCGCCGGTAGTTTGGCGATCTGCCATCAGAATGATGGGTTGACCGCCCGCCGGCACTTGAATCGTGCCAAAGGTGGTGGCCTCTGAGATCATTTGGCGCGGCGCGGTCATGAGCAGGGGTGCGCCTTGCAGGCGATAGCCCATCCGTTCAGATTCGGGGCTGACGCGATAGGGTTCTGAAAGTAGCGCCGCACAGCTTTCGGCTGTGAATTCGTGCCATTGCGCACCCTTTAGCAGGCGCACTCTTGCCCGCGTCGAGGCCGCAATGGCGCTGGGCAGATAGAGTTTGATGGCCCACAAATCCATCGCAAGCTCTTCGAGGCTTTTGTTTTCGAGCGGACGCAGTAAAGTAATCTCGTCGCCCCGTCGCAACGCGCGCCCCTCGAAACCGCCCATCGCGCTGCGAATGTAGGTGCTGGTACTGCCGAGCACGGGAGCGAGTGCGAAGCCGCCAAACACCGATAAATAGCCGCGCGTGCCGTGGCGGCGCCCTGCGAAACTCAGCTCATCTTGGGGACGCACGATGACAGGGCGGTTCAGTGCAACGGGTTGCCCGTTGAGCATTGCACTCAGGTCAGCCCCGCAAAGCGCGATGCAACAAGCTTTGGTAAAGCGAAGCGTGGGGCCGGTTAATGTGATTTCGAGGGTGGCCAGGCTTGAATCATTACCCACAAGCAAGTTGGCCAGTGAGTGAGCTCGCAGATCCATCGCCCCCGCAACCGAGACGCCCAAGTGCTGTTGCCCAAAACGACCAAGGTCTTGGAAGCTCGAAAGCATGCCGGGTTTGCTGACCACCAGGCTCATGAGACCCCCCCGTGCGCTTGCACCGACAACCGGTCAAACTCTTCTGGCGAAATAGGCACGAAGCGAAGGTGATCGCCAGGCATGAGTAAAGTTGGTTGCGGGCGGGTCAGGTCAAATAACTTGAGGGGTGTCGCACCTAAAATATGCCAGCCACCTGGCAAACGGGTCGGGTAGATCGTAGATTGACGGTTGGCAATCGCAACTGAGCCCGCAGGTACGACGGTACGCGGGACATCGCGGCGCGGCAAGGCAAATAAGGGATCGTGGATGCCGATATAAGGATGGCCGGGTGCAAAGCCCAGCATAAAAACCATACTGCCAGGTGCGCAATGCAGCGCGATCACCTGCTGTTCGGTCAGACCTGTTGTTTGAGCAACTGCGCTCAGGTCGGGGCCGTGCTCACCGCCATAGCATACGGGGATATCGATGGTGCGAGCGTCGAGATCCGCGCGGGGCAGCCCGGTTTTAAGCAACCCGATGAGTTGCTCGGATAGTGAGTCAAAGGTCGGCAGACCCGTCTGAGAGTCTGGCCCGTAATGCACGGCAACCGCAGTGTAGGAAGGCACCACGTCTGTGACGCCAGCGAGCCGCGTTTCACGAATTTTACTGGCGGCCGCTAAGCAAGTTAAGCCAGTCTCGGCGCTAATGACATCGCCAAAATCGATGCTCAGGCAATGATCGCCTTGGTGGCGAAGCTGAAAATTAGCTGCGGTCATGCGGTGCACAAGTTGGCGAAAGACAAACGCTGCGTTCGCGTCAATAAATGCAGTTTAACGGAATGCGCGCTCGCAGCCCACGCGCTTAAGCTTCGCGCAAGACCCGCTCTGCTTCAAACACCAAGCTAAAACAGCTGCCTTGCCCCAGTTTGCTTTGCACGTCCAGGCCTGCGTCGTGGCGCATGGCAACGTGCTTAGCGATCGCGAGGCCCAAACCAGTGCCACCAAGCGAACGCGAACGGCCGCGGTCAACCCGATAGAAGCGTTCGCTTAAACGGGACAGATGTTCAGAGGCGATGCCTATGCCAGTGTCAGTCACACTAAAGCGTGCGCGTCCGTCGGCCTCGCGTTGCCAGACCACGCCAATCGTGCCCGAGTCAGGCGTATAGCGAACCGCATTTGTTAGAAGATTCGAAAAGGCCGAGGCAATTTCTGAGTAATTGCCCGCGAGGTTCAGGCGGGGCTCTATCTGCCAGCTCCAGTGGTGCCGTCCAGCAGAAAGCGCCTCAATTTGCGCGCGACCCGTATCGATTAAGTTCGCGATATTGACTGGTGTCAGTTCAGCACTTGGCGAGGTTTCAAGGTCCGAGAGTGTCAGTAAATCGGTGACCAAGGCTTGCATACGCTGCGCTTGCTCATGCATGAGTCCAAAATAGTATTGGCGCTGCGCGTGGCTTAAAGCGTCCGTTGGGGCGTCGCGCAGGGTTTCGACAAAACCCACCAGCACGGTGAGAGGCGTGCGCATTTCGTGTGACACATTCGCAACAAAATCACGGCGTGTGGTTTCTAGTTTTTCGATCTGAGTCAGATCGCGTGTAATCAGCAGGGTGCGGTCGCGGGCGTAGGGCACCAAGCTGAGCAGCAGGTTGTGGTCGCCATTGGAGTGATTGACCTTAAGCGTTAAGGGCTCAGACCAGTCGCCCCCCTTGACGTACGCGGCGAACGCCGGCGCACGCAAAATATTGAGCAGGTTCTGCCCGAGGTCGTTTTCGGCTTGCAGGTGCAGTTGTTTTTCGGCTGCGTGATTAAACCATCTGATTTGCAGGCTGGTGTTCAGGACGACCACGCCGATCGGCAGGGCTTGGCCGGCAGCCATTGCGCCTGTGCTGGTTTCTTCAAGCTCTTGAATGGTGGCAACCTGATCGCGAAAACGGCGATACAGGGCTGCGACAACGTCATCCCAAGGCCCGACGTCTGCGGGCGGCTCGACATCTGGCGCAACCAGCCAGCGCGCAATCCTCTGAGCGTGACGACGCCGCACAACTAAGAGCAAACCGCCACCGAGCGCCATGATGATCCAGCCGAGCGAGCTCTGCCAGCGATACTCGATCGCTAAGGCAAGGATCGACCAAAAGCCTACAAAAAAAAGAGTGCGTTGCCAGTTCATACGACTGATTGTCGCATCAAGCTTAAGACTTGGGTATGACGGGAGTAAACCGGTAGCCACTGCCACGCACGGTTTCAACGTGCAGGTCGTGCTTAGAGGGCTCTAGCGCCTTGCGCAAGCGGCGAATGTGTACGTCGACTGTTCGTTCTTCGACAAAGACATGATCACCCCACACTTGATCGAGTAACTGGCCGCGAGAAAAGACGCGCTCTGGATGCGTCATAAAAAAATGTAAAAGTCGAAACTCAGTCGGGCCGATCGCAAGCGGTTGGCCGTTACCCGTCAGGCGATGTGAGGTGGGGTCAAGCTTCAGTCCTTCAACTTCAATCAAATCGTCGGTGAGTTGGGGCGCGCGTCTGCGCAAAACCGCCTTTATCCTCGCCATGAGCTCTTTGGGCGAAAACGGTTTGGTGATGTAATCGTCGGCGCCGGCCTCAAGCCCATCGACTTTGTCTTGCTCGGCGCCCTTGGCGGTTAGCATAATGACAGGTACCAGGCGAGTCCGTTCGTCGCTGCGTAATTTTCGGGCTAAGGTCAGGCCCGAGGCGCCTGGCAGCATCCAGTCAAGCAGGATTAAGTCTGGCAATTCGGCGCGAATTAGCGTCTCTGCTTGCGCGACGTCAAAGGCGCGTAAGACCTTATGACCGACAAAGGACAAGTTCACAGCAATAAGCTCTTGAATGGCGGGCTCGTCTTCAACGACTAAAATAGTGCTTGACATGGTGAGTACCATTTTAAAAGCGCGCATACGCGAGCGACATGTCTATAGTATGGCTGCAATGTGTCATGTATATGACAGTGACGCGTTGCATAACTGAGGCAAGACGCATGGCACAAGACAATACGCATTTTGGTTATCAAACGATTGCCGAGTCAGAAAAAGCAGCAAAGGTGGCACAGGTGTTTCATTCTGTGGCGTCGCGTTACGACGTGATGAACGACTTGATGTCCGCGGGTCTGCATCGCGTCTGGAAAGCCTTTACGGTGGCTCGGGCGGGCGTGCGCCCGGGTATGAAAGTCTTAGATATCGCGGGTGGCACTGGCGATTTGGCGCGCGCGTTTGCTAAACAGGCCGGCAAGCAGGGCGAAGTGTGGCTGACCGACATTAATGACTCGATGCTCAGAGTGGGACGCGATCGCCTGATTGATGACGGCTTGGTGCTTCCTTGCGCGGTCTGCGATGGCGAGCGCCTGCCGTTCGCCTCTGGCTACTTTGATCGGGTCACGGTGGCGTTCGGCTTGCGCAACATGACCCATAAAGACCGTGCCCTGGCCGAGATGACGCGGGTTCTGAAGCCTGGTGGCAAGCTGTTGGTGCTTGAGTTTTCAAAGATCGCAGCGCCTTTCGCCCCTGCCTATGACTGGTATTCGTTTAAAATCCTGCCTTGGTTGGGTCAAAAAGTGGCGGGTGATGCTGACAGCTATCGCTATTTGGCCGAATCGATTCGTATGCACCCCGACCAAGAAACGCTCAAAGGCATGCTAAGCGAGGCTGGCCTGTCGCGTGTGCAGTTTTTCAATTTGTCAGCGGGGCTGACGGCCCTGCACGAGGGGGTCAAGTTGGGCTAACTTTGAGTCAAAGCTGAACTTTTTTCGTTTTAGCCAGTCTGTGCTTTACAACCTGTTCAGCTTTTAGTAAGATTCAGGTTCTAGTAAGATTTGAAGGCGTAGGTTTTCAAACTCATGTGAAGGTTTTGGCGCTTAGTCGCCCAGGAGCTCAAGATGTCCAGATTTTTGTCCCGTTTTTTTGCTGTAGCACTCATGACCTTAGGCGGTGTCGCGCTAGCTGCAGTCACGCTCGAGGCTCAGGCAGCCCGCGCAGGTAGTGGCACGAGCTCTGGCAAACAGTCAAGTAATGTCAGCAGCCAAAAGCCCGCGACCCCAGCGGCCGCCACCGGCTCAACCACACAAAAAAGCGCAACAGCACCTGCTGCGGCTGCGCCAGCTGCTGCTGCTGCCAAGCCAAGCGGTGCATCGCGTTGGTTAGGCCCCTTGGCCGGAATCGCAGCCGGCTTAGGCATCGCTGCCATGCTGTCTCACTTTGGGCTAGGCGGCGCCATGGGTGACTTCTTGATGGTGGCACTGTTAGCCGCCGTCGCGATCTTTGGCGTGTTGTTCGTGATTCGAATGATTCGTGGCTCTTCGGCTCAGCCTGCAGTGCAAGGTGCTGGTGCTGGTGCGGGTACAACAGGCGGCGCTCAAACGCCCGCCAACGAAATGTATCGCGAGACCGCTGCGCCAGCCGCTGCCCCCGTCGCACTTCCGGCTTCGGCCACGGGCTCGATGTCTGCGGCAGGTTTCGGTTCAGACGCCCCGGCGCCCGATCAAAACTGGTTTATTCCCGTTGATTTTGATACCAACCGGTTCTTGCTAGAAGCTAAAGCGCAATTTGTCTCTATCCAAAAGGTTTGGGACAGCGGTGATCTGACGCAAATGCGCAACTTCTTGACTGAGGATTTGCTTAAAGAGCTACAGGCGCAATTGTCCGGACGCGTGGGTGAAAATCACACCGAGGTGGTCTTGCTCAATGCCGAGATGCTTGGTATCGAGAAGGTCACCGACGGCCATTTGGCAAGCGTTCGCTTCTCGGGCATGTTGCGCGAGCAGGTTGGCGCTGAGGCGTTCCGCTTCGAAGAAGTTTGGAACCTGTTTAAGCCAGAACAAGGCGGCTGGTTACTCGCGGGTATCCAACAAATCCCAGTGACACAAGCTAGTTAAGCTTGGCAGCTGAGGGTTTAGAAAAAAACGCCCGCCTAGCGGGTGTTTTTTTTGTCCTGAACGCAGGTCAAGCGGCGCAGCCGTTGAGTTAACCGCATCGGCAGGCGGTTCAGCCGTTAAACTATCGCCTCACTCAGATTTTCGGTGCTTGAACTTACGTGATCTTCCCCCCACCTTTTTTGCCAGCATCGTCTGAGTTGCATCCAGTCAAACTTTTGGCGCGTGCGTTCAATCTGTTAACCCGACAGCAGCCCTGGGCTGCGCAGCGGCTGGTGCCTTATGCGGGCCAGACGCTGAGAATTTGTTTGGGCGGCTTTCAACTGACGCTCACCATCGAGCCTCAAGGCACCTTAGTCGCTGCCGAGCCAACGGTGGTGCCCAATGTCGTGCTTGAGTTGATCGCTGAAAAGCTCTCGTGGGCCGCCTTGCTTGATCCTGCGGTACCTCCCGAGTTTGCGCAGTGGGTTCACATTACGGGTCAGGCAGCTTTGGCACAAACCATCTCTGACTTAGTGCAAGATTTACGCCCCGATCCTGAAGACGCGCTGGCACAGTGGGTTGGCGATATCCCCGCACGAAGGCTTGTGCGCGGCGCACAAAGTCTCTTCGGTGCAGCACAATCGCTGGCGCGCGGTCTCACCCAAAACATGGCTGAATATCTTGCTGAAGAATCCAGAACGTTAGCGGGTACGCCTGCTTTGGCCAGCCTTGATCAAACCCGTACCCACACGTTGGCGCATCTTGAGCAGCTTGCGCAACGTCAGGCTGCGTTACAGGCGCGGCTGCAACGGCTGCTGGCTCCCCCGGGCGCGAGCACATGATGTCTGTGCCCCGCCTGTTACGCATCATTGTCGTGTGTTTGCGTTATCGGCTCGTCGAGCTTGTGTTGTCGGGCATCGCACACCCAGTGGCCTATCGGCTGCTTTGGCTCGTGCGTCTGGGCTCACGCCCCAAGATGGCGCGTGGCCTGCGTCTGCGCCTTGCGCTAGAGGCGCTGGGCCCCATCTTTGTCAAGTTTGGTCAGGTCCTGTCGACCCGCCGCGATCTCATCCCGATGGATGTCGCCGACGAACTCGCGTTGTTGCAAGACCGCGTTGCGCCGTTTGCCTCAGCCAAGGCTGCGGCACTGATCGAGCAGGCCTTGGGCGCGCCGACTTCGACACTTTTTGCTCAGTTTGAGACGGATCCGGTGGCCTCTGCTTCGATCGCTCAGGTGCATTTTGCGGTGTTGCATGACGGGCGCGCTGTCGCGGTGAAAGTATTGCGCCCCGGCATGCTCGAGGTGATTGATAAAGATCTTTCACTGATGCGCGTGCTTGCCGGTTTGATACAGTGGCTCGTGCCCGATGGCCGTCGTCTTAAGCCACGCGAAGTTGTTGCAGAGTTCGACAAGCACTTGCACGATGAACTTGATCTGTTGCGCGAGGCTGCGAATTGCAGCCAATTGCGCCGTAATTTTGGCCCAGAGAGCACACGCGGCGACTTGTTGTGGGTACCTGAAGTGATGTGGGATTATTGCGCGTCAACTGTCTTCACCATGGAACGGATGTACGGCATACCGGTCAGCCAGATCGAGCGTCTGAAGCAAGTGGGTGTCGACATCCCAACCCTTGCACGTACCGGCGTTGAGATCTTCTTTACGCAAGTCTTTGATGACGGTTTTTTTCATGCGGATATGCATCCGGGCAATATTTATGTCTCTGATCGCCCCGAGACGCTTGGTCGCTATATCGCCCTAGACTTCGGCATTGTGGGCTCCTTATCCGAATTTGATAAAAACTATTTGGCACAAAACTTTTTGGCTTTTTTCCAGCGCGATTATCGGCGCGTTGCGCGCTTGCATATCGAATCGGGTTGGGTACCACCCACCACACGCGAAGAAGAGCTCGAGGGGGCGGTTCGCGCCGTCTGCGAGCCCTATTTTGATCGCCCTTTGGCTGAAATCTCACTCGGACAAGTGTTATTACGGCTTTTTCAGACCTCTAGGCGCTTTAATGTCGAGATTCAGCCACAATTGGTGTTGTTGCAAAAGACCCTTTTAAATGTAGAAGGATTAGGACGCCAGCTTGATCCGCAGTTAGACTTATGGAAAACGGCAAAGCCGTATCTTGAGCGCTGGATGCTTGAGAGGGTCGGGTTCAAGGGGATTCGCAAAAAACTGACGCAAGAGGCTGGTCAGTGGGCACAATGGTTACCTGAATTACCTCGGTTGGTGCACGCGCAATTGAGTCGCGCAGATGTGTCCGCCGAGGTGCTGCGTGAGTTGCAGCAGATGCGACGGGCGCGTGAACAAAGCAATCGCGTGTTGATGGCATTAACGGGTGTGGCGGCCATCAGTTTGGCAGTCGCGCTCTGGACGCTGATGCGTTGATTGAAATTTAAACATTAAAGGTAGTGACTATGCTTTACGCAGAACTCTTTAAATCGATGGAATCCGTGCGCTGGAATATGGACACCGATATCCCTTGGCAGGATTTTGATCGCAGCAAGCTCACCGATGAGCAAGCACAAACGATCAAGATGAATGCCATTACTGAATGGGCAGCATTGCCGGCGACAGAAATGTTTTTGCGCGACAATCGCGACGACAGCGATTTCTCAGCCTTTATGTCTGTCTGGTTTTTTGAAGAGCAAAAACACTCTTTGGTCTTGATCGAATATCTGCGGCGCTTTGCGCCAGACCTCGTACCCACTGAAGAAGAACTTCATCGCGTACGGTTTGAGTTCGATCCCGCACCGCCGCTCGAAACTCTGATGCTGCACTTCTGTGGTGAGGTCCGTTTAAACCACTGGTACCGGCGCGCCTCTGACTGGCACACCGAGCCCGTGATTAAAGAAATTTATAAAGTGATTGCACAAGACGAAGCGCGTCATGCGGGCGCGTATCTGCGCTACATGAAGCGCGCCCTCACTCAGCGCGGCCAAGAGATTGGTACGCAAGCGCGCATGGCGTTCGCCAAAATCGGTGTCTTGATGGCATCGGCGCACCGAACTCCGCAAGCGTTGCACCCGACTAATCTGCACGTCAATAAAGAGATGTTTCCAAACGACACGGTCCAGTCAAAGTTACCTGAACCCGGCTGGCTCGAGCGGTGGTTAGACAATCAAATCGTCTTTGATAAAGACTGGGAGCACAAGGTCAGCACCCGCATCTTGCACAACATGTCGCTGTTGATGGATAGCTCATTTAAAACCGTACAAGATTTGAATCGCTATCGTAAAGAACTTCTTCGGTCTGCGGCGGGGGTCGTAGGCGCAACCGTTTGAGCGCGCGTTTTGAAGTCAAGATCTTGTCGGCAGAACAGGCTGGCGAAAAGATCGCAAGGGGCCAGTGGCCAAAACCGTTGGTTTTTACCAACGGTGTTTTCGATCTGTTGCATCGCGGGCACGTGACCTATCTAGACGAGGCCGCGCAACTCGGTGCCACTTTGTTGGTGGGCGTTAACTCAGACGCCTCGGCCAAACGCCTGGGCAAAGGGCCTGACCGGCCGTTGAACACCGCCACAGACCGCGCCGCCCTGCTCGCAGCGCTAGATTGTGTGACGGCGGTGATCATTTTTGACGAAGATACCCCAGTCGAAATCATTGCGACTCTGCGCCCTGACATCATAGTCAAAGGGGGTGATTACAATATGCAGGTATTGCCAGAGACTAGGCTCGTTGAGTCGTGGGGCGGGAAAGCAATCGCGATTCCGTTTGAATTCAAGCGTTCAACGACGACGCTCGTTGAAAAAATCCGCCGCGTCTGACGCACGGTAGGCGCGGTGCCTTGGCACTTGACGCGCGCGAGCAAACCCTCAACCGCCAGCGCTAAAACTTAAAGCGCGAACCACAGGCGCCCGTCAAAGGTTTAACGACTGTTTCGAACAGCGAAAGGGTCTCAAAGCTTGCGGCTGTTGTGCGTGTAATGCGAAAGGCTGTCATTGAGGGGGCATGCCCAACAATCACCACCATTCGACCGCCAATTTTTAACTGATACTTCAGGGCGTTTGAGATTTTCTCGACACCGCCGCTTACCAAAATCGCATCGTACTCAGCGGTACCCCAGCCGTTGTAACCATCGCCAGTTTCTACGCTGACATTTTTGATTTGCGCTTTTTGTAAATTTTGTTGTGCAAAGCTGACTAAGCGCGGGTCGATTTCAACCGAGGCAACAGAACGCGCTAAACGCGCGAGTAAAGCGGCTTGATAGCCAGAGCCTGTCCCGATTTCGAGTACACAGTCATCGTGCTTGAGCAGCAACAACTGTGTCAGCCGTGCCTCAAGCTTGGGACTAAGCATGGTTTGGCGTGTGTCAGCAGACTCAAGGTGTAAGGGAATTTCGATATCTGCAAAGGCGAGGGCGCGATAGGCTTTTGGTACAAACTGCTCGCGCTGTACGCTAAAGAGAGCCTCAATCACGTTCGAATCAAACACGCCTACTGGGCGGATTTGTTGCTCAACCATGTTAAAGCGGGCAAGTTCAAGCGCGGTTAAGGTCTCTGCATTCATCGGTTTAAGGGCGCTGCCATCTATTGCGGAAAACCCTTATTGTAAGGGTTTTCCTGACCAAAGGGCATGAAAATGGTGCACCGGGCCGTGCCCTTGTCCCACATTGAGGGCGTCGGCTTGGGCAATGGCCTGCACAAGATAGTCTTTTGCCCGTTTCGTGAGCGCTGGCACATCGTTCATTTGGGGCAGAAGGGCCGTGATGGCGGCCGACAGCGTGCAGCCTGTGCCATGTGTGTTGCGGGTGGGAATCCTGCGCCCAGGCAGTTCAAGCATTTTGTCGCCATCATGCAAGACATCAATCGTATCGTTACCCGGCAAATGTCCCCCCTTGACCAGCACCCAGCGGTGCCCCCCATGTGTCATTAGGTTGCGCAGGCGCTCGGCGACCCGGCGCATCTCGCGCACCGTTTCGACCGCACGCATTTCAAGTAAAACTCCAGCTTCGGGTAAGTTAGGGGTCAAAAGTGTGGCTAGGGGCAGTAATTGCTCTCGTAGGGCACCGATGGCTTTTTGCTCAAGCAACAGGTCACCACTTTTTGACACCATCACTGGGTCGAGCACCAGGTGAGGTGGTTGATAGTGCCCCAGCCGATCGGCCACCACTTCAATGATGCCGGTTTGTCCGAGCATACCGAGCTTGACGGCGTGAATATCGATATCGGCAAAGAGCGTGTCGATTTGTGCGCGCACAAACTGTGGGTTGACCGGCGAGATGTCGGTCACTGCTTGCGTATTTTGCGCCGTCAGCGCAGCCACCACGGCACAGCCATAGGCGCCTAAGGCGCTCATGGCCTTGATGTCGGCAAGAATGCCTGCCCCTCCCGAGGGGTCCATTCCCGCGATGGTTAGTGTGTTGGGAATCGCGCGTGGCGCTTGCGGTTCGCTCATGTCTTCGCAGAGGGAGTGATAGGCGTGAGCAGGCCAGCACTTGGCGAACTTGGCGCAGCCTGATACGTCTTGCGCGGGACGCGACCCGCCAGAAACGCTTCACGACCCGCTTGGACGGCTTTATTCATTGCGCTGGCCATTAACACCGGCTGTTGTGCGCCGGCAATCGCGGTGTTCATGAGTACGCCATCACAACCAAGCTCCATGGCAATTGCGGCATCAGAGGCCGTGCCAACCCCGGCATCGACCAAAACGGGCACCTTCGCTTGATCGATAATCAGGCGAAGGTTCCAGGGGTTCAGAATCCCCATACCAGAGCCGATTAAAGAGGCCAAAGGCATGACGGCGACGCAGCCAAGCTCTTCGAGCATTCGGCATTGAATCGGATCGTCGGTGCAATACACCATGACGTCAAAACCTTCGGCAACCAGAGTTTTGGCTGCAGCGAGAGTTTCGGGCATATTCGGAAACAGCGTGTGCGGGTCGCCCAGCACTTCAAGTTTGACTAAGCGATGTCCGTCAAGCAGTTCGCGCGCTAAGCGCAACGTGCGCACCGCCTCGTCAGCCGAATAGCAGCCCGCGGTATTGGGCAACAGGGTGAACTGGTTGGAGG
The DNA here is from genome assembly GCA_013205565.1 of Alcaligenaceae bacterium. GTDB lineage: Bacteria > Pseudomonadota > Gammaproteobacteria > Burkholderiales > Burkholderiaceae_B > Zwartia. Next base: position 2,024 of record JABMMM010000115.1, on the reverse strand, counting down.
GCAAGTATTCAAGCAGGTTCGGTTCGCCGGCGGTCTGACCGATGTTGGTGCGCCTGATCGCGACGGTAATAATTTGTGCACCGCTGGCGTCGATTGCTTCGCGTGTCTGGGCAAAGTCTTTGTATTTGCCGGTGCCGACAAGCAGGCGCGACTGGTAGGCCTTACCAGCAAGGATCAACGGATCAGACGAGGCAGTTTGCATATGCTTTTATTTAGAATTTGTCGGTCGACGCCTTGAGATAGACGGGGCATCGCTTACGTAGTTTAACGTGAGCTGGCGAAACGTTTTTCTTGCCGTTGGCCTTGCTCTAGCGGATTTGCTCGATCAACGCGCAAAGGGGTTCAGCGGCGTCGACTAGACGCGGACCGGGTCGAACCAGGGCTTCAAGCTCCATCATAAACACACGTCCCAAACGCGCGGCGGGTAAGCCCGCGTTTTGCCAGTAAGTCACGCCCGCACGGTCAACGACGGGCGCGGCGCCCGCGCCCGCGCGCGCAATCAACACCATCTCGGGTGCGGCTGCCACAAGCTGCGCCGCGGTAGTGAGTCTGGGTGCGCCTGGCGCGCTTTCACTCATGACGTTGCGCCCGCCACACAAAGCAATGACCTCTGATAACAGGTGCTCGTCCGTCAAGCCACTGTCGGGCTCCGTGTCCGTTTGTAAAAGTACGCGTACGACACGTTTCCTGGCAGAGGCTTGCGCCAGCGCCTCGAGCTTGTGGCGCAAGGCCTCAGCGCGCGCGTGTGCGACGCCAGCAGTCCCTAACAAAACGCCAAAGGTTTCAACGCTGTCTGCGATCTCAATGAGCGAGCCAGGGGTACTGATAAAGACGGGGATGTTGAGCGCTTCAAGAGGTTCAAGCTCGGTTGGCAACCAGCCAAAAATCAAGTCCGGCTTGTAGGCGGCAATTACAGCGCGGTTAAAGGGCTGACGATCGTCGAGCTTTGGCAGTGCCAAAGCCTGTGCAGGGTAGTCGCTGCCACGTGTGGTGGCGACTAGTTTGTCGCCGCCACCGGCCGCAAAGATTAGTTCTGTCGCATGCGGTGAAAGCGCGATCACCCGACGGGCGGGTGCCTTGAGCAGCACCGCGCGGCCGCTGTCGTCGATGACTTCGATTTCAGTGGCGACGGCGCTGACGGTAGCCACACAACACGCCAGCAGGCAGATCCTCAAAAAAAACGCGCGCATCATGCCAACGACTAAGCAGTGAATCGAGCCTTGATGCTACATCCGCCAAGCCAAGTTGACAAACACATTCGAGCCCAGGGTGTTGTAGCCCTGGATTAACGTGTATTGCTTAGCGAAGACGTTGTTCCAGCGCACTTGAATATCGGCATCCGGCGATAAGGGGTAGCTGCCTGCCAGGTTCAACAAACTATAGCCCCCTAAAGTGCCGCCAGACATAGTGTCCTTTCGCTCGCTGGTGGCATACCATTCGGCCGTAAGCTTGGCGGCACCGATTGTTTGATCAACGGCAAGCTTGGCGACTCGTTGCGCGCGCTGGGGCAGCAGAGCGCCAGTCTCAGCGTTACGAGGATCGAGCCAGTTCAGGCTACCGCGTACTTGGGTGTTGCGACCCAAGCGCTGCGTACCGAACAGACTCACACCTTGAATCAGTGCTTGACCAATATTAATTGGCGCATAGGGAGAGTAAGCGTCGCCGGGCAAAACGGGCTGGTTCACAATTAGGTTACTGATTTCGTTACGGTAAGCAACCAAACTCAGTTGGGTTTTTTCGGTGGTGTACTTCAGCCCAATTTCGACATTTGTTGATTTTTCGGGTTGCAAAAGGGGGTTGCCGGCATAAAAAGGCGTAACAGGCCAATACAGCTCGTTGAAGTTTGGGGCTCGAAACCCAGTGTTGGCGCCCACCGTCGCGCGCCATTGTGGGTTCAGTGACAGCCCATAAACCAAGCTGCCGGTGACAAAGTTTCCGTATTGGGAGTTGTTGTCGTTGCGCACGCTGGCCTGTATCGCCTGCGGTCCCCAGCTGCCGCGATAAATACCGAAAAGTGAATTGGT
>JABMMM010000114.1 GCA_013205565.1 Alcaligenaceae bacterium | reverse complement strand
CCTCAGCTGTCAGGCGACCAGGTTTGTTGAGTATCGAGTCTGGAATCGCTACTTTGCCAATATCGTGCAACGGCGCCGCCGCTTCAATTAAATTCAGCTGATCAGTCGGTAGACCGTAGAGCTGCGCTAATAACTTGGAATAGGCTGCCATACGATGAATATGCATACCAGTTTCTTTTGAGCGCATCTCAACCGCTTCGCACAATGTATTGAGTGCTTGACGTTGCGCATCTAAAATCTCATTTTGTAAATATTTGTGCAATAAATTAGAGTTAAAGCGTTCAAGCAGAATGTGTATTAAGTAAGTCACGTGAAGTGGCAAGATTCCTTCGCTGGCGATCCATAGCGCAAGATACTGCTGATCGGGCAAGGCGATTCTAAGTAAGATCCCCTTTTCTCCGATGTAACTTGCTTTAGAGCTTAAGTTACTGTGGAGCAAATGACGCAGCTCTTCATCCGCAATATGGTCAAGTGTACGGCCTGCTAACTCAGCGTAGGTACCTGTTGACATAGCAATGATCGGCTCAGCAGGCGTAGAGTAGAAACCCATCACATCACCCAAAAGCAATGGGCAATCGGAGATGACTTTAACCTCTTGAAGGTTTTTCAAAAGCGCAACAAACAGCGCGCAATGATCGTTTTGATCTTCAAGCATCGCGCCAGTTGAGAGAATAATTTGTTCAAGGCCGCGGGACGTTTCATCATTGGTTTTGAGTGTGTGATATGAGCGAAGCGCTGTATACACTACTGCAAATAAACGATCTGCCGTGAGCTCAGTTTTAGCGCGATAGTCATCAATTTCAAAATGCTGAATGACCTCTCGCTCAGGAGCCATGCCAGGATTGCCGGTACGCAAAATAATCCTAACTTGTTTCATGCCGTATTGATTGCGAATAATTTTCACAAGATCTAATCCGGCCTGATCATGTTCCATGACGACATCAATCATTGCAACCGCAATATTTGGCGTGACCTTGATGATTTCTTCAGCCTCTTGGGCTGAATAGGCGCTGATAAGCTCAATCGATTGGCCCGCATAATGCATCTTGCGCAGTACTAAATGCGTAACGCCATGAAGCCCTTTTTCATCATCGACGATCAGGATTTTCCAAGGTTGCTGCTTATTGAGTGTCATGTTTAGACTTTGTTTTTTACTTTGAACAGTTAAGTTTTGCTGATCACCGAGTTGGCGTCATACAAACGAGTATCAATGATCACTCTGTCCGAATCTTTTGCTTGGTAGGTCAGCGATTGCTTGCTAGATTGCGTAAAGCTAACCAAACTGCATCATGAAGAAGCACTAAAGACAGGAGAATGGCTAGAGCAAAGAGTATTGGGTGCTTGTCTGCGATTTCCATTATCCATATTTAGATGCGTCAATAAGCGCAAAGCACAGCAGAAGTTGGCAAACCGTCGACTAAAGTCCCGTCGGATTATTTTTGAAGCTTGCTTTGGGTGAGGGCTCAGAAAAAATCAACACCGATTGATTTTCGTGCGAATTCATCGTAATTTTTAGTCCAAAAAAACATCCTCGAAGGGTTGGCATGCTTGAAATCCACTTGCACTTGCGGCCAATACGCCTCATAATCTCCGCATGAAAAGCGGAGATTGCACCTACATCTGGCAAGCCCTAGGCTGGCCGAACTGGCGCTACGACCTAGCGGCTTTGGCGCAGCCTTTGGCTGAGGTCAGCCGCGCACAAGGCTTGCTTATGGGGAGGCTGGCTGATGTTGGCATGGCCTTGCGTGATCAGGCAAGCCTTTCGGCTTTGACCGAAGATGTTGTAAAGACCAGTGAGATCGAGGGCGAGCATCTGAACGTAGAGTCTGTTCGCTCGTCTATTGCACGTCGCCTTGGCGTCGACATCGGTGCACTGGCTCCGGCAGATCGCCATGTCGAGGGTGTGGTTGAGTTAGTGCTTGATGCAACGGTCAATTGCCAGTCTCCAGTCTCTCGCGAGCGCTTGTTCGGCTGGCACGCGGCACTCTTTCCAACCGGCTACACCGGCATAGCCAAAATCAATGTGGGTGCGTGGCGCGATGATGTGACGGGCTCCATGCAGGTGGCGTCGGGCCCTATCGGTCGTCAACGCGTTCACTTTGAAGCGCCGCCCGCCGAGCAACTTGAAACAGAAACGGCGGCTTTTCTGAAGTGGGCCAACGCTTCAAGTGGCGAGCCACCGCTGATCAAAGCCGGGCTCGCGCACCTTTGGTTTGTGACCTTGCATCCCTTCGATGACGGCAATGGCCGTATTGCCAGAGCTGTGGGCGATTTATTTCTTGCTCGTGCCGATGGCAGCCCTCAGCGCTTTTACAGCCTGTCGGCGCAAATCCAGCGAGAACGCAAGGCTTACTACGACATCCTTGAGCGCACACAAAAAAATTCGCTCGACGTGACCGAGTGGTTGACGTGGTTTCTGCATACGCTACATCAGGCGGTCAATCAGGCACAACTCACGATGAGTGCGGTGCTGGCAAAGACGCACTTTTGGCAACGTTGGGCCACCACACTACTGAACGAGCGACAAGTAAAGTTGCTCAACCGTCTGCTCGACGGCTTTGACGGCAAGCTCACCAGTAGCAAGTGGGCCGCCATCGCTAAATGCTCATCCGACACCGCCTTGCGCGACATCACCGAGCTGTTGACACGCGGCGTGTTGCGCAAAGCCAATGCTGGTGGGCGCAGTACTAGCTATGAGTTGAATAACTTGCCTGAATGAGCGAGGGCAAAAAAAACCATCGTCGAACGGATGGTCTGGTGCGGTGTGGCGGCGGGGTGAGAGCAACTTATTATTACGTGGTTTCTGACCAGTCACCAGAAGCCTCGATGTGTTTGAGCATCCGGTCAAAATCGCTCTGAAAAAGCCGATCCTGCACGATGCGGTATTTTTCGAATTCGCTATCGGCGTGTGTTCTGGCCATTTCAGTGCTTACAGTGCCGGCATCTTGCAGCACCTCGCGGTCAGTGAACTTAAGAAATGCATCCAGTCGCTTGGCCCAGTCTTCCATGGTCATAGGGATTTTGCGCTGTGCCCGTTCTTCGGCGAGGTCGAGGTAGGCGTTGACAATGCGACCCAAGGACTCTAGTTCTTCTCGGTTTAGGTAATTTTTTGCCACAACCACGTCGGTTCTCAGAATCTTACCTTCAGGGGCATACTCCCAACTGCTCAACCCCATCTTTGGCTGTGTGGCATCGGCGCGGCGAATGATCAATTCAGCTGCCGTATGGCCGTGGATAGCGAAATGCAACTTATTTTGTACCTTGGCGAAGAAGACTTTTGTGGTTGGCGCATCGCGGTTGTAGTCCATCGCCATGGAGTAAATGTCGGTGATTTTTTGGTAGAACTTACGCTCAGAAATCCGGATTTCGCGAATTTCGGCTAGGAGGCGCTCAAAGTAATCTTCATTCAGAAAAGTCCCGTTCTCGAGGCGCTTTTTGTCCAGTACGAACCCTTTGATTGCGAATTCCCGCAACACACCCGTCGCCCACTGCCGAAACTGTGTAGCCCGTACCGAATTGACCCGGTAGCCGACCGAGATGATGGCGTCTAAGTTATAAAAATCGACATTACGCGCCACTTCTCGGTGACCCTCGGTTTGAACTGTCCGGAATTTCCGGAGAGTTGCCGCCCGCTCCAATTCGTCAGATTCGTAGATGTTTTTCAGATGCTCGCTGACCGTACGTACATCAACGGCAAACAATTCCGCCAACAGCTTCTGTGTCAGCCAGACGGTCTCCTGCTCGTAGCGCGCCTCGATACTCTGCTCACCTACTTGGCCAGTGAAAATCAGAAACTCGGCAGTGCTGTTGCGGATGAGTTTGGTGCTCGTGCTCATTTTTCCCATCTCCACACTAGACCTGAATTTTAACGACATTTGTGAAGGGCCATAAAGGCGAAACAAAAATGTACTTGCGCACTTTGCATTGTCCCCCCAAAACCCTCATAAACCCAAACCTGCGGCTAAAAAAAGACCACCCTCGAAAGGATGGTCTTGTGCTTGGGTATGACGGCGCGTTGACTTGGATCAAAACGCAATGCGCAACCCCAAATTTATGCTCAGCGGGACAGCAGTTCAATATAGGCTTGATAGCTATAAGTGCGGTACTGCTTTTGCCCAGTCATCTCCCTCACGATGCCTAGATCCTGAAGCGTCTTGACTGCGGCGTTGGCAGTCGGGAATGTTGTTTCAAGTTTCTGTCCAACTTGCTCGACGGTGAACCGAGGCATCATTGGTAGCATTTCAAAAAGTCGAGAACTCGAGGGCCTTACCTTTGGTGACTTAAGCAGGCGTTTGCGGTCGGCAGTGATCAAGGTTGCAACTTCAATGATGTTTTTTTCTGCTTCACTCGCTGCAACGCTCACTCCTTCCAAAAAAAATGATACCCAAGACTCCCAGTCACCTTCGGTACGAGTGATTGATAGCCTGCGGTAATACTCTGCTTGGTGTTTTTTTAGGTAGCCGCGCAGGTACAACAGGGGCTCGGCGAGCAGGCCCCAATGTTCAAACAGTGCTGCGATCAGTAATCTTCCGATGCGTCCGTTGCCATCCAGAAAGGGGTGTATCGTTTCGAATTGAGCATGAATCAGTGCGACTTTGACGAGTGGCGGTAAATCTGTGAAGTCCCCATGGATGAAACGTTCGATGTCTGCGAGTAGTTCTGCAACGCGCTCAGCGGGCGGTGGGACGAACACCGCATTACCAGGTCGAGTTCCTCCGATCCAATTTTGGGAGCGGCGCAATTCTCCGGGTTGTTTGCCTGTGCCGCGCACTCCATTGAGCAGCACGCGATGCGCGTCGCACAGCAGGTGCACACTGAGCGGTAGCCCTTTCGGGTCGCGTAGCTGCTCTTGAACGAGCCTGAACGCGCTGAGGTAGTTTGTGACTTCTTCGACATCGTCTGTGTTGCTGACTTCAAAGCCAGCCTCTTCGTCAAAGAGATCGGTCAGAGTGGCTTGAGTCCCTTCAATTTGCGAGGTGAGCAAAGCTTCTTTGCGAATGGCGCTGTACAGCAGCCAATCTACTGAGGGCACCAGACCCGACACCCCAGCTAGCCGAGCCAGTGCTAGTGACCTGCCATGAGATTTTCAAACTATAGTAAACCCAAACCTGTAGCCAAAAAAAGACCACCCTCGGAAGGATTGTCTTGTGCGGTATGGTGGCCTGGGGCGGAATTGAACAGTGAGGATGTCTGACTCTACCTATAGGTTTGATAAACCGAGGGCTTACCATTTAATCCAATTAATAAAACATCGTATGGGTCTTGTCTGCCCTTGTATTCAGAGCCATCCATACCAGGCGAGCCGATCGGCATAGCAGGCACCGTCAATCCAAGCGCTTTGGGTTTTTCAGCCAAGAGTCGTTTTATTTCTTTTGCTGGTACATGACCTTCAATCGCATAGCCATCAATCAATGCGGTATGGCAAGAACCAAATTGAATGGGCATGCCTAGTTTTTTACGGATTTCATCATTACCATCCGCATAGGCTTTAATCACAAATCCATTGGCTTCAATATGATTTGCCCAATCTTGACAGCACCCACAAGTTGGACTTTTCCACATCTCAATAACCGGCTTTTGACTTGCGGCGAGACTCCAGATGGGTAGTAAAGTTAAGCCAAGGCAGAGAACTCTTCTTTGGGTCTCTAATGTTTGAGATTTTTTAATCATCACTTACTCCATGTTAAAGGTGCCTTGCGGACCGCCTTCCTTTCATATTATGTTTTTAGTGCTTCATTGGGATATCTTGATGGGGTGAAGGCATGGTGCGTTGCTCCGATTGGGAGGTAAGGCAGGTTTGGGTACTCGATAACGAACGCATTAAAGGTTTGGCCTCAAGAGTATTAACAGCGACAAGATGTGTCAATTGGTTATGCGCGATGTAGGCAAAGACCTTAGTCGGAATCAAGGTCTGCCATAAGCGAAACTTAATACGCGTGAGTGATAAAAAAACCGACTGTAAATTTCGTGAATATTAATCTTTCATATGGCCTCCGGATGTTAAGCTTTTGAGTAGGTTGTTTGGCGCTTAACTTGACGATGACGTCTTGAAAGCGATAAAAAAAAATGAAGATAGCGGGGGTATGGATATGTTCGGTATTTTGAAGTTTTTTTATTTTTTGTTCCAAAATGTGCGCCGGCTCCTAGATCCAAATCTCAACCCTCTGCGGCACGCACCTGTCTATGTTCGCTACATCGCCAGCATTCTGTTGTTCTGTTTTTGGTGTTTAGCTTTCGGGCTTTATATAGGCGAGCCACTCTCTATTCCATACAACATGCTCGGTCATATAGCGGTTATCAGCATGGCATTCATCACTTGGGCTGTATTTAAGCAATCTACTCGCATCTATGGGCCCAGAACCGGCACGCAAGATTGGCTTCGCAGTCCAGATCGAAGCAGTCGTTGCGAT